>NZ_JBQDJZ010000075.1:0-13534 GCF_052095765.1 Halomonas sp.
CGTGTCAGTTATCCTACATACATTATGCACGAAAACTTTCGGTTAGGCACTTAGAAATCAGCCGGATTTCTGGGCGACTCCACCTAGTGGCCATCCGTGGTTAGCTATATCTGACTTAAATTCAAAATACATCTGGCGTACCAAAGAACACATCACAGAGCTGGGCGTTCTTTCTAGTAATGTAAAAAAGATACCCATCAACTCCACAGTGATGAGCTTCAAGCTCAGCATTGGACGGGTTGGTATTACGAAATCTTCCATGTACTGCAATGAAGCCATTGCTTTTTTTGAACCGCTCTCCCAGAAGTTAGATTCGCGCTGGCTTTACCACGCTATTCCAAAGGCAGCGGGAAATGTTGTAACCGATAGTGCAGTAAAGGGAGCTACTCTCAACAAGAAAAAAATTGCTGAAATCCCACTGCACCTCCCCCCCTTTAGTGAGCAGATAGGCATCGCCAAAGTCCTCGACACCCTCGATATCCAGATCCAGAAGACCGAGGCGCTGATCGCCAAGCTGGAGAAGGTCAAGGAAGGCCTGCTCCACGACCTGCTGACCCGCGGCATCGACGACAACGGCCAACTCCGCCCCAGCCCCGAGCAAGCGCCGGAGCTCTACAAAGAATCGCCGCTGGGGTTGATACCGAGGGAGTGGCAATACGGTCTGTTGAAAGACTACGGTAAATTGATTTCCGGGCAGCATATACCGGGCGAGCTCAGCAATAGAGATGCTAGGGGGGTACCATACTTTACAGGGCCGGCTGATTTTTATTCTGGGACGACTATTGTGAGTAGTTATACCGAGTTTCCGCAGGTTATGTGTTCAAGAGGTGATCTTCTAATAACAGTAAAAGGGTCAGGTTGCGGAAAAATAGCCGTGGCATCAGCTGATGCATGCATAAGTAGACAGTTAATGGCATTTGTCTTTAAAAAGGCTGAAAAAAGGTACTGGCACGCTTTCTTTTCATTAAACGAGAAGATGATAAATAAAATTGCGGAAGGCGGAGCAATTCCTGGGGTTAGTCGCCAGCAACTTCTCAATTTACCAGTGGCGTGCCCGAAAAACGAGGATGAGTATATTTCCATATCGAAAACTATTGCAGAGCATAACAGAAGGAGGTCTGCAGAAGTGATCCAGCTGAAAAAATTAACAAAGCAGAAAGCAGGCCTAATGGACGACCTCCTTACCGGTCGCGTCCGCGTTACACCGCTGCTCGAACAAGCCCAAACCACCACCCCGGCATAGCCGGGGCTTTTGTATCAACATCACACCACCAGGATCACATCGCACAGGGAACCGCCATGACCACCTTCGACAGTTACAACCTGCGCGATGACTGGTACGGCTCGGATATTCGCGAGGTGCCTTCACGCAAGGCACGCTTCAATGAGCACGAGCTTCTCTGTGACGTGGAAAACACCGACCTGCTCCAGGCCATCACCCTGCTGCATACCCATGAACGCAAACAGCAGGACATCAAGGCCGGCAAGACCGGCAAGCAGGTCCGCCCGGTCAGCGCCAAGCGCGCCTCGGTGCTGGACCTGCCACTGGAGGCCTACCAGCGCTGGGCCGATATTGTGGAAAAAGGCTTTGTCGAAGCCGCCTACTTTCTCAAGGGAGAGTGCTTCTACAGCCGTCGTGAATTGCCCTACGCTACCCAGCTGGTGCCACTGGCAGCGGTAATGACGCTGCTGGGTGACCGCTGGCGCGAGCCGCACATCCACGCCAAGCTCTCGCGCTGGTTCTGGAGCGGTGTGCTGGGCGAGCTCTACGGCGGTGCCGTGGAAACCCGTATCGCGCTGGACCTGGAGGACCTGATGCTCTGGTTCGAGGACGACGCCATCATCAACAAAACGCCGATCTCCGCCCGCACCAACCGCATGATCGGCGGCGACGCGCCGTCGCAGTACCTGGCCCGCCTGCAGAACCACCAGCAGGTTCAGCTCAGCGACGAAGCAATGAACGCCATCCTCGAAGGCCACCGCATCCCCACAGATGCCCTGCGTGCCGACGACTTCGATGCCTTCTACCAGCAGCGCAAACGCCTGCTGCTAGCGATCATCGAGAAGGCCATGGGCAAGAAGCCATTGGCGGGTGCGGATGATAGGGAGGCAAGCTGAACGATGGTCATAAACCTGTCCCGCAGCCTGAACCCTGACAAAGCGCTGATCTTTCGCATCACACACCGCGACAACCTACCGTGGCTGCTGGAACATGGTCTCTATTGCCGCTCAGCAGCGGAACAGGATCCGACGTTTGCCACCATCTGCAAGCAGGAACTGATAGACAGGCGATCGACACGAGCAGTGCCAATGCCGCCAGGTGGCATGCTTAGCGATTACATTCCTTTCTACTTCACACATGCCTCACCGATGCTGCTGAATATCGTGACCGGACGCGGAGTCCCCATCCAGCGTAAGGAAGATATCGTGGTGCTGGTTAGTTCACTCCCAGAGGTTCAGCGCCATAGTATTCCTTTCATTTTCACAGATCGCCATGCTTACCTGGTGGATGCTGAATTCAGCCAGCACGTCGAGGATCTGGCCGAATTTGTACCCTGGAACCTGCTGCAAACCAAAAACTTCCAGCGCGATCCTGAAAACCCAGAAAAAACAGAACGCTACCAGGCCGAAGCACTGATCTACAACCACCTCCCGGTTTCTGCACTGTTAGGCATCGCCACGTATACTGATGAGGTAAGTGCTGTAGTCGAAGCACAGATTGCTGCTCAAGACCTTCAATTGAAGGTAGTCACTCGACCAAACTGGTTCTTCTAATGATTGAGTACACCAAAGGCAACTTGCTCGATGCTGACGTCGAAGCGCTAGTCAACACCGTCAATACCGTCGGCGTGATGGGCAAGGGCATTGCTTTGATGTTCAAGGAGGCTTTCCCCGAGAACTTCACAGCCTACGAGGATGCCTGTAAGCACAAGCAAGTGATGACGGGGCACATGTTCGTTACCGAGCGGGATGTCCTCTTGGGGCCACGCTGGATCATCAACTTTCCAACCAAGCAGCACTGGCGCGCCAAGACGCGAATGGAGTGGATCGATTCCGGCTTGAAGGACCTCAAGCGAGTGATACGCGAACAGGGCATCCGCTCAGTCGCCCTACCACCGCTGGGCTGTGGCAACGGTGGGCTCGATTGGGACAAAGTGCGCCCTCGCATTGAGGCCACGCTTGCTGAGCTGGAAGACGTACGAGTGGTGGTGTTTGAACCAACTAACGAATATCAAAACGTTGCCAAACGTACAGGTCTCGAAACATTGACTCCGGCCCGTGCCCTGATCGCAGAGCTGGTTCGCCGCTATTGGGTGCTGGGCATAGAATGTTCGCTGCTTGAAGTCCAGAAACTCGCCTGGTTGATAGAGCGGCGGATCGTAGCACACAGATTGAAAAACCCTCTCAATCTCAAATTTCAGCCGCATCGCTACGGTCCCTACT
This sequence comes from Halomonas sp., assembly GCF_052095765.1. Classification (GTDB taxonomy): domain Bacteria; phylum Pseudomonadota; class Gammaproteobacteria; order Pseudomonadales; family Halomonadaceae; genus Halomonas. The sequence continues at coordinate 3,445 of NZ_JBQDJZ010000075.1, forward strand.
CCGACCGGCTTCGCCACCTGCTCAACGGCCTGGATGGTAGCTATCTCCACAGCGAGAAACGCATCAACGACGCCACACAAGAAGAAGTCGTCTGGTTCGACGAGTCACGACGGGATCACTTAAGCGCTTACTTGATCAGTGCCGAAGCACGCCCATATGCTGAAGTCCTGGAGGAAGTCGACGCCCTGATAGACGGCTTCCAGTCACCGTTAGGTATGGAAGTGCTGGCCACTCTGGACTGGCTTATCAGCCAGGAAGGTATCAAGCCCGAGGTAGAATCTATCAAAGAAGGATTGCAGCATTGGCCTGACGACATTGCCGGTCAGCGCAAATTGCGGCTATTCTCGGATCGGCTGATTGCGTTGGCGCTGGATCGCCTAACTGGTGAAACCATTCCACCCCTGACAATAGCCGCCAAGAGATAGTCACCCCACTGGCAAAAAGGAGCCCTGTTTGGCAGGCCCAGAATACACGGATGTCGAGAAGCCCTTTATCGACCAGCTGGTCGGCCAGGGCTGGGACGTTATCGCTGGTAGTGTGGATGACCCTGCCATCACCCACCGCGAGAACTTCGCTCAGGTGGTGATGGAGCCGCTGCTGCGTGAGCGGCTGCGGGCGATCAACCTGCGCGCTGGCCAGCCCTGGCTTGATGAAGCGCGGCTGGATCAGGCGATAGCCGCCATTACCCGCCTGCCGGCCAGCAAGGTGATGGAGGCCAACAAGCTCGCCACCGAGCTGCTGTTGAACGGCCTGCCGGTAGATGGCCTTGAGGGGTGGGACGGTGGGCGCGGCCAGCTGCTGCGCTATATCGACTGGGACGAGCCTGCCAATAACACCTTTACTGTCGTCAACCAGTTCAAAGTGAAATGCCCACCCGGCCACGACTCGGCCAAGGGCCACGTGATCCCAGACTTGGTGCTGTTCGTCAACGGTATCCCGCTGGTAGTGGTTGAATGCAAGAGCCGCACGGTGCCGGAAGGTATCAGCCAGGCCGTGGACCAGCTGCGCCGCTATCACGATCAGCGCCATCTGGAGAATGACGTCGAGGAACACGAAGGTGCTCCTGCACTGTTTGCCACCAACCAGTTCCTGGTGGCCAGCAACTTTGACGAAGCTCGGGCAGGCACCATCGGTGCCGGTTTCGCCCACTACCTGAGCTGGAAAACGGTGGCGCCAATGCGCGAGGCGGAGGTGACCATTGACCTGGGTGTAGCCGACCTTTCCGCCCAGCAGCGCCTGATCGCTGGCATGCTGACTCGAGCCAACCTGCTCGATATCATGCGCCACTACACCCTGTTCATGAATATTGGCGGCCATGACATCAAGATCGTGTGCCGCTATCAGCAATTCCGCGGCGTCACCCGCGCCGTTGAGCGGCTAAAGAGCGGCAAGACGCGCCGAGAAGACGGCGAGAGCGACCGCCGCGGCGGCATTGTCTGGCACACCCAGGGCAGCGGCAAGAGCCTGTCGATGGTGTTTCTGGTACGCAAGATGCGCTCCGACCCAGCGCTACGCCGCTTCAAGGTTGTGGTGATTACTGACCGCAAGGACCTGCAGGCCCAGCTTGCTGCCACGGCCGAGCTGACTGGCGAGAGCGTCGAGACCGCTGGCAGCACCACCAAGCTCAAGCAACTGCTGAGACGCGATGGCCCGGGTCTGGTGTTTGGCACGGTTCAGAAATACCGGGAACAGCAATACCACGATGCTGATACTGAAGACGAAAGCGATTTAGATGAAGACTTGAACACTGGACAACGCGATGCCGCCGAACCCAACGCGTCAGCGAGTCGCGCTAACACGCCAGGCAAACCCGCCCTGAGCAAACCCTTCGAAGTACTCAACGCCAGCGAGGATATCCTGGTTCTGGTGGACGAAGCCCACCGCACCCAGGCTGGTGACCTACACGCCAACATGCTGCGCGCCCTGCCCAATGCCGCGCGTATCGGCTTCACCGGCACACCGATCATCATGGGCGACAAGAAGCGCACCCACGATATCTTCGGTGAGTACATCGACCGCTACACCATCAAGGAAGCAGAGCAGGACGGCGCTACCGTGCCCATTCTCTACGAGGGCCGCACTGCTAAAGGAGCGATCAAGGACGGTGCCAGTCTTGATGGCCTGTTCGAAGACCTGTTCCGCGATCACAGCAAGGATGAGCTGGAGGCAATCAAGAAGAAGTACGCCACCAAGGGGCAGATCTTCGAGGCACCCCAGCTGATTGAGGAAAAAGCGCAGGATATGTTGCGCCACTACGTCACCCACATTCTGCCCAACGGCTACAAGGCCCAACTGGTGGCTTACAGTCGCCGGGCCGCCTTGCGTTACTTCAAGGCTCTTGAGCAGGCTAAGGCCGGTCTGCTGGAAGACGCCATGGCGCTCTCCCCCGATGACAAAGCGCTGGACGACACCCAGCTGCTGCTGCGGCCGCCACGGGTCAAGGCAGCAATCCAGGCCTGGCGCTACCGCAAGGTGCTGCGCCAGCTTGAGTTCGCGGTGGTATTCAGCAGTAGCAATAACGATGACCCCAGCTGGGCTCAGTGGAGCGATCGCGCTGCTGTGGAGAACCACATCAAGCGATTCAAAAAAACGCTGCCACCGCTGGATGACGCAGACGCCCATGACCCGCAGGAATGGGACTCCGCCAAGCACGACCCGCTGGCTTTTTTGATCGTCAAAAGCATGCTGCTCACTGGCTTTGATGCGCCCATCGAGGGAGTAATGTACCTGGACCGCTCGCTGCGCGAGGCGGAACTGTTGCAGGCAATAGCCCGAGTGAACCGCACCGGTCACGGCAAAACCCACGGCATCGTGGTGGATTACTTCGGCGTGGCCAACCACCTCAAAGAGGCGCTGGCCGCTTACAGCGAGGAGGATATCGACGGAGCCCTGAAAAGCCTCAAGGATGAAATCCCACTACTGCGCGATCGCCACCTGCGGGTGATTGATGTACTGCGTCGCCACGGTGTGGACGATCTGGACGATGCCGAAGAAGCGGTACAGGCGCTGGCCGATGAGCGGCTGCGTGCTGAGTTCGTGGTCAAGCTCAAGGAATTCAATCGCGGCCTGGATGACGTGCTGCCCCGTCCGGAAGGCTTGGCGTTCGTCAACGATGCCAAGCGCCTGGCCTATATTCATGCGCTGGCGCGTAATCGTTACAAGGACACGCCTGAGCTTGGCCGAGAAATTGGCAACAAGGTACGCAAGCTGATTGACGACTATGTGATCTCACTCGGTATTGATCCGCGCATTCCGCCCGTCCAGCTGACCGATGCCGAGTTCGATGAGCACGTCGGCCGCCAGGTGGGTAACCGCGCCAAGGCGTCAGAAATGGAGCACGCGGTGCGCTCCCATGTGCGCAAACACCTGGACGAAGACCCAGTGAAATACGGGCGCCTCAGCGAGCGCTTGGAAGAGTTGCTTCAACAGCTCGACGGCCAGTGGGACGAGCAGGTAGAAGCGCTTAAAACGCTGATTCAGCAGCTACGCGATGGTGCCACCGTCGAAGGGGAAACGATCCCTGAGATGCCCGCCCATGCCGAGCCTTTCTGGCGTGAACTGGTGGCCAGCGCCAACCTGACGCCAGAGCAAATGGATACTGCGACGGCCCAGAAGCTGCTCGACGCCACCGCAGAGGTGGTGATGATAATCCAGCAGGAGATCGCCATTCCCGATTTCTGGAAGCCTTCACATATTCCGGATCAGGATGCGTTGCGCCAGCACCTGTTCACGACGCTGATGCTCAAGTCCATTGTTCCGTTTGAGCGCGCCAGCGAGACGGCACAGCGGCTACTTGAGCTGGCCCGCAGCAATCATGAGAAGCTGGTTAACGCATGACAAAGCTGGCCGTGGACGACCTGACCTTCGAGGTGCGCGAAAGCTCACGGCGCAGGACGCTGGAAATCACCGTGGATCGCGATGGCGAACTGCTCATCGCTGCACCTGTCGGCACGGATGAACAGCTGCTGCGTGATTTCGTGCTCGAGAAACGCTACTGGATCTACCAGAAACTGGCACACAAGGCCGAACGCCGACGCCAGCTGCCGGGCAAGGAATACGTCAATGGTGAAGGCTTTCTCTACTTGGGTCGTAGCTACCGATTGAAGCAGATACCCAACAACGCCCAGAATGCACCACTCAAGCTCGTCAGGGGACGCTTCCAGCTTCGCGAAGACGCCCTGCCCCAGGCCCGTGAACACTTCATTCGCTGGTACAGCGCCCGCGCCAATGATTGGCTCTCCGCCAAGGTAACGGAGTATGCCAGGCCTATAGGCGTCGAGCCTGCCGGGGTAAAGGTGCAGGATCTTGGCTACCGCTGGGGCTCCTGTGGCAAAGGCCAGCAGCTGTACTTCCACTGGAAAACCATCCTGTTACCGCGCCATATCGCCGAGTACGTGGTCGTCCATGAACTCGTGCATTTGCACGAGCCCCACCATACACCCAACTTCTGGCGTCGCCTGGAGCGAGCCATGCCGGACTATGAGCAACGCAAGAACTGGCTGGCTCGGCATGGAATCGAGGTAGAAGGGATTTAACTCGCCGGATACCTCAGCGCTTGATAGCCCGTACTTCCGACTCTGGATGTTCCCAAGCGATGCTCCCAAGCTTGCTCTCAAAAGCTTTCCCCAACGGCCATAAACGACAAAGGGAACCAAGCTAATTGCTTGATTCCCTTTGTAAATTTTGGCGGAGGGGGAGGGATTTGAACCCTCGAAGCCTTTCGGCTTACCCGCTTTCCAGGCGAGCTCCTTCGACCACTCGGACACCCCTCCTTGATAGTGTTTCTGTGCGCAAAGCATGGCGCTGTGTTGCCCAGAAACAGGGCCCTGTTTGTGGTCAGGACGCGGCGTACCTTAACGATTCAGATGAGAAATTGCAAGCGCGTTGGGAATTTAGCCGCCCGGGCAGCTCCGGTTTAGCGGCTGCAACTCAGCCTTTGGGCAACACAGCATAGCTGCCTTGCGCTTCCAGACACAGTGCATCGCCACACCACAGCTGTTGGGCCAACTGGATACGCCCCCTGCCCTGCTCAGCCAGTTGTTGAGCCAGCGCTTCGGTACCGTCGGATGACACCGGTGAGCAGTGCAGCTGATAGCCATCGGTAACCGGCGAAAGAAAGCGCTGACTGGCTTCAGCAACCACTACGTCACGCGTCATGGCATGGCGCCGCAACCACAGCGTTACCCAGCACCAGCCAAGTAAGGTGGTCTGAGCGGCGAGCGCACCGCCAAAACCGGTGCCTTTGTCGTTGAGGTTGGGCGCTAGCGAAAGCGTCCAGCTCAAGCGCTCTGCGTCGCGGTGCATTGCGGTGATACCCAGAGAGCCGGCCATGGGGATGGCATCTTTCAGCCAGCCAAGAAAAGCCACTGGGTCGTCTTTGCTACCCGGCTCGGGCAGCATCAGGGGCGGGTAAGGTACGCCGGTTTTTCGCATGAGAAGACGGCTCTTGGTCGGAGTGAACTAGTCCCAGCGTTCGACAAAATCACTGATATCGTGATCCGGTACACCCATGTGGCGGCCACCCTGCTGCCCGAGATAAATAAAAGCGACTAGCTCGTCATCTTCCTTAAGCCCCAGCCCTTTGTGCACCACCGGATCAAAGGCGTAATTCCCGGTGCGCCACATGGCACCCAGCCCCTGGGCATGAGCGGCAAGCAGAATGCTGTGGGCTGCACAGCCGGCAGAAAGCACCTGTTCAACTCTGGGCACATTGGGCTGATCGGGCGTTACTTTGGCGACTACCGCGATGATCATCGGAGCGCGTAGAGGCTTTTTGCGCACGCTATCAAGAACCGCGTCTTCAACATGCGGATTATCTTGAAAAACCGATTCTGCGAATAGTTCGCCGAGCCGCTCCAGCCCTTCGCCGGAAAATTCGATAAACCGCCACGGCCTCAACGCCTTATGATCAGGAGCACGCAGCGCGGCCTGGTACATTGCATCGAGCTGTTCACGATTGGGGGCTGGGCCCACCAGCTTGCCCATGGAGCTGCGCTGATGCAGCAACGTCATAGCGTCCATTGTGCTCTCCTGGCGACAAATGAGAAAAATTCTCGATATGTTAGCAATTTCGGCGGTTACTGTCGCGCCAGCCGAAGCGCCTCCGGTGGCCGCTCCCCCGATGTGCCTCGCCAAGGGCTGATATCCAACCCGCCACGCCTCAGATAGCGTGCCATAACCAGTAAACGCTCAGGCTGTGCGTGTGCCATCAGTTCGACAAAGATACGCTCCACGCAGTGCTCGTGAAAGTCCTGTTGCTGACGATAGCTCACCAGGTAGCGCAGCAGATCTTCGCGGTCAAGGCGCGGCCCGCGATAGCGAATCATCACGCTGCCCCAGTCAGGCTGACCTGTGACTGGGCAGTTGGACTTGAGAAGGTGTGAGTGCAGTGTTTCTTCGACGATCTCTTCGCTCACGCTCAGCGTCACAGCACCGGGTGTATAGTCGTCAATGGCAATATCCAGCCCGTCGATGCACTCACCCGGCATCAGGGCATCGTCATCCACGTCAAGCACGCGGACTGTCACTGGCGCACCGGCAACGTCACTCAGATCGCGCTCAAGCATCTCTACCAACTGCTGGGTATCATCCAGCCGGGTCTGATTGAAGCTATTGAGATACAGCTTCCATGACTTGGACTCGATCAGTCGGGGGGAATGTGCCGGTACGCCGAAACGCGCAACCGCAACCAATGGCTTGCCGCGAGCATTTAGCCATGACAACTCGAAGGCATGCCACTCATCCTCTCCCTCAAAAGGTAGTGCGCTTTCCTTACCCTCATTCTCTTCATGGGCTGCAATGCCGATCAAGACGCGATTATCAGCCCGCTCGATTCCAAACAGCAGGCCGGGGTCATAGTGCTCGGGATAATCTGATACTTGGCCGAGCGGTGAGCTCGCCAGCTCAGCGGATTGTTTGTCTGCCATTATCAGCTCCTGATGCCTTTACCATTTTCCAGCATCCACAGCGCCAAGCCGAACAACACCACGATAAAGCCGAGAATGGCTGACAGCGCCCAGCCGACCGGAATATCCGAAACCCCCAGAAACCCGTAACGGAAGACATTAACCATATATAGAATGGGGTTGAGCATTGACACGCCCTGCCAGAAATCCGGCAGCAGCGAAATCGAATAGAATACCCCGCCCAGATACGTCAGCGGCGTCAGCACGAAGGTCGGCACAATGGAAATATCATCAAACTTCTTGCCCAACAACGCGTTGATGAAACCGCCGACGGCAAACAGTGCCGACGTCAGCACGACCACCAACAGGGTCAACAGCGGATGCGCCATGGTCAGCTCGGTAAAGAACAGCGAGACCACGGTAACAATGGCCCCTACGCCCAGGCCACGCGCCATGCCACCAAGCACAAAGCCTGACAGAATCACCCAGTTGGGCATCGGCGAGACCATCATTTCCTCAACACTGCGTTGGAACTTGGTCGAGAAAAACGATGACGCCACGTTGGAGTAACTGTTGGTGATGACCGACATCATGATCAGGCCAGGGACGATGAAGTCCATGTAGCTGTAGCCGTCCATCTCACCGATGCGGTCACCGATCAAGTTGCCGAAAATGATGAAATACATGGTCATGGTGATCGACGGCGGCAGTAGCGTCTGCGGCCAGATGCGGGTAAAGCGCCGGATTTCCTTGACCACCAGGGTCCATAGCGCCACAGCAATCTGTGAGGGATTCATCCGCGCATCTCCTTGTTCCCGCTTTCGTTACCACTCTCGTTACGACCATCTTCCACCATGGATACAAACATCTCCTCCAGCCGGTTGGCGCGGTTGCGCATCGAGACCACGCGAATGCCCTGCTCGCTCAGCGCGGCGAATATGTCGTTAATACTCTGGCCTCGCTGCACTGCCACAGACAGTTGAGCGGCATCCACCTGATACACCTCAAAGCCCTCGATTCGGGGCGTGTGATTCAGCGGCTTGTCCAGATCAAACAGGAAAGTCTCAGTATCGAGCTCGGCGAGCAGTTCGCGCACGCTGGTATCACGGATGATTTTGCCATGATTGATGATGCCCACGTGGCGACACAGGCTTTCGGCCTCTTCCAGGTAGTGGGTAGTCAGAATAATGGTGGTGCCTTCTTCCTTGTTGATGCGGCGCATGTAATTCCACATGCTGCGCCGCAGCTCGATATCGACACCGGCGGTGGGCTCGTCGAGGATCAGCAGCTTGGGGCGGTGCATCAGCGCCCGCGCAATCATCAATCGGCGCTTCATGCCACCAGAGAGCATCATGGCGGTGCCGTTGCGCTTGTCCCACAGCCCCAGATCGCGCAGTAGCTCTTCTGCGCGTGGCAGTGCAGCGCGCCGCGACATGCCGTAGTAGCCGGCCTGGGCCAGCACGATGTCGAGCACCCTTTCAAACTGGTTGAAGTTGAACTCCTGAGGCACCACGCCCAGGTGGTACTTGGCACGGGCAAAATCGCGTTCAATGTCGATACCGAATATCGACACACTGCCTGCCGTTTTTTGCACCAACGAACACACCACTCCCAGGGTGGTGGATTTGCCGGCTCCGTTGGGCCCAAGCAGCGCGTAGAAGTCGCCTTGGGCGACATCCAGATCAATACCTTTCAAGGCCTCAAAGCCGTTGGCGTAAACCTTGGTCAGGCCGCGAATGGAAAGTGCCGGTTCGGCCATGGACGATCCTGTAATAGAAAGAAAAGAAATCAGGCAGCGGTAAATCCCTGCAACCTCGCAGCCAAATTGCATATATGGGGCCAAAGACATTCGATTCAAGGCGAACGACTTACGGCTGATAGTCAGGGAGCACCCATTCGCGGTGCAAATGGCGCAACTCAGGTTGGTGTGCAGCGGCAATGCGGGTAACCAGTTCTGCGCCCTTGGGTAACAAATGGACTTCCATACGGCGTCGGTCATCGTGGCTGGGGCGCCGCTCTACCAGGCCCGCTTCCTCACAACGCCCGACTAGAGCCACGGTACCGTGATGCTTGGCCTGCAAGCGCTGGGCAAGCTCGCCAACGCTTGCCCAGTCTCGCCCAGCGAACCCCTTGAGATGTAAGAGCAGTTGATATTGAAGCGGCGTAAGACCGTGAGCGCGACAGATATCATCGCTTTCGCGCAAAAAGCAGCGCAGCCGATGGCGAAACTGTGATAGCCGTTCGAAATCCTGCTTGCTAAGCGTCCCAGTTGGCTTTTCTGTTTCCAACGCCATGACAAGCTCCTTGACAGTTCATGCGCTAGTGGCTAATTATCAAAGTACAGATTACATCACATTGTGATATAAATGCATGGTCTGCCCCCAGTGGCCTACCTCCTTTTATCCCCACCCTGAACACGGGCAAAGGCTAAACTGACATAAGGCACACTAAGCTACAGCAGGGCCAGACCAGGGCTAACACCAAGACAAGGGAGCCACGCCATGAATGCCATGACCGTCTTCTGCCTGCCCTTCACCCGCACCAGCGGCTGGAGGGAGCTCCAACAGCGCAATATATCCATTCCGACGCTGGCCTGGGTGGTGGTACTGCCCATGTCGCTACTGCCGCCTTTAATGCTCTATTACGCGGGGACACACTACGGCGACAGTTTTGCCCCGGGCTTTGCCGATCGCCCTTGGCGCCATATTACAACCATTCTGTTTCTGGCCGAACTGCTGACATTTTTCGTCATGGGTTGGCTGGTGCACTCCATCGCCAACAGTCGCGGAATGTCCATCAACTACCCGGACGCCTACCTGCTGGCCGCCTTGGCACCATTACCTCTGTGGAGCTCAGCGCTGGCACTGTTCATACCCAGCCTGTTACTCAACGCCCTGGCCGTGCTTATCGCGCTGGGTATTTCCTGCAGCCTGATCTACCACGGCCTTCAGGGGCTGTGTGAGCGCAGGGATAATGACCTGGTTGCGATGTCGGCCACCTACACGGTAACCGCCTGCGGCGTACTGGCATGGGGCCTGTTAATGGCCGTTGTGTGGGCTTATTAAGCCTAACTTGCTGGAAGAAAAGAGCCTGGAAGAACAACAGAGAGGCTTGGGGGTCAATCAAAAACTGGAGCGGGAAACGAGATTCGAACTCGCGACCCCAACCTTGGCAAGGTTGTGCTC
>NZ_JBQDJZ010000076.1:0-13532 GCF_052095765.1 Halomonas sp.
CAGGCTCCAGCGCTGCCCGAGCCTGCGCCGGAAGATGCGGCAAAGCCCGACGGCCACGTCATGGCGCTGTGCCAGCTTGGTCATACCCCCGTTTTGGGTGGTATCAATGCCGATATTCCGGCTGGCGCCAAGGTGTGCGTGCGCGGCCCCAGCGGCAGTGGCAAGAGTACGCTGCTAGGCTTACTGATGCGTTTCGACGACCCGCAGCAAGGCGTCATTCTGCTTGGTGGTGTACCGCTGGCCGATATGCGCTACGCCGACCTGACCGCGTGTATTGCCTATGTGCCGCAGGATGCCGTGGTATTCACCGGCACGCTGGCCGAGAACATCCGCCTGGGCAGGCAGCAGGCGTCGGACGACGAGGTGGAGCGCATTGCGCGGCAAATGGCGCTGGACACCGTCCTGGACCGTTCGCCACTGGGTATCCATCAGCTCGTGGGACACCAGGGAACGGCGCTGTCGGGCGGCGAGCGCCAGCGCGTGGCCTTGGCTCGCGCCTTGCTAAAGGAAGCACCGATCCTAGTGCTGGACGAGGCCACGGCTGCCCTGGACGAAAGCACTGAACATGAGATCTCGGCGGTGGTGCGTTCATTGCCTGCTACGGTTATCTTCGTCACTCACCGCGATCCTGCGATCTGGGAGCCGACCCACATCATTGAGCTGGGTGGTCCGACGCGCCCAAGGGACAGTCATTCGACGCGTAGTGGGCAGAAGTGATCGAAATGCGCGTCAAACCTTGTACTTCTAGTGCGAGGAAGGATAGCGCGAGCCGCGCTAGCTGTTCTTTATTGACGTGGCGAGAATAAGGCGTCACATTGTGCTTCATGAATACCGTACAGCGTGTCTACAAATACCGCTTCTATCCGACGTCCGAGCAAGCCGAACAGCTTGCTTGGACGTTTGGGTGTGCGAGGTACGTGTAAAACCACTTCTTGCGGCAGCGCACTGATGCCTGGTACGAGAGGCAGGAGCGGTTGGGCTATAGTGACACCGCAAAGCTGCTAATGACGCTCAAGAAAGAGCCGGACACCCTTTGGCTCCAGGACGTCTCGAACGTCTGCCTCCAGCAGTCGCTACGTAACCTCGACATGGCATTCAAGAGTTTCTTCCAAGGGCGGGCCAAGTATCCGACCTTCAAGAAGAAGACGGCTCGCCAATCTGCTCGCTGCACCGCCAGCGGGTTCTCCTGCCGCGATGGCAAGATCAAACTGGCTAAGCAGAAAAGGCCTCTGAGCATTCGTTGGAGCAGCGCAGCTTGTCACGCAAGAAGAAAGGGTCAGCCAACCGGGCCAAGGCGAACTCAAGGTCGCTCGCATTCACGCAAGGATTGCCGACCAACGCCAGGACTTCGCGCACAAGCTGACCGCGCAGCTCATCCACGAAAACCAAGTCGTCGCTGCGGAAAGTCTTCAAGTGAAGCTCATGCTCAAGAACCGTTCGTTGGCAAAAGCCATCAGCAACGTGGGGTGGCACCAGATCACCTCCATGCTGGTCTACAAGGCCGAGTGGTACGGACGAGACGTTGTTCATATCGACAAGTGGTACCCGTCAAGCAAGCGTTGTCACGCCTGCGGTCATATCTTCGACGCCATGCCGCTAACAGTCCGAGTCTGGGACTGCCCTACATGTCATGCGCATCACGACGTCAACGCTGCCAAGAACATTCTCAAAGCGGTCAAGGCCATCCTGTGTAGTGGTCAAGTCTTTTTGGCCACTGCCTTTTGAGCATTCCAGTACATGGCTTCTGCCGCATTGAGCGGCAACACATCGTTATGTGTGTGCGGTCTGAGATCGCTATAGTAGCTGATCATATAATCTGTCATCGATCGCTTTGCTGCTGCCATATCTGGGTAGCCGGTTTTGGGTATCCATTCTGTTTTCAAACTTCTGAAAAAACGTTCGACCGGTGAGTTATCCCAGCAGTTTCCACGGCGACTCAAGCTTTGTGTCATCTGATAGAGCCAGAGACACTGGCGAAAATCCAGGATGGTGTACTGACAGCCCTGGTCTGAATGAAACAAAACATGTTGAGGTTCACCACATGATTCGTGAGGCATCATCAATGCCTTGCTGACGAGCTCTGTGTTTGGCGTGCGGGACAGCGCCCAACCTATCGGCTTGTGCGAAAAAAGATAGAGAACCACTGCCAGGTAGGCCCAGCGTGCCCCTGTCCAGAGTAGAGTAAGAGGCAAGGCGTAGTCGAACTACCTCCCCGCCCCTTACTCTACTCTGGGTTGGCAATCGTTGGGCTTATCTAGTCGTTGTCATGGACTTATTTGCTAGGAAAACAATTGGCTGATCAATGGCGTTGTAACCCGATAGCGAACTCATCAGCAGTGCATTAAAAATGGCTTATGAAAGTCGTGGGGGACCAAAAGGGGTTATGTTCCACAGCGACCAGGGCAGTCATTATACGAGCCAAAAACTTCGTCAAACGCTCCATCCTGATACTGGGGCCATGTTTAGCCATGCCCTTTCTCGCCATCTTCCGGCGCTGGGATGGCCTTACAACTTTTCCTCCAAAGTAGGTTTTAAGTTGTGAATAGAGAGGGGGCTGTCTCTGTTTTGCTGAGCCAGGTTTTAGGCGTCGCTCCCCAGTACTGTTTGAACGCTTTAATGAAATGGCTGAGACTCGCAAAGCCGACGGCATCTGCCACATCCGTGACCGTCCATCCGGACTCCAGAAGCGAAGCGGCAGCCTCCATTCGTGTCTGTCTCAAGCATGAATGAACGGGCTGACCATAGAGGGCGGTAAATCCCGCTTGAAGTCGTTTTTCGCTGATGCCTGCTTCTTCTGACAGTACCTTCACTGTGAGATTCTGCCAATAATTCTGCTGGATATACTTGTATGTGTGCTCAACTCGGGCGCGGTCGAACGGGGCGGGTAGGGCTGGCTCCCGGCGGCGGGTATCGAGATGGCGAAGGGCCAGGGCCAGGGCTTCCATGGCTTTGGCCTGCAGGAACAACAGTGATGACAACCCCGCCGCGCTAGTGGGCGGGTGGCGCAGAATGTCGGCCGCTAGGCGTTTCATCTCACGGCTGGCTGGCAGGCTGCCTAGGTAGGCGTTCTGGCAGGGAACGCTGCAGTCACGCAGCAGTTTGCCTGTGAGTTCTGGAGGTGGATGCCCGCACAGGGACGCCAACCCCTCCGGCGTAAAGCGGACATCAACAATGCGGGTGGCGTGACCGCCCGGAAAATCGTCCCAACCCCGGATGGGTTGGGCGGTGGAATAGAGGATGGCGGTGCCGGCTTCTATGTTCAGTGGCGGTCCGCCGTCCAGCGCCATGGCCCCGGCTCCCTCCAGGACAATAGCGATGCCAAACCCCGGCTGGGAAATACCATCAAGCTGCCAGTTGGATGTCGGCCGGCCATCGAGGCAGCCGATACTGACTCCGTCACTGACTGAGTGCAATTGGCTGATCAGCGCCCAGTTCGAGGGCATGGACAGGGACATCGGGTTGCGGGGGGCTGAAGCAGGGCAATCCATCAGTTATTTCCTCATTTCCGCTATTTTCAGCGCAAATTCGCTAGCGGTTAATGATTGCGATGTAGATGATACGCATTATCAACCCCGATTGTAATGCAGGTATGATCATGAAGCACGTTCCACGACGATACATCGGCGCTCGAATGCCCTTGGTGGCTGCACTGGCGCTTACACTCTCACCGACCGCCGTTCTGGGGCAAGACGAGAAGCAGAAGCTTGAAGGTATCCAGGAACTTGAGGTACTGGTGATTCAGGCGAGCAAGAAAGGCGAGTCGGCAGCGGCTATGAATAAGGCCGTAGATGTCGCCGACAGTGAAAAGTTAAAGGCAGGGCATATCAATAACGTCCAGGAACTGGATTGGGCGTTTCCGTCACTACACATGTCCTACAGTGGTTCCTCGTTGTTTCCGATCATGACCATGCGAGGGGTGACGTCAGCGCAGGATTTTTATAATCCGGCGCTGACGGTGTATGTAGATGGTGTGCCGCAGTTGCCCGTGGCCTCATTACAAGCCCTGGGAGATGTCAGTCAGGTGGAACTTCTCAAGGGGCCGCAGGGAACGCTGTATGGCCGCAGTGCCTCGGGTGGTATCCTCAATATTGTGACCCTAGAGCCTGGAAATGAACCCTACCTGCATGCCAGAGCCGGTGTCTCAAGTCGTGATGGTTATGAGTTGATGGGACAGGCTTCCGGCGCTATCAAGCCTGGCCTGCTGTATGGCTCCCTGACTGTTCTGAGTCAGGAACAAAACGGTGACCTGGATAGCTCACTCGTTTCGGACGATCTTGGCGGTATGCAGACGGATGCCGGTCGGCTGCGACTCCGGCTGGCTCCGGATGACGCCGACTACGAAGTGAATGTGACCGCAGCAAGGGACTGCACTGAGACAACCCAGGATGTCTATACACTCTATGATGAAATCGATGATCGCCAGGCCGCGATTTCACCCGACCTGCCGAACCAATACCGGAAATTTGACCAGGAGCGTTGCGGCAATCAGTTTGCGGTCAACGGCCAATATGAGATAGGCGGCTGGCAGATCTCCGCGATGTTCAGTGATCAGGACCTGGACGTCCGGCGACACTGGGCCATTGCCAACTACTACTCCTCCCAACCGGAGCAGTGGGACCAGCGTACGGCGGAGATCAGGATGGTGAGCCTGAATGACGGCAGCCAGCCCTGGGACATGATCATGGGGATCTTTCATCAGGAAACGGACCAGAGCCGGCGTTATCTGTTCGATATGGTGGCACCGGTATACTCTCCCTATATCGACACCCGCTCTGACAATGAACGCAAATCCTTGGCAGCCTACGCTGACCTGACCTGGTATCTGACGGACCGCGCGGATGTGTCTGTGGGCGGTCGTTTTTCCCGGGATCATGCCAAAACCCGCTTCGATGGCACGGTGGCAGGCAGTGGTCTGAGTGGGAGTGCGGAGGTCACGGACAATACCTGGCTCGGGCGTGTGGCTGCAGGCTACTGGCTCAGTGATCGTTGGCGGACCTATGTGAACGTTTCCCAGGGCTACAAACCCGCCGGCTATAACCTGGCGCCATCCAGTGTCGCCGATGCCGAAGGGTTTGATCGTGAGACCTCGATCAGCTACGAACTCGGGCTCCGTTACCAGGCGCCCCAGCTGAACTTTGCAACCGCCCTTTACCGGATTAATACCCGGGACGTTCAGATGTACGGCGACAGCGATATGGGGACTCAGACGCTCACGAACGTGGGCGATATGCATGCCACCGGCCTGGAAGTGTCCCTGGACTGGCGGGCGCTGCCCCATCTGTCCCTGTCTGCCGCCGGTCATTATACCAGGGCGGAGTACGACGATTACGACAGCCCGGCCAGTTGCAGTGACTGCTCCGGAAACAAGGTGCCGTTGGTGCCGGAGTATAAGGGCAGTATATCAGTGACCGGTCACTTCCGGCCCTCAGGGCAGCGCCTGGAGCCACGTGTGACAGTGGCTCGGACTGGTCGGCAGTACTTCGACAGTGCCAATACCCTGGAGCAGCCCGGGTACACCCTGCTGGATGCCAGTGTTGACTGGCAGCCTCTACCGGGCCTCATCCTGTCCGTTTACGGCCAGAACCTGACGGATGAAACCTACCGCGGTTACGGTTTTGTATTCGGTGGTACCCGTTATGCCCAGGTTGCAGACGGCAGAACTCTGGGGGTTTCAGTCGACTATGTCTACTGAGGCAAGGAGGATGGCCGGCTCGGCGCCAATGGCGTTCCTGCTGGCCTGTGGGGCGATTTACGTCTCCCAGACGCTGGTCACCACGCTGGCGACCCAGTCCATGCCGGCACTGCTTCGGGATGCCGGGTTATCGCTGCAAATGGTGGGGCTCAGTTACCTCTTCTATCTGCCCTGGGTACTGAAGTTCTTGTGGTCACCCGCTGTGGAACGGGCCCGGCATCCATATCCCGGTAACGACCGGTCTGTGCGGATGATTGTAGGCGGCCAGTGTCTACTGGCCCTGGTCCTTCTGCTCCCTGCCGTGCTGTCGCTGAGTGGTATCACACTGCCCGTGATGATCGGAATTTTGCTGCTGTTGGCTGCGCTGGTGTCGGCTTCCGTGGATATCGTCACTGACGGCCTGCTTATCGATACGCTGCGTGGAGAGGCCCGTTTCGAGCGGGGCAACCTGATGCAGGTGGGCGGGAGTTATGTCGGCGTTTTGCTGGGGGGCGGGGGATTCCTGCTGGTTGCCGGTATCACCGGGTGGCCCTGGGCATTGCTGATCGTGTCCGCGCTGGTGGTGTTAATCAGCGTGCCTTTGCTGATGACCCGGCGCCCGAAGGCTTGGGTAGCAGGCCACCGCAAGCGGCCATCACTCCTGATGGCCTTGTCGCGCAGGGAAATCCAGCAGGGCCTGCTTCTGGTTCTATTGCTGGGCGCTGGCATACGCATGGCCTTTGGCATGCTTGGCCCGATGCTTCTGGACCACGGTATCGAGTTGTCGGAACTTGGCTGGCTGTTTGGCGGTTTCAGTGCTCTGGCCGGACTGCTGGGCACCCTGGTTGGCGGTATCCTGGCCCGCCTCCTGCCCGGCTGGTGGGCCGTCACGGTGGTGTTGGCGCTGCAGGCCGCAGCACTGGGTGGGGTTATTGTCGCACTGGTGTTTGAAGCCTCGACCAGTGTGCTGGTTGCGCTGTCTAGCGGCATCTTTTCCAGTATGGCTGCCGGCTTCGTGGTGATCTATTCCGCGTTAATGCAACTGACCAGCCCAAGCCAATCCGGCGTCGACTTCACCCTTTTCCAATGCTCCGATGCCCTGATCGCAATGATTGGTGGTGTCCTGGGCGGCGTTCTGGCACAGCACTTTGGTTACCCCGTCTGTTTTGGGGTCTCCACCTCTCTGTCACTGCTGGCCACCCTAGTGTTGGTTTCAATGAATGTGATGAACAGAACGCCGGTAAATCACGATCAAACCGGCCTGGAGCCCGCATAATGAGTCGAGATCCTGCAATGCCTTTAACCATGTCCCGGCTGTTGCGGCTGGCGCCTGGTCCTGTCTCTGTGTCGATTATCTGCGCCATGTTGTCGGCGGGCCTGAGCATTCTGCCCCTGTGGCTGATCTACCGCATGGTGGTTGAGCTGGAAGGCGCGTCTCCGTCAATGACGGTCATCTGGCAGCAGACAGGACTGATCGCTCTGGTGTTGCTGCTGCGGTGGGCGCTGATGGCGGTTTCCCATGTGCAGGCCCACAAGGGGGCCTTTCGCATCCAGCACCGCCTGAAAATGGCCATGGCCCGCCGGCTTGGTGAGGTGCCTCTGTCCTTTTTCAGTGGCCGCGGAAGTGGCGCCCTGCGCCGGGTGATTAACGATGATGCCAATAGCATGGAAGGCTTTTTCGCACACATGCTGCCGGACATTGCCGCCTCGGCCACGGTACCGGTGCTGGCGGCTGCTCTTCTGATGGTGGTCGACTGGCCCTTGGGGCTGGCGGCTGTTGCACCCTTGCCCCTGGCACTGCTGGGACAGTGGTGGTTCATGCGCAACAGCGGTGAACGCATGCGCCAGTGGAATGAGCTCCAGCAGCGCATCGCCGGTCAGGTCAGTGAGTATATCCGGGGTATCCACCTGATCAAGACCTTCGGCCTCAGTGCCCGCTCCTTTGGTGAGCTGGCCCAGGCGATCCGGGGAGCCGTTGACTGGGTCTCGGATTTCGCTCGCCAGTCTTCCCGCGCCTGGGTGGTGTTTGTTGCGCTGCTGGGGGCGGGACTGGCCGTTGTCGCGCCTTTGGGCGCCTGGCGTGTACTGAGCCATGATCTGGGAGTGTCCACACTGGTGCTGTTTCTTCTGGTGGCGCCCACGGTTCTTTCCCCCCTGTTACGCCTGACCTTTGCGATCGGAGAGCAGGCGCAACGCCAGGAGGCTCTGAAGCGAATCGGGGAAATCCTTGAGGCACCTGCTTTGCAGCAGGCCCACGCAGACGACTTACCTGAAACAGACCTGGAGATTGAGTTTCGCAATGTCAGCCAGCGGTATCACGACAACTGGGTGCTGGATAACGTCAGCTTTACCGCCAAAACCGGGCAAATGACGGCAATCGTGGGGGCCAGTGGCGCGGGCAAGAGTACCTTGCTGAGAGTCATTGCCCGGCTTTACGAATACCAGCAGGGCGACATCCTCGTGGGTGGCCGGGAGATCAAGGATTGGCCGCTGGACGAGTTGCTACAGCGCTTCAGTGTGGTGCTGCAGGACGTATTCCTGTTTCACGGCACCGTTCGCGACAATCTGCGGATGGCCAGACCCTCGGCTTCTGATAGCGACATTGAACAGGCGGCCCGTGCGGCCCGCGCGCATGAATTTATTGCTGGCTTACCCGATGGTTATGACACCGACATTGGCGAGCTGGGCTCCCACCTGTCGGGAGGCGAGCGCCAGCGGATATCCATCGCCAGGGCCTTACTCAAGGACGCCCCGATCCTGTTACTGGATGAGGCCACCGCCAGTATTGATGCGGAGAACGAGGCTTATATCCAGCAGGCCCTCAACCGCCTGTGTCGGAATCGCACCGTGCTGATGATTGCGCACCGGCTGGGCACGATAAAGCATGCCGACCGGATAGTGGTGATGGATGAAGGGCGGGTGGTCGGTTGTGGCCGACATGAGCAACTGCTGGGGAGCTGTGAGGTCTACCGCCGGCTGTGGGGTGCAGACCAGCGGGCCCGAAACTGGACTCTGGGATCGACGACAGGAGTAGAGATATGATCCGCGAATTAATGCAGGCGGGATTCCGGCTTTCCGGGCAACGCGACCCAAGACTTGCCAGAGGCCTTGTCTGGATCATGGCAGAGGCACTGTTCACGGCCCTGCCGTACGTGTTTGTCTATTACCTCCTGACCGGGCTTTTCGAGGGGGCACTTACGGGCGCGGAGATACTGCTTTTTGCCGCGTTGATGTTGCTCTCGGTGGTGCTTCGCATACTGGCGGGGATTCGAGGTATGCCACTGGTGTTCAGCGGCGCCTATGCCATGATGGCCGAAGCCCGGTTGCGGGTTGCGGATCACCTCGGGCGTGTTCCGCTTGGCTGGTTTGGCCAGCAACGGGGGGGTGACCTGGGTGCCCGGTTGACCTCTGACCTAGAGCTGGTCGAGCACATCTGGTCGCATTTTCTCGGTGTGTTTGTGTCCGGCCTGCTGGTGCCGGTCTTCCTATTGGTGTTTCTGTTTACCATTGACGCCCAACTGGCGCTGGTTACCCTCATCACCATCCCCTTTGCGTTGGTGACCCTGTACCTGACACAGAAGAGGCTGACCCGTACCGGACCGCGTTTGCTGGCGGCCGGCTCCCACGCCCAGGCGGCTGTCCAGGAATATATTCAGGGCATTGCCGCGATTCGGGGCTTTGGTCGGTTCGGTTGGGCATGGAGCCGGCTTGAGTCAACCCTGGATGAGCATCATCGTGCGCAAATGGAGGCCGAATCCAGGCCGGCTCCCTGGCTGGCTGGGTTCGGTTTCGTGCTGGAACTGGGCTATCTCCTGATCGTCGTGGCCGGTGCCGGCTGGCTGGGCAACGATGCCATCGGAACCGCCGACCTGGTGACGTTTCTGGTGCTTGCCCTGCCTGTTTACCGGCAACTCTTCGAAGTCGGGTTGTCCACTCTGCTGCTGCGGTTTGCCAGCCGGGCCATGGCGCGCCTTGAAGAACTGCTGCAACAGCCGGTGATGCCAGAGCCATCGTCACCTTCCGTCCCTGTTGACCAGACCGTCGAGTTTGATCAGGTCAGCTTCGGTTATGACAAACAGCCGGTCCTGAACCACCTGAGTTGTGTGGTTCCGGCCAATGCGCTGACGGCAGTGGTCGGGCCGAGCGGCGCCGGTAAGACAACGTTCGTCCATCTGATTGCCCGCCTGTGGGACGTCAGCACGGGTAGTGTTCGCATTGGTGGCGTTGATGTCCGTGATATGAGCCGGGATACGCTCTATCAGCAGGTGGCCATGGTGTTCCAGGACGTGGTGCTGTTCTCCGGGACGGTTATGGACAATCTGCGCCTGGGCAGGCCGGATGCCTCGTATGAAGAGGTCGTTGCCGCCGCCAAACAGGCCTACGCGGACGACTTTATCCGGGCGTTACCCAATGGCTATGACACCGTGCTTGACGAAAATGGCGGTTCGCTATCCGGTGGTGAGCGCCAGCGCCTGTCCATTGCCCGTGCCTTGCTGAGAAATGCCCCCATCCTGCTGCTCGATGAGGCCACCGCCAGTGTCGATCCATCCGCTGAAAGCGAGATCCAGCGGGCCATCAGTAACCTGGCCCGTGGTCGCACGGTCGTCATCATTGCCCATCGACTGCGGACCATCCGGGATGCAGACAGGATACTGGTTCTTGATAAGGGGAGCCTGGTGGAGGCGGGATCTCACGACACGCTGATGGGTCTTAATGGCCTGTACGCCCATCTTTGGCAACAACAACGGGCTTAAGGCTGGCAGGTTGGCTCCGATGCAGCGTCCAAACCAGCCCCCAACATCTGTGATCCCGGGGCGGAAATTGACAGAGTGGATGCCCGCAAAAATATTGATAATGATTCGTACTATAGGGGTGTGATAACCGAGAGTGGTCTCGGCAATTTGCAACCGATTTGCCGATGTCAGCGAGGACCTTTACTCCCGATCGTGCAATGATCGAACAGGGCCCAATATTTGGGAGATTGCAGGTCATTGTCTCGCTGGATGGCTGCCGACAGGCTCAGATTAATGGTAGCAGGCTTTTTGATATTGATAATTCTTCTGTCTATCTGGTGATCTCCCAAGGGGGGAAGATCACTTGCTGCCGACATGGTGATGAAGAGAAGAAGGCTGGGCTAACAGCTGGAAGCGCAATCCCGAGGCTTTGAAGGACAAGATTTAAGGTAAGGCTATTGCGGTTTCCGAATCGGAGATGTAGCGCATGCCATAGATAACAGGAAGGTACCGCGCCCAAGCCGAATGCAGCCTAAATATATATTGGGTTAGTGGCCTCCAGAAAACCTTGAATTAGGAGAGATAAATGGGTTTCGGTACTGATGTACCGGGTTACCGTGATACCGTAAATAACTGCCAATAAAGCCGAGTAAAATTCTAAATTAACTAGTGGTTAATTAGGTATCTATGTCATCTGGGCGTTTCCATGGTGATGAGCGCGATAGGAGTTGTCGGCTAGAGCTGAAGAAAACGATAAAAACAATATGAGACTCACCAGTGTCAGTAAGAGCCATATTAGCCCACTACTCAGTTCAAAATAGCTTCCGAACGCAATGAGCTCTGCCGAGACGGCTACCCTCGCACCAACGACGGATGCAGGCGGGAGCGGTCGTAGTTGGTTCAGATAAACGATGGATTATGGTCTTCATTGGTAATCCCCCATTTTTAGAGGGGGCGGATGCAGACTCTGATTGCAACACCTTCATTGGATGGTTGATGGGTGTTCGTGATGTCTGGCCATCAGCTCGCTCATCACTTCAATCGGGCATTTGAAATTAAAGCGTTTGCGCGGACGCATGTTCAGCTCAAAGGCAATGGCATCAAGCTCTTCCTGGCTGTATACCGACAGGTCCGTTCCCTTCGGCAGATACTGCCGAATCAGGCCATTGATATTCTCATTGGCACCTCGCTGCCAGGGACTGTGCGGATCACAGAAGTAGATTGCGACGCCAGAGCGCTGTGTAATCTCGGCATGACGCGCCATTTCACGCCCCTGGTCATACGTCATCGTCTCGCGCGCCGCTAGAGGCATTTGGTTGAGTGCCGCACTGAAGCCTTCCACCGCCGATCCACTTCGCCACGGCGAGGTTTGCGCGTGGATTTACCCTGCCGAAAGCAGCAGATCAGCTCCTTGCGAAGCTGGCCAACGGGCAAGGCATAAATAGCGTTGTAGATCGTTTCTCGGCAGACGTAAGCATCGCGCAGGTCGGGTATGTCCACGGCCTTGAGCATGCCGGGCAGAGTAAGCACGCTGATCATCCTGATTGCGGCGCACTTCACGAGAAATGGTAGAGGGAGCCCGCTCAAGAATCCGGGCAATGTGCCTTAGGCTCAGACCTTGGGTACGGCTAATCTGGATAGTGGCGCGTTCTTCTATGCTGAGTTCGACGTATGACATAGAGCAACACCATAGCTGAATAGACAGGTGTTGCACTCAGAATCTGCGGCCAAGGTTTTTTGGCTTGGAAAGTCACTTTTATCGCAATGCCACCGAATGGTTTTATATTCGACCGTTGGCAGGGTGAAACATGAAGTGGCCCCCCGATATTAAGGTTCGACGTCCTCAGCCCCTAAAAGCGCTTTGGTGTACTCGCCATTATTGATGGCTGATCTCCACAAGTCATCCCAGCTGTTTGGTGGGTTACCGTTCTTAAGCATCTTGCGGAAGACACCGTATGCGTCCTGCTTGCTGTCATAGGCGCGCTTGGTGGATTCGTCGTTGACCCAAGCGTAGATAAGGACTTTGTTCGCAAGGTCGTAGCGAAAGAATAACCGGTACTGTTGGTAGAATTTTGCCCGGCACCAATGGGTATGCTCAGCCCCGAGGGTGTTTCCTTGGCGATACTGAGGGCCTGCCGGGTTGTGTGGAATGTCGCTTTTGGATAGCTTCACAATCGCCGCCAGACGCTTGGTGGCCGATTTACTGCGATAATTAAGCGGATCCCTTTCCTGAAGTCGCTTTACCTTATTGGTGAGCGCACCGACCTGCTCCAAGAATAGCGGATGTGCGTAGATTGACCATCCGTTTATCTCTAGAGGATTCATATGTCGTCGTCCTCTGGTAGCTCTTGATCGAAGTCTACTTCAATGCCTGCTGTCAGGCGTTCGGCCTCGGCAAAGGTGCTGGCAGTGACAGGGCGAATATTTTCGGGGTGATCCTGCAGGTCGCGCTCCAGGAAGGCTAGGAAGCTGGCCATCACAGGGTCTTGGCTGGACTCATCGTGGGCGCGAGTGAGGACCACTTCTCCATTGGGGCGAATCATGTAGTGAATCCGATCGCGACGTTCCAACTTCAGCGCCCGACGAACCGATGCTGGGACGGTCGTCTGGTAGCGATCCGTCAGGGTGGAGTTATCCTCAATGACTAGGCCCATGATTGTTCTCCATCTAGTGACAATGCAAAAGCAATGCGCTCAGAGTAATGCGCTTGCATTGTTTTGTCAATGGTCGGGGGAGGCAATCAATAGGCGTAGGGTCTCGGGGGGGGGCATGCCTCCTATAGGCGATATGGACATCAAGCTGCATAAACACGCCCCACACGGTGCCGAAGATACGTGCTGAGATCTAGGCTGGGCCTTCCAACATCACGAACTGTCGTCATTCGATCTTTAGTGGCCTGGATGCCGTGTGTATTTTGTCCAGCGAGGTTACGAACTAGTCGTATTTCTGGCAGGCGGTGTTAAGTCCAGTCAAGCAAGAGATATTGATGGCGCGAAGCGCGGCGGGCGGGGAGTGTCAGTCAGTGATAACTCCTGAGCTACACCACAACCACAATCGTTAAAAATTTGAAAAGCGCTAAGTGCCTAACCGAAAGTTTTCGTGCATAATGTATGTAGGATAACTGACAC
>NZ_JBQDJZ010000077.1:0-13436 GCF_052095765.1 Halomonas sp.
GATGCCAGCTACCTGCCCCTCAAGAGCCAGTGAAGCAACCTGGTTGTCCGCAAACACCAGTTGCTGACCGATGATATCAATATCCATCTGTGGCTCTTTTATGCTGCCAGCAGCATTGATATCGCCCTTCAATGAACCACCTAGCTCGGGATACAGGGTATTAAGTTCCGGCATATTAATGTTGGCAGAAATATCCATCTCCTCGGGCGACACCTTACCTGACGCACTAAGATGGTTTTTCCCCTGATATAAGTTGAGGGTATCGATCTGCCAGTTCATGCGGCTATCGCCGGCCAACTTAGCATCCAGCGACAGTGGATAGGACTCCAGGGTGCCGTTGATTGAAACCCCAGGCACTGTGACGTTCCAGCCATCAGTATCTTGGTGAAAGCTCAGTTCCGCCTGGCCGCTGAGTCGCCCTTCTAGCCCTTCAACAAACGCCTCTGGGTTGAAGTCATCAAGGTCTAGCGACGTGCTGACATCCAGCGCACCGGCCCAGCTAATACGGCCACTGCTGGCCAGGCTACCGCTCTCCACCTCTATCTTGAGCGGCGCCCAGTTGAAGTGCTGAAGATCACCGCTGCCGGTCAGGTCCACCTGGGTGGATGGCAAGGATGGTCCCTGGGCAGTCAGTACCAGGTGCAGTGAGTACTCGAGCAGCGAGCCCTCAGCCGTCAGACTGATGTCCCGGGCTTTCCAGGGTTCTGCGACGGGGCTCTCTCGTTCTGTGCTTTCGCTTGTCGCTTCTCCTGCATCGTCGCTAGCGGCAACGGCCATACCGGGCAGCGGCCACTGTAAACCTGGGCTGTTCAGTTGCGCACGAAATGGCAACGTTGGTGCCAGCGCATCCAATGTTGCTTCAAGACTGGCCTGTGCGGGACCGCTCACGTCAAGCTTGATGCCTAGCGCCGACAAGTCACCGCTCAGCTCAATATTGATTTCTTCGCCATTGAGCGCCGGAAAACGTTCGGGAAGAAAGAGTTCGCTATTCAGTGAAACATTCAGCGGATAGTTACCACTGAGGGTGATTTGACCGGCTAAGCGAGCGTCTGCTTCACGGCTGGCTACGGTCAGAGGTGTCAGACTAACGGTTTGTCCGCTGGCTTTAACAGCCAGTTCCAGCCGGTCGACACCGTATAGGCGTGCACTGTCAGACCCGCTTTGCAGCTCAGCATTTTCCATCAGTAAACTGGGAACATCCACCGCCAGCGGCAAGTTGATTTCAGGCAGCTCAACCCGCGGCTTGTCAGCTAAATCTACCTGCTGCAGCCCCTCCGCCTCGGCTGCAATACTGGCAGGCAGCGGAGACTGCACGGCAATGGACGCATCAATAGCCTCTGCCGTCAGCACCTTGCCATCGTGTTCTGCTTGGCTCAGGGCCAGCTGCTGGCCAGCGGTCAGGGGCAGGCGCGCAGTGAGTCCTGAAAGGCGTGTCGGTAGAAGCTCAATCTGTTGCTGCTGTGCCATCACACCGCTGCTGAAAGACTCCCAGTAAATGCGCGTGCCATCGGCGAGCAAAAGCTCAACGTCATCCACCGCCAGCTCGCGCAGTTCAATAGGGAAAGGTAACGAAATGGGACCGGATTCCTTTTCCTGCTCGGGCTCGGTAGGTTCCTCACTTTTGCCAAGCCGAATTTTTGCGCCTTTCGTTGCCAGCCGGGTGATACACAGCTTGCCGCTCAGTAGGCAGTCATCGGCCCATGCGAGTTCGAAGTAATCCAGGTCGATAGCGGCAGGCCCAGCCTTGAGGTGGAAGTCCTTAAGTACCAGGGCTTCAAGTGGTGAGCCTTGGACTTCACCTACCTCAAACAGTCCCAGACGCTGCCCCTGATTGAACAGGAAGCCGGTTCCCCAGGGCGACAGCCCCAGGCCCAGCACGAAAATCACCAGACCCAGCAAGGTGATGGGCACAACAATTATCAGGCGGGTCAGTGCCCAAGTCAGTCGACGTAATCTCACCATAGCAGTCTCAGAATTCCGGGCCGATGGCAAAGTGGATGCGGAAGTTGTCGTCGTTATCGAACGGGTGGGCCACGTCAAAGCGGATAGGACCCACTGGCGAAATCCAGCGAACGCCAACACCGGCACCGGTATTCAGGTCGTCAGGCGCCCATTTGGTGAAGGCATCTCCAGTATCAACAAAGCTTGCCAGCCACCATTTTCCGGTGATACGGCGCTGAGCTTCAAAGCTTGTTACAAAACGCTGCTGGCCGCCGATCAGGCGTCCTCTACTGTCTCGGGGCGAAAGGCTGTCATAGGAATAGCCGCGCACGCTGTTGTCACCGCCGGCAAAAAAGCGCAGTGACGAAGGAATATCCCTGAAATCATCTGTTTCGATGGCTCCGATGTTCATCCGTGCGATAAAACGGTTGTTTTCACCCAGCATGCGAATCCACTGTGTATCACCGTTAATTCGGAAAAATTCAGCGCCAGAGCCCCATGCTTTGTTGGAATACTGAATCGTCAGCTGTTGGCTGTCTCCCCATGTAGGGAAATTCGGGTTTCTTGTGCGACTGCGATTCCAGCGTACGCCAGGATATAGGAGGAGCACCTGGTTCTTTTCACCCGCCAGCGTGAAGTCTTCATAGGTTGCCCGCAGATAGATGGTCTGCTCCCAGTCATTGGCAAACTTCCAATGGCGACCAAGCTCAATACTGGCCTCCAGCGCATTGATGTCACTGTTATCCTGATTGCGAAGCCCGTACTGAAGGCGATAGCTGTCCCGCAGTGGGTCATCCAGAGGCATCCTGTATTCACCGCTAAACTGCTGCTCCGGCGCTGAGAGGCGCAGATCATGGTCCAAGCTGTGACCGTAACGGTTGATCCACGGCTGCTTCCACCTTATGCGTCCACGTGGGCCCACGTCGGTGGAAAAACCGATACCGAATTCGAATTGATGACGGTCTGCAGGTGCTAACACAACATCCATGGGGACACTGGGTGAGCCAACCTGCATGACACGGGTTGCGGCTATGATCGCATTGCTGGTTAGTTGGGGTTTGAGTGGCACTGGGTCGATACCGTCAACTCCCAGCTCGTTGTAGAACCCCAGCTCCTGCGGGGGTAAAGCCAGCTGCCCGATGTCTAGACGAGGCCTGACACTGATCAGGTTGAACCAGCGAGTCTGGGCCAGGTCCTGGCTGAGCTTGGCGACCTTACTGGATAGGTAAGGATCCCCCGCTTCATAGGGAAGCAGATTGGAGAGGCGCTCAATCTCAATATGACTGCCCTGAAACAGGGTGTCCCCGAAGTGATAGCGCTCACCGCTGTCCAGATCCAGATAAAGTCGGGCGCTGTTTTCCCATGGCCGTATTTCCATACGGTGCTCAAGAAAACCCCAATCGAAATAGCCCCTCTGAAGCGACAGGGAAGCCAGGGTGTCGCGTAGGGTGTCATAGGGTGCATGCAGTAGTATTTCGCCTTTTTTCTGAGGGTAGGCGTCAAGTGCATTGATAAAAGGTGGGTCGTGCTCGGCTTCGCCCTGGATGGAAAAGTCGATCACTTGGATGAGCACAGGTTCGCCTGGCTTGATATCGACCAGGGCTTGCTTACCTTGTAGGGTGACGTCGATTTCCGGCTCGTAATAGCCAAATGGGCGCATGGCCGTTTTCGTCAGTCGCTCGACTTCTCCGACCAGGCGTTCAGGGTTGAATGCCGTACTTTTCACCGGCTCGAGATAGATCTTGACGTTTTTCTCTATCGCCTTATCAACGCCGGTGACCTCAGCGTTCATGGCCAGTACTGGCACACCGTGGACTATACCAGCAAGCGCCAGACCTGTGACTGCCCCATGGTGAATCAGCCGCTGCAGAGAGTATTGAGCACCTTGAGGCATCACTGTGCCATACCCTCCAGTTGGGCATTGATTACCAGCTGTGCCTGTCGGACTTCCCTGACTTGACGTGCCAGTTGATCCAACTGTTTTATGGCCTCTTCGCTGCCGACAAGACGCTCAGAAAGCTGTGCTTCGATGGTGTCGATACGCCGGGCTGCCTCTTCCATTTGCTTTTGCTGACGAGTAACGCCATCAGCCAGCTGTTGTTCAATTGTACTGATACGTTCAACGGCTTTGTCTTGTAGCTCCTGCTGCTGTTGTTGTTGCTGGGATGCGCGACCAGCTAGGGTTTCCAGTCGATCACCCAACTCAGCCAGCTGTTGTTGCCGAGTTTGCTGTTGCTGACGCAGGGTATCCAAATCTGCACTCAGCGCTTCACGGCTTTCCTTGCCCGTCTGCTCAAGCGCTTTGAGCGAAGACTGCATAGCGGTGATGCGGATACCAAGAGACTCTGACATGGATTCCTCGTACTCCGTGTTGCCAATCTGCTGTTGGATACGCGTCTCGATAGAGTCAAGAATGCGGTTAACCGAGGCCAGTCTTGCTTCAACATCCTCGGCATACCGCCCCTGCTCACTTTCAAAGCGGTCAAATCTGGCGGCCAACCGGCTCACTTCATCGTCATGCTGGCGTGTGCTTTCACTCTCGCCTGCCTGTCGTGCAGCGAGGTTGGACAGTTCCCCTTGCATGTCTTCCAGCCGTAACTCAAGTTGCTGGGAATACCACCACCCATAAGCTGCCAGCGACGATAGCGCCGCAAGCAGCAGGAGGCAAAGAAACCACAGTGGCCAGAGCCGCGGCCGCCGGACACGATATGGGCGCTGACTCAGGCTGGCCTGCGGGTCAGGCACGATAGGTTGAGCCTGTGGTGATGTCTCAATACGCTCAGCCATGACGCCCTCCTAGTCTCAGGGTGTGGTCAGGAAAAACAATAACGATGGGCTCATTCCATGACAACATATGTAAACTGGGTCGCCCAATCAGAATTGGCGGACCATCGGACGAATGATATGATATTCGATGAGTAGAAAAACCGCATACTCTGCTGAATAGTGTAAGGTTTTTTTAACGACACAGCGAACCGGTCAGCACAGTGTTTATTGCTGACCGGGTTGATCGCTGACCGTGATTGACACAACATGGGTCAGGACATGGGCCGCAACCTGGATTGCGCCCCGACATTGTTGATGAGGAGAATAATTATGGCATTTGAACTGCCTGCACTACCCTACGAAAAAAACGCACTCGAGCCGCATATTTCCGCCGAAACGCTGGAATATCATCACGGCAAGCACCACCAGGCCTACGTCAACAAGCTCAATGAGCTGACTGAAGGCACCGACAATGCCAACAAGTCCCTGGAAGAAATCATCAAGACCTCTTCTGGTGGCCTGTTCAACCAGGCGGCACAGGTGTGGAACCACACCTTCTACTGGCACTGCCTGTCTCCCAACGGCGGTGGCGAGCCCACTGGCGCATTGGCTGATGCCATCAACGCTAAATTCGGCTCCTTCGCCGAGTTTAAGGAAGCCTTCAACGCCAAAGCTGTTGCAAACTTCGGCTCTGGCTGGACCTGGCTGATCAAGACAGCAGACGGTGGCGTGGATCTTGCCAATACCGACGATGCTGACTGCCCGATCGCTCACGATCAGGTTCCGCTGATGACAATCGATGTGTGGGAACACGCCTATTACATCGATTATCGCAATGCGCGCCCGAAGTATCTTGAGCACGTGTGGAACGTACTGAACTGGGATTTCGTTGCCAAGAACTTTGGCTGAAGCCTAAAGGCTGATTCCAGGTATAAAAAAACCTCGCCAGCCGGCGAGGTTTTTTATTGTCAGAGGCGGTTACTGAATTGATGGCGGATCAGCCCGTCGTCCGATGCCGCGATAGTGCAGGCCTATGCTGGCCACATGCACCGGATCGTAAATATTTCGCCCATCCAGCAGCAGCCTACCCTTCAGCGCGCCGGCCAATGCTTGCCAGTCAGGATTCCAGTAGGCCTTCCACTCGGTCACCAGCATCAGTGCATCGGCACCCTGTAATGCATCAAGCGGGTCGTCTGTATACAGTGTCAGCTGTGGATGTTCACCAAACATCTCTTGCAACACTGGCACCGCCGCCGGATCATGTAGTTGAACTTGAACGCCCTGGGCCCATAGCGCATCCAGCAGGGTCAACACCGGCGCATGATCGATACGCGCGGTGCCTGGTTTGAAGGCAGCCCCCCAGATTGCCACTACGAGCCCTTCCAGTTGGCCCTGATAGTGATGCCACAGCCTGCGAAATAGGGCTTCTTTTTTCTGCTCGTTGATATCCAGTACGCGATCCAGCAGGGCCGAATGACGGCCAGTGGTGTTCTGGACATCGGCCAGGCGCATCAGGTCCCGCGAGAAACTTGGGCCACCAAAGCCGCACCCGGGGTAAAGATACTCATAGCCGATACGGGTATCTGATCCCATGCCCTGGCGCACGTACTCCACATCGACGCCCAGGCTATCGGCAAGGCCAGCAATTTCATTCATGTAGCTGATTCGGGTGGCAAGCATGCCGTTGATAGCCAACTTGGTCAGCTCGGCGGCACGCCGCGGCATCCGGTGGAAGACGTCGCTGCGGCGATTGAAGGCACGCAGGATTTCCCGCACCACAGCCTCGGCACTGTCGTCATCGCAACCCAGCAACCAGCGCGTGGGCCGGGTAAAGGACTCCCAGGCGCGGCCTTCTTCAATTAGATCGGGTAGCGATACGGCACGACCATCCTTTGCCATCAAGGACTCCAGGTGCTCTGTCTCGCCGACCGGAAATGTGGAGTTATTGACCAATACCGCCCGGTCACTGAGCTGCTCCGCGCTGCTAAGCACCATATCAATGGCTTGATCACGCTGCTCTGGTGACAACGCCAGCCACAGTACGTCTTGCGGTGCGGAGACGGCATCACCCATGAACTGAAGGCGGCCACTGTTGCTTGCTTCTTCAAGCCGCTCTATCAGCTGTGGCTCGCTGGCTAACCACTTGCTGGCGGTGAGCTGCTGCCAGTCCTTGCCATCAAGAGGACGCCAGGTCACGTGATGCCCCACCCAGGCTAGAGCCGCTGCCGCTGTCGCCGTGGCAAGCTCACTGCCGCAGATCATGATTCGCATGCATCAGTCCTCGGCGGCATAGCGCTTCAACAAGGCGCGGAACCCTTCACCGAAACGCGGGTGGCGACTGGCATAGGCAAGCGTCGCCTCCAGATATCCCAACTGATGACCACAGTCATGGGTATGGCCTGTCATGCGCCAGGCATCCACACCTTCTTGCTGGCGCAAGGTCTCGATGGCATCGGTTAGCTGAATCTCTCCACCGGCGCCGGGTGGCGTCTTGGCTAGCAGGCTGAAGATGCGTCCGGGCAGGACGTAGCGACCAATCACCGCCAACCGCGAGGGAGCAGAGCCGGCTTCGGGCTTCTCGATGACGCCATCTAGCCTGCAGGATTCACCAGCCTTTGGCTCTTCACCGCGGGGCGCGACAATGCCGTACTTACTGACATCTTCAGCAGCTACCTGCTCAACCATGAGCTGGGCGCGCCCTGTTGCTTTGAAAGACGTCATCATGCCGGCCAAGTCAGTACGCGGCTGGTCACGGTTGTCGACCAGAACGTCAGGCAGCAGCACGGCAAAAGGTTCATCGTCGCCGATTACTGGCCGGGCACACAGCACGGCATGACCTAGTCCCAACGGCTCTGGCTGGCGAACGCTAATGATATTGAGCGAGTCAGGCACGATAGACCGTAGCTCTGTCAGCAAATCATCCTTGCCCTTGGCTTCAAGGCTGGCCTCCAGCTCGAAGTTCTTGTCAAAGTGGTTCTCGATAGCGCCCTTGCTGGCGTGAGTGACTAGTACGATATCGCGAATTCCTGCAGCAACAGCCTCTTCAACTACATACTGAATGACTGGCCGGTCAACGATGGTGATCATTTCCTTGGGAATAGCTTTGGAAGCCGGCAGGCAGCGGGTGCCAAAGCCGGCGACCGGGAGTACAGCCTTGCGAATCATCAGCAGTCCTTTTCAATTCATTGTGTGCAGGATGTCGGCAGATCAACGACGAATGAAGAAAGCCGAGTCAGTAGCGGTTAGAATGGGCTACATGATACCGAATGCGCGACCGCATGCCATATGCCATACGGTTGCGGCCAAGTGAATACGGAGAAGAACATGACTGCAACGTCACACGCTTCAACTAACGTCGATACCGGTGAAATAGCCAAGTTTGAAGCCCTTGCAGACCGCTGGTGGGATCCTGACGGCGAATTCAAGCCGCTACATGAAATCAATCCGCTGCGTCTGGATTTCATTGATGCCCGTGCTGGGCTGGCCGGACGCAGGGTGATCGATGTGGGCTGTGGCGGTGGCATCCTATCTGAGTCCATGGCCCACCGCGGTGCTGACGTGACAGGTATTGACCTGGGCGAAGCACCGCTGGCTGTCGCTCGCCAGCATGCTGAGCAGGCTGGTGTCGAGGTCGACTATCGGTGCGTCAGCGTTGAAGAAATGGCAGCACAACACGCTGGAGAGTTCGACGTTGTGACCTGCCTTGAAATGCTTGAACATGTGCCCGATCCGGCGTCGGTCGTTCGCGCTTGCAGGCAGCTGGTCAAGCCGGGCGGACAGGTATTTTTCTCGACTATCAACCGCAATCCCAAGGCTTACGCCCTGGCCATCATTGGCGCGGAGTACGTGATGGGAATGCTGCCCAAAGGCACCCACGATTACTCGCGCTTCATTCGCCCGTCGGAGCTTGCCGGCTGGTGTCGTGCAGCAAACCTTGAGGTATGCGAACAGACCGGGATGACCTATAACCCGCTGACACGGCGTTTCCGTCTGTCGCCCCAGGACGTTTCAGTCAACTATCTGATGCATTGTCGCCGAGGGCTGGAATGACCATACCACTTGTTCTACCAGCGGCCCTGCTGTTTGATCTTGATGGCACTCTGGTGGATACCGCACCGGATCTGGCAATGGCCACTAACGCCCTACGTCAGCATCATGGCCTGCCGCCGCTGGATTACCCCACCATCCGCGCCCAGGTGTCCAATGGTGGTAATGCGCTGGTTACCCTAGCATTGGACATTGATACCATACACCCTGGCCACATGCCCGCTAGGAACTTCCTGCTCGACGCTTATGGCGCGGCTGTTGCTGTCCACAGCTGTGTTTTCCCCGGGCTGGACGACCTGCTCGATGTCTGGCAAGAGGCCAATCGCCCCTGGGGCATTGTGACCAACAAGCCACGGCGTTACGCTGAACCGCTAATTGAAGCCCTAAAACTATCTCCCGGTGTTCTGCTATGCGCCGACGACCTGCCCGTCAGGAAGCCCGATCCTGAGCCGCTGCTGGAGGCCGCCCGCCGTCTTGAGGTCTCACCACAAGACTGCTGGTATATCGGTGATCATCAGCGCGATATCGAAGCCAGTCTGGCTGCCAATATGCCGGCCATTGCCGTTGCTTACGGCTATCTGAATGATCCTCGCGAAGCGCTTGGGTGGCAGGCCGATGTTTGCTTTGATACGCCACAGGCGCTGTCGGCTCAGGTGTTAGCATTGCTTACGTCCGAGGCAGCTAGCTCAGATTAATGCCCAGTGGTTGATGCACGAGAGGTGATGTATCAGAACGGGTTCGCCCGGAGAGGTCCCGGGCGAGTGTCGTTATACTGCTGCACTATTTTATTGCAGAGTCAGGAATGCATCACTGAGCGAGCCACTACTTTTTGGGTGGCTGAGCGTCGAACCTTTCGCCGTTGTGTCCTCGACTATCCGGTCCCATCAGCCACAGGTAGGTAGGCATGATGTCTTCAGGCGTGCGCAGCGTCATCGGATCTTCACCCGGATAAGCTCCCTTGCGCATGGCGGTTCGCGTAGCACCCGGATTCAGGGTGTTGATCCGCAGCGTGCCGAGATGTTCCACCTCATCTGCTAACACTTCACTGAAACCTTCCGTGGCAAACTTGGAGACCGCGTAAGCGCCCCAGAATGCCCGCCCCTTTCGCCCTACCGACGATGATGTCAGGATGACAGATGCATCCTCAGAAGCCTGTAGCAGTGGCAGCAATGCCTGGGTCATCCACACCGGACCATTTAAATTAACCTGCATCACTTGCTCCCACAGCTCCGGATTGTATTGCTCGAACGGTGTGATCCGCCCAAGCAACCCGGCATTATGCAGGATGCCATCCACTCGACCGAACTCTTTGTCGAGCGTTTCAGCCATGTCGTGATAGTCCTTGAGACTGGCTCCTTCAAGATTCAGCGGAAAAATGGCCGGTTGGGCCAATCCTTCAGCCTCAATGAGATCATAAGTGGCCTCCAGCTTGGCAATGGTTCGGCCTAGCAGGATGACCGTGGCGCCATGTCGCGCATAGGTCAGAGCTGCACAGCGGCCAATTCCATCACCGGCACCGGTGACAACGATGACACGCCCCGTCAGCAGGTCACTCGGGGCCTCGTAGTCAATCATGCAGGTCATTGCTACTCCGGGAATTACTGGCTTGAATCACGCATGAAGTCCTTGGCCAGACTGGCAGCAGTACTGTCCGGGTAATTATCACGAACCCGGGTAAGTAGTGCCTCGCTGGCATCCAGATCACCCTGGCGGGCTTTCAGCAGGGCCAGCTTGTAGATGGCATCCGGCACCTTGCCGCTCTGGGGATAGTCGTCGATAACACGCTGGAAAGACTGGCCAGCCTTGTCAGTGTCCGACTTGGCGGAGTACAGCTCTCCCAGCCAGTAGTAACCATTGGCCACCAGCCCATCCTGAGGGTAGTCGCTGATAAACGCCTCGAAAGCGCTGATCGCGGCGTCAAACTTGCGATCCTTGACGTTGGCAAAGGCTGCATTATATGCATCTTTAGCATCACTGGTGCTAGATGGCCCCTGTCTGGTCGGACTACTGGTTTGGTTGGTAACTTCCGCGGCCGGTGAGCTTCCGCCTTCACCCTGTTCAACGGCGGCAAGACGACCATCGAGATCGATATACTGTTGCTGGCTTTGTTGGCGAAGCTGTCCCAGTTCATGGTTCAGCTTTTCGATTTGCCCACGCAGCTCACGGATGGTTTCCTGATTGCTCTGGATAGCATTGAACAGCGCCAGACTGCCACCCGCCTCTTCGCGGGTGACCGTCCGGTCATAAAAGCTGCTGGAACTGGCCAGATCATCAACCCTGGGTTGCTGGGCAAGTGCAGTTGACGCTAATACCAGCAAAGAAGCTGCAGCACTCGTTGTGAGCAGATATTTGGCACGCTCTCGCATCAGTTACTCCCTGTGTTGCGATGACACATCAACTCAGTAAGCAAAGACGACGCGACGGTTGCGTGCATGGTCCTGCTCAGTATTGCCACGCACTGCCGGGCGCTCTTCACCATAGCTGACGACTTCAAGCTGCGATGGAGAGACTCCTTGAACGTCAAGATAGCGCTTGACCGCATTGGCGCGGCGCTCGCCCAATGCCAGGTTGTACTCGCGGGTGCCACGATCATCGGTATGGCCCTGCAGGATAACGCTGGTTCCCGGATTGGCGCGCAGATAGCGGGAGTGCGCTTCAAGCACCGACTGGAATTCAGGTCGGATGGTGTCGCTGTCAAACGCGAAGTAGATGGTGCGCGCTTCGGGGATCCGCGAGTCAGCCATCTGGCCAGCCTCAGAGCCTACACCACCACTTCCGGCCTGACCGCTACCATAACCACTGGTGCCGGCGCCGCCAACGCCCGTGCCGGCACCCATACCACTGCCCGCGCCGCCAGCGCCTGTCGATGTGCCATCTTGGGTACCGCCAGTGCTGGAGCAACCGGCGACAAAAGCCAGCGACAGCGCAATAGTCAGCGAACGAACATAGGGCTTGAGCTGCATCATGAAACTCCTTTTAGATACCTGTGATGTGTTTAATTCAGAAAAGGTGACCAGGCGGGATCGCGCACGTCACCCTGAGCCGCCGGCAGGACAAAAGATGCCCGGCCGTCTGCAGATACTGCACCCAGTACGCCCTTACCGCCTCGCTGGGTGGCAAAGATTACCATGGTGCCATTGGGTGCAACACTGGGCGACTCTGCAAATTGACTGTCTCCTAGTTCGACTAGGCGCCCATTGCTGAGATCCTGGCGTGCCACCTGATAGCCACGGCTACCGCGATGAATCAGAAACAGCTGCTCTCCGTCAGGCGAAAACTGGCCACGGGCATTGTAGCCACCAGTATACGTTAGGCGTTTGGTGCTGCCGCTGCCAAGGTCCTGGCGGTATATCTGGGGGCCACCGCTCCGATCCGAAGTATAAATCAGGC
The DNA here is from genome assembly GCF_052095765.1 of Halomonas sp. GTDB lineage: Bacteria > Pseudomonadota > Gammaproteobacteria > Pseudomonadales > Halomonadaceae > Halomonas. Next base: position 12,145 of record NZ_JBQDJZ010000077.1, read on the forward strand.
TGCGCCCGTCCGGTGACCAGGAAGGCTCCGTCTCGATGCTGCCGCTATCAGTAAGGCGCTGCAGACTTCCCGAGCCGATATCCATCAGGTAAATATCCGGCTGGCCATCCTTTGATAGCGCCATGGCCAGCTTACGGCCGTCAGGTGACCAGGCCGGCGCGCTATTCAGACCCTCAAATGACGTCAGCTTAGCGCGTCGCCCACTGGCCAGGTCCTGCACATAAATTGCCGGACGCTGAGTTTCAAAGGAAACATACGCCAGCTTTTTGCCATCCGGTGACCAGGCCGGCGACATGACCGGCTCATCAGAGCTAAGTATCTCGCGGCTGTTGCGACCATCAGCATCTGCTATATACAGCCAGTAGCGGGTGTTGTCACCCATACCACTGGAAGTGACGTAGGCAATACGCGTAGAAAAGGCGCCGCGGATGTCGGTAATTTCCTCAAAAATTCTGTCGCTGATGCGGTGAGCCGCCGCGCGCAGCGCATCCGGTGAGGCAGTGACGATCTCTTCCAACATGAGAGACTCCCCGCCAACATTGAGCAGCTCATAGCGCACGGAGACGTTATTGCCTTCCTGGCTGACCCGGCCTACAGCGAGGTAGCGCGTATTGAGCGACTTCCAGTCGCCATAGGTCACCTGGTCACGGCTGCTGGGTTGAGAAAACATGGCGCGACGTTCCAGCGGCGTGAAATAACCGCTGCGCTCAAGATCATCGGCAACAATCTGCGCCAGATCTTCAGGCAGCCCCTCACCACCGGCAAACGGCACAATAGCAATTGGTGTCGCCTGTTCATTGCCACGGGTGATATCAATGGTCAGATCGGCCTGGGCCAGACTGCTGAAGATCATCAGTATGGCCAACAACCAAGGTGTCGTCAGAGTTCGCATCAGCGTATGTCTCCCGGTCGGAATCGAAGGTTGAAGTTCCTGAAGTCCCGCTGCACTGACGCGGGAAGCTGAGTCAGCTCGGAGAACGGTGCTGCCGCCTGCACAGCCTCTTCTACTGAGCGGTCAAACGCAGTGTTGCCACTGCTTTCGGTGATTCTCACCGTGAAAAGCTCACCTGAAGGCCCTAGCGTCACAGCAACTTTTGCTTCGGGGTTACCCATGACGTTGGGCGGAATGACCCAGGCCTGCTCCACCGCACGCCGTACCAGGGAAATAAAGCTGCTGGCTGCCTGTTCGCCCTGAGCGGCATTCGACTCACTTGCGATTGCCTGTTCAAGACTGCTCTGGGCAGCCGCTGCCGCTGCCGCGGCTTTACGTTGAGCTTCTGCTTCTGCGTCGG
>NZ_JBQDJZ010000078.1:0-12887 GCF_052095765.1 Halomonas sp.
GCATGGGGAGCTACTCCTGTATGCCTGCTTCTGGTTCAGCCTGAAGGGGCTGACGCTTGGCGGATGGCATCGGTCAGCAGACGATGCAGTTCCGGTTGGTTCTCAGCGCGACGCAAAGCGGCGCGGGTCGCCGCATCGTTCATGATGCCGGCTACCTGCCCGAGCAGGGTGAGGTGTGCATCATCGGCCTGCTCGGGTACTAGTAGCACGAAGATGAGGTCTACCGGCTCGCCATCTACGGCATCGAAGTCAATGGGCTCAGCCAGTTTGAGAAAGCTGGCAATGGGCTCCTTGCAGTGCGGGCTGCGGGCATGGGGAATAGCCACGCCCTGACCGATGCCAGTGCTACCCAGGCGCTCACGGCCAAGCAGGCGGCTGAAGACCTCCTGGCTGTCCAGGCTGGGTATGTTCTGGGCAATAAAAGTGCTGAAGAATTCCAGCACCCGTTTTTTGCTTCCCCCGGGCACTGCAAACAGCGTGCGCTCGGGGGGCAGTATGGTATCAAGGGTCATGTTGACTCAACGAATGCCAGATGCGCCCTGAGCGCGTGCCTGGGCCTTCTCCTTGTGCTTGACTAGCTGACGATCCAGCTTGTCCGTCATGGCGTCAATGGCCGCGTACATGTCATTGTCGGTGGCCTCGGCGTGAAGCTCGGCGCCAGCGGCATGAAGTCTGCAGCCTGCGTGTCGGCGCTCTTTTTCCACGGACAACGTAACCTGCACATTGGTGATGTTGTCGTAATGGCGCTCAAGACGCGCCAGTTTTTCCTGTACGTAATCGCGCAGGGGATCAGTCAGTTCCACATGGTGCCCAGTGATGTTTACTTGCATGACACGCTCCTTGGTACTTGAGTTATGAATTGATTGTAACCCTTTTTTCCGGCCAGCAAACCCCCTGCTTTAACCGGAGCAGGAAGGCCTCCTGTAACTCAGCGCATTCGCTTGCGTCGGCTTGCGGAAGAGATGTTCATAGACTCACGATACTTGGCCACCGTCCGTCGGGCAATAAGGATATCTGCTTCACCCAGCAGCTCGGCCAGACGGCTGTCGGACAGCGGCTTGCCGGGCGGTTCATCTTCGATCAGCTGGCGAATTCTTGCCCGGATGGCCGTGCTTGAGTGGCTGTTGCTGCCTTCGCCTACCTGGCTAGAAAAGAAATGCTTCAGCTCAAATACACCGCGTGGCGTATGAATGAATTTCTGCGTGGTAACCCGCGAAATCGTCGACTCATGCATTTCTACCTGCTCGGCAATATTCGCCAGTACCAGAGGCTTCATGGCTGCTTCGCCCTGGTCAAGAAAATCCTGTTGGTAATGCATGATGGCCTGCCCGACCTTGAGCAGGGTGTCATTGCGACTGTGTAAGCTCTTGATCAACCATTGCGCTTCGCTGAGGTGCTCTTTGAGAAACTGGTTGTCTGCGCTGCGATCGGCACGGCGAATCATGGCGGCGTAGTCAGCCTGGATGCGCAGTCGCGGTATCGCTTCCGGATTGAGCTCGACTTGCCAGCCTTGGGCGACTCGGCGCATCAACAGGTCTGGGATGACGTAAGTGTCGCTGCCTGAGTCAAAGAGGCTGCCGGGGCGCGGATCAAGGCTGCGTAACAGGGCAATGGTCTCATCCAGCTCGTGCGCGTTGAGGCCCAACCGGCGCATCAGCAGGCTGTGATTGCCACTGGCCAGCGCATCGAGAAACTGGCGAGCCATACGGGAGGCCTGGGCGCGCCACGGCGTGTCTGGGGGCAAGGCATCGAGCTGCAATGTCAGGCACTCGTTGAGGTTGCGCGCCATGACCCCAGTCGGCTCAAATTGCTGCAGCCGCTTGAGTACCGCTTCGACGTCACCGACACGCAGGCTGCTCAGCCCCTGAGTGCGAAGGCCGTCGCAGATATCTTCAAGCGGTTGGTTCAGGTAGCCATCGGAATTGACGCTGTCGATCAGGCTTTCAGCAATCTGCTGTTCTCGAGCATCAATATCTTGCTGCAGGGTCAACTGCCAGCCCAACCTTTCTCTCAGCCCTTGTATCTGAGTGTCGCGCTCGAAATCAGGGGCTTGTGCGCTGCTGCTGAAGTCGCTGGAGGCAGTGTCCTGATAGGTATCAGACCAGTCGCTGTCGACGCATAGCTGGTCGGGTATTTCGTTATTCCAGCTGTCTTCGGCGGGCTCGGTAACGCTGATTTCACCGAAGCCGTCCTCCTGTTCAAGCAGCGGGTTGTTGTCGAGTGCCTGCTGAATCTCGTGGCGCAGATCCAGTGTGGAAAGCTGCAGCAAAGCAATCGCTTGCTGCAGCTGAGGCGTCATGGTCAGCTGAGTGCCAATCTTGAGTTGCAGAGTCGGCTTCATTGCCATGTTGGCGTCGCTCGCATTGAGTGAGAAGGAGGACTGTTGTCTTCTACCCTAGAGGCTGCGGAAGGTGCGTGCAACAATTAGCAAAGCAAGTATCGTGCCAATTATTGTTTTTCCTTTCATGTCTTACTGTCTACAGGCGGAAATCCTGTCCGAGGTAGACATCACGCACCCGCTGGTTGGCCAGGATGGTCTGGGTGTCGCCTTCGGCAATGATCTGGCCGTCACCGACGATGTAAGCACTGTCACAAATATCCAAGGTTTCTCGCACGTTATGGTCGGTAATCAGTACACCGATGTTGCGGGCCTTGAGCTGGCGGATGATGCCTTTGATGTCGCTGACGGAAATCGGGTCTACACCGGCAAAGGGCTCGTCGAGCAGGATGAAGGCGGGCTCGGTGGCCAGCGCACGGGCGATTTCGACTCGCCGCCGCTCGCCGCCAGACAGGCTCATGCCCATGTTGTCGCGGATGTGCGAGATATTGAAGTCTTCCAGCAGCTGTTCAAGGATCGTGCGGCGCTGCTTGCGATCAAGGGTTTTACGTGTCTCGAGAATTGCCAGGATGTTGTCGGCCACCGACAGCTTGCGAAAGATCGAGGCTTCCTGGGGCAGGTAGCCAATGCCGGCCTGTGCACGCTTGTGCATAGCGGCGTGGGACAGGTCTCGGTCGTCAATGCTAACGCGTCCGGCATCTGCCTTTATCAGCCCGACAATCATGTAAAACGACGTGGTCTTGCCCGCCCCGTTGGGGCCAAGCAGACCGACGATCTGCCCCTGTTTGATGTGCAGGCTGATGTCATGAACTACGCGTCGGCGTTTGTAGCTTTTGGCCAGGTGTTCGGCATGGAGGGTTTTCATTGCCCACCTTGCGGCTCAGGTTCCAGCGTCATGCGCACGCGCTGGCTGCCTTTCACGCCGTCAGCCGTGGAGCGAGCCTGGACCACGCGACGGTCAAGGAAGTATTCAAGAAAGCCACCGTCGAAGGTGTCATTGCCCTGATGCAGCTCCGCCTCATCGATCAGCTCTACGCGGCGCTCAGCCACATGGTAGACAATGCGCTTACCCCAGCCTTTCATGAGTTTTTCCTCGGGGGAGGGCTGCTGCTCGATGTAGGCGCGGTCGCCAACCGCCACTGCGCGGCTCAGCTGGCCGTCAGCGTTGCGGTATAGCTCTACACGGTCGCCGTTAAGCTTCATGCTGCCTTGGCGGATGCGCACATCACCCTGGTAGGTGGCGCTGCCGGCCAGGTTGTCCAGGTCAAAGCGGTCCGCTTCTACCTGAACTGGTGCACTGGCGTCGCCCTCGAGTGCATGGGCGCTTGCTGATAGTAATGTCACGGCCAGAAGCCCGGCCAGCATGGCGCTGGGAGTCAATCGAATCATGGCCCTGAAGTCTCCGGTGTAGCGGGGGGGTGATAGCCACGCACATTATCGGTAAGAGTGGCGCTGTTGTCATCGAGCCAGGCATCAAAGCGATAGCCCGTCATGCGCTGGGGTGGCTGACGCAGGGCGGAGTAGTCATCACTCCAAGCGTGGCCGGTGTTGCCGTCATAATGCAGCGTGTGGGTATCGAGTTGCCAACGCTCTTCGGGCGCATAGAGTCGTGCTTGCCCTTCAAGTGTCAGTAGGTCTTCTTTATTTGCCAGCTTGCCGTTGAGAGCCGAGGCCACCCAGCGGCGTTGATCCTCGTCGATCAAGTGTATCACTGGGCGCTCGAGCCGGGTGATGTCGTCTGGTGTGTGCACGACACGGGGCGATTCGACGCGCTGATATGGTTGCCCGTTTTCATCAAAGCGGGTCAGATAAGCGCCCTGTATTATATAGTCTGGCACATCATCGCTGCCATCGGGTATCGGGCTGGGAAGTATGCTGTCGCGGGGGTCGAGGTAGGTCAGTATGCCGCCGAGCACCACAATAAGCAGCACCAGCCAGATGCGGAACCCCGGGCGAGGTATGCGCCCGGCCATCAGTGCGGCGCCTGAAGATAGCTTTCGATCAGCGCATCCCAGTGGCCCTGGGCGCGCAGCAGGGCGTCGCAGATTTCACGTGCCGCGCCCCGGCCGCCGGCACATGTTGTCACCCAGTTGGCATGTTGCTGGATGTAGGGCGGCGCATTGGGAACGCTGATACCAATACCGCTGTGGTGGATTGCCGCTAGATCAGGCAGGTCGTCGCCGCAGTAAGCGACCTCGTCAAGACTGATATCTAGCTGCTGGCACAGTTCGCGTAGCACCGGAAGCTTGTTCTCGACCCCCTGGAAAAGGTGGGTAATGCCCAAAGATGCCGCACGCTGAGCCACCATCGGTGATGTGCGGCCGGTGATTAACGCCACCTCAATACCAAAACGCTTGGCCAGCTTGAGCCCGTGGCCATCTAGCACGTGAAATGACTTGATTTCAGTGCCGTTGCTATCGAAGTACAACTGACCATCGCTGAGCACACCGTCAACATCCAGGGCCAGCAAGCGGACAGTGCTCAGGTGTTCAAGCAGTTGTGGAGTCAGGGAGTGGGGCTCTTGGCTCATGGTGTGTCCTTGGGGCATGGGGAGTCAGGCTCAGATGACGCCGCTGCTGAGCAGGTCATGCATATGAAGTGCACCCACCGGGCGCTGGTTCCTGTCGACAACGGCCAGTGCTGTGATGCGGTTGTCTTCCATGATACGCACAGCCTCGGCAGCCAGAGTCTCGGGAGCGACCCGCAGGCCCGGCGTGGTCATGACGTCATCGACGCACAGTTCTGACAGGTCGGTGTGCTGGTCCAGGGTACGACGCAGATCGCCATCGGTGTAGACCCCCGCAAGGGTACCATCGGGTGATATGACACAAGTGAAGCCCAGCCCCTGGCGGGTGATCTCGATCAGCGCATCGCGCAAAGGGCTGCCCAGCGCAACTTGGGGCAGACGTTTACCACGATGCATCAAGTCTGACACCCGCAGCAGCAGGCGCTTGCCTAAGCTGCCCCCTGGGTGAGACAGGGCAAAGTCCTCGGCGGTGAAACCGCGGGCTTCAAGCAAGGCGACGGCCAGGGCGTCGCCCATGGCCAGCGCTGCGGTGGTTGAAGAGGTTGGCGCCAGATCCAGTGGGCAGGCCTCACGCTCCACCGCCACGTTGATATGGGCATCAGCATGGCGCGCCAGCGTAGAACCTGGCCGCCCCGTCATACTCACCAGCGGCGTACCGATGCGTTTAAGTAGTGGCAAAAGCGCTGTGACTTCACCGGTTTCGCCAGAGTTGGACAGCGCCAGCACCACATCGCCCCGGGTGACCATGCCCAGGTCACCGTGGCTGGCTTCTCCCGGGTGAACAAAGAACGCAGGCGTTCCGGTGCTGGCTAGGGTAGCGGCCACTTTTCCGGCAATATGACCGGACTTGCCCATGCCGGTAACAACAACGCGTCCACGGCAGGCCAGCATCAGTGTGCAGGCGTGGTCAAAGTTGTCATCGAGTTGTTCCACCAGCGCCGCGATGGCCTGCGACTCCAACTTGAGCGTGCGCGTGGCACTTGCGTGGAGGTCCGACATGATAGGTTGCGAGACATTGGTCATTGCACAAAGAAACACCGAAACATATGACCCATTATTGAAACCCGTGGTTGAGGTGTGTGCAAGTTGACAATGCTGGCGCCGGTCAGGGGGATTAGGATACGATGTTCGATAATTATTTCCAGAGGCTGAATGGATGAGTGAAAAGCCTTTTGTCGAGATTGAGGGATTGCACTTTTCCCGGGGTGAATCCGAAATCTTTCGTGGCATGAGCATGTCGATCCCCAAGGGGGCCATTACCGCAATCATGGGTCCCAGCGGCACAGGCAAAACCACGCTGCTCAAACTGATTGGCGGGCAGCTGACCCCGGATGCCGGTCGCATTGTCATTGATGGCCATGATGTCAATGCGCTGTCCCGTCGCTCACTGTTTCAGCTGCGCCGCCGCATGGGCATGCTGTTCCAGAGCGGAGCACTGTTCTCTGATCTCAGTGTTTTCGAGAACGTGGCATTTCCGCTGCGCGTGCATACCAACCTGCCCGAGTCCATGGTGCGTGATCTGGTGCTGATGAAACTCGAGGCCGTAGGGCTGCGTGGGGCGCGTTCGCTGATGCCGTCGGAGCTGTCCGGTGGTATGGCGCGGCGCGTGGCGCTAGCCCGGGCTATCGCCCTGGACCCAGAGCTAATCATGTATGACGAGCCTTTCGTCGGGCAGGACCCCGTCTCCATGGGCGTGCTGGTCCAGCTGATCAAGCGCATCAACATGGCGCTGGGGCTGACGGCCATTGTGGTATCTCATGACATCAAGGAAGCGCTGTCGATTGCCGACTATGTATACGTCATTGCCGACGGCGTGGTCATGGGGCAGGGCACGCCCGAAGCGCTCAACAGCGAAGATAACCCGAGAGTTCGCCAGTTCATTCACGGTGAGCCGGACGGCCCGGTGCCGTTCCACTATCCGGCAGCCGATTACGCCGCTGACCTGATGGGCGCGGAGGACACACGATGATCGGCTGGGTAATACGACTCGGGCGCAGCACCCTTGATAGCATCGAAGCGCTGGGGCAGGCCGGTATTTTTCTGGTTCAGTCAGCCATTGGCTGGCCTAGCCGTGAAGGACTTCGCCTGTGGCTGCGTCAGATGCACTTTGTGGGCGTGATGTCGCTGGCGATCGTGCTGGTGTCAGGGCTGTTTATCGGTATGGTGCTGGCCCTGCAGGGCTATACCATCCTGGTCGACTTCGGCGCGGCTGATGCCCTAGGGCAGATGGTCGCGCTGTCGCTGCTGCGCGAGCTGGCACCTGTTGTGGCGGCGTTACTGTTTGCCGGTCGCGCCGGCTCGGCTCTGACGGCTGAAATTGGCCTGATGAAAGCTACAGAACAGCTGTCCAGTATGGAAATGATTGGCGTTGATCCCCTGCGACGTGTGGTGGCACCGCGGCTGTGGGCGGGCTTTGTCTCCTTGCCGCTGCTGACCATTGGCTTCAGTGTTGTCGGTATCTGGGGTGGGCAACTGGTTGGCGTTGACTGGCTGGGCGTATTTGAAGGCTCTTACTGGGGCAATATGCAGGCCAGCGTGAGTTTTATTGATGATGTGGGCAACGGGCTGGTCAAAAGTCTGGTGTTCGCTCTGGTCGTTACCTGGATTGCGGTCTACCAGGGCTATGCGTTGATTCCCACATCCGAGGGCATATCGCGGGCCACCACACGCACTGTGGTGTATTCGTCGCTAGCGGTGCTGGGCTTTGACTTTATTCTTACCGCGGTAATGTTCGGAAACTTTGCCTGATGTTCGGAGACATACAATGAAACGCAGCAAGTTGATGGAGTTGGGCGTTGGCCTGTTCATGCTGGCTGGCGTCCTGGGGCTGGTGTTTCTCGGCCTCCGGGTCAGCGGGCTTAGCCTGGAGGCGCCCCAGAATACTTTTCAGCTGGAAGCCAACTTTGGCAACACCGGTGGGCTCAAGCCACGTTCGCGAGTCACTATGGCCGGCGTTACCGTGGGTCGTGTTGACAGCATCACCCTGGACGCCGACTGGTTCGATGCCAGAGTGATCCTGCGCTTGAACGGTGAGCTTGAAAACAGATTGCCTGAAGACACCACCGCTGCGATTCTGACATCCGGTTTGCTGGGTGAGCAGTACATCGGGTTGTCGGTGGGTGGCGCGCCGGACATGTTGGCTGATGGAGACCGTATCCGCGATACCCAGTCGGCGCTGGTTCTGGAAGAGCTGATCCAGCAGTTCATATCCCAAGCAATCGAGGATTGATGATCATGATGTTTACTTCTGTAACGGGCCGTATTCAGGCGGCACTGTTGAGCGTTCTTCTGTTGTTGTCGTCACTGCCGGTAATGGCGCAAAGCAATGACCCTGAACAGATTATTCGCAGCAGTGTCAATCAGCTGATGGGTCAGTTGGATGGGCGCAAGGATTACTATGCCAGCCATCCCAACGAGCTCAAACAGGTGGTAGAGAACAGCCTGGCCAATGTGGCAGATTTCCGCTACATCGGTGCCAGTGTGATGGGGCGTTATTTCTCTAATGCTACGCCTCAGCAGCGCTCGCGCTTTGCTGATGTCTTTCGCCAGACGCTGATCGACACCTATGCCAATGGCCTGTTGACTTTCGACTATCGCGAGCTGCGTGTGCTGGGTAACCAGCAGGCAGACCGCTATGAAGATCAGGCCAACGTGGGCATGGAAGTTGTTGCTACTGACGGCAAAGTGTTCCCGATCAGCTATACCATGCGGCTCAGCAACGGCGAGTGGAAAGTGGTCAACGTTATTGTCAACGGTATCAATCTGGGACTAACGTTCCGCAACCAGTTTGACCAGGCCATGCGCCAGAAAAACCGTAACTACGATGCTGTGATCAGCGGCTGGTCACCTGACCTAGATGCCGATGACCTGGAGCGAGGCGGCAATTCATGAGTCTGCTGCTTGAGGCGGGTGCAAGCCGCCTTGAAGCCGAGGGCAGCAGGCTTTCGGTGACTGGCGGGGTCGATTTTGACGGCGCCTCAGAGCTGGCCAGTGCAGGCTGTGCCTGGCTGGCGGAGCAGGCAGCCAGCACTCCGATCGTGCTTGACCTCAGCGGCGTGGATCGCGTCAGCAGTGCGGCCATCAGCGTGATGCTGGAGTGGCTGCGCAAGGCCAGGGCGCAACGCCTGACAGTCCAGTCCGTAGAGCTGTCTTCACCACTTCACCGTCTGGCTGAAATTGCCGGCCTAGACACCCAGCTGCCAGCCTTGACGGCGGCGGCTACCAACTGAAGCTGCTCCCGGCATCGCCAAGTGCGGCGCTTTTCTTTACTATACCTCTCCAATTCTTGCCGTCATTGGGCCACAGCGCCCAGTGGCGAGCCATGGTTTCCTAATGACAAGTGAGGGTCCGATGCAACCGACTGACGTCAAGGCGCTGCTTGAAAGCCGTATTGAAGGCTGTGAGTTTCATATTAAAGGTGAAGGCTGTGACTTTCAGGTCGTCGCTATCGGTGACGTTTTTGAAGGCCTGTCGCGAGTCAAGAGCCAGCAACTGATCCTTGGTGCGCTGTCTGATGAAATAGCCTCAGGAGCACTGCACGCTATTACTGTGCGCACTTACACCCCGCAGAAATGGCAGGATGCTCCAGAGAACGATGCTCCCAAAAATGCAGGAGCATGAGGCGTGCCCATGGATAAGTTGCTGATTACCGGAAACGGCCCAGTTGATGGAGAGGTCTGGGTCAGTGGTGCAAAAAACGCGGCATTGCCGATTCTGTGCGCCACGCTGCTCTCGGAAGGGCCGGTGACCATCGGCAATCTGCCACATCTGCAGGACATCACCACCACACTGGAGCTGCTGGGCCACATGGGATTGCAGCCGGTGATGGGCGACCGCATGAGTATCCAGCTGGATGGGTCCCAGGTCACCAGCTGCCACGCGCCCTACGAGCTGGTCAAGAAGATGCGCGCCTCTATCCTCGTGCTGGGACCGCTGCTGGCCCATTTCGGTCATGCCGATGTCTCTCTGCCCGGCGGCTGTGCCATTGGCTCGCGCCCGGTGGATCTCCACTTGCGCGGCCTGGAGGCCATGGGCGCCGAGATTGAAGTTGAAGGCGGCTATATTCGCGCCAAGGTGAATGGCCGACTCAAGGGTGCGACTATCTTTTTCGATGTGGTTACCGTTACCGGCACCGAAAACCTGCTGATGGCCGCCACCCTGGCCGACGGCACCACAGTGCTTGAAAACGCCGCCAAGGAGCCAGAAATCGTCGATCTGGCCGAGTGCCTGATCAAGATGGGCGCCAAGATCAGCGGCCATGGCACCGATACCATCACCATCGAGGGCGTCGAGCGGCTGCATGGTGCTGAGCATGACGTGATGCCCGACCGCATCGAGACCGGTACCTTTCTGGTGGCCGCTGCGCTGTCGCGGGGCAAAGTGCGTGTGCGCAACACCCGTGCCGATATCCTGGATGCCGTGCTAGCTAAGCTGGAAGAGGCAGGCGCCACCATTACCAGCGGTGACGGCTGGATCGAGCTGGACATGCATGGCAAGCGCCCCAAGGCGGTCAGTATCCGCACCGCACCTTATCCAGCGTTTCCCACTGACATGCAGGCCCAGTTTGTGGCCATGAATGCGGTAGCCGAAGGCACATCCCGGGTTGTCGAGACGATTTTCGAGAACCGCTTCATGCATGTGCAGGAACTCAACCGCATGGGCGCAGACATCGTACTGGAAGGTAACACCGCCGTGATTACCGGCGTTGATACTCTATCCGGCGCGCCGGTCATGGCCACCGACCTGCGTGCCTCGGCGTCGCTAGTGATCGCCGCCATGATGGCTGAGGGCGATACCCTGGTAGACCGCATCTACCATATTGACCGCGGTTACGAGTGTATCGAGGAAAAACTGCAGCTGCTGGGCGCGAAGATACGGCGTATTCCAGGCTAATCCATAGCGACAGGCAAAATCATGAGCAAGCAACTGATTCTGGCCCTCTCCAAGGGTCGCATACTCGACGAGACGCTGCCGCTGCTGGCCGAAGCCGGCATTTCTCCCACTGAGGACTTGAAAGCCAGTCGCAAGCTCCTGTTCGATACCAACGTTCCTGAAGTCAAGCTGGTGGTGATTCGCGCCACCGATGTGCCCACCTATGTACAACTGGGTGCGGCAGATGTCGGCATCGCCGGCAAGGATGTGCTGCTTGAGCACGGTGCCGAGGGGCTATACGAACCTATCGATCTGGAAATTGCCCGCTGTCGGCTGATGACTGCCGGTATTCAGGGCGCTGAGCCGGCTCGGGCGCGACTGCGAGTGGCCACCAAGTTTGTCAACGTGGCGCGTCGCTACTACGCTGCCCAGGGCATCCAGGCCGAAGTCATCAAGTTGTATGGCGCCATGGAACTGGCTCCGATGATGAACCTGGCCGATGAAATCGTCGACATTGTCGATACCGGTAACACCCTGCGCGCCAACGGTATGGAGCCGCGCGAACTGATTGCAGACATCAGTACTCGGCTGGTAGTCAACCAGGCCGCCATGACCATGAAGCACGAGCGCATCAAACCGCTGCTGGAAGGCCTGCGCGCCGCCGTCGCGCGCCGCCGCGCTGCCTGACCCAGGGTTATAGAAGCGGCCTTCAGGCCGCGAGACTGCCGCGCAGCGGCAGCGGGTGTATCGGCTAGCATCAAAACTGAAGACACATACTAAACAGCGAGTACTGGCACCATGGCAACCCCGATGAAGATAGCGCGGCTGACCACCGCAGACCCTGACTTCAACGTACGTCTTGATGCACTGCTGGCCTGGGAGGGCGTGTCTAACGCCGACCTGGCACAGCGTGTAGACGATATGATTGCCGCGGTTCGCCAGCGCGGCGACAGCGCCCTGGTGGAGTACAGCAACCGCTTCGACCGGCTGACAGCCACCAGCATGGCCGAACTGACCTTGACGCCCGAGCGCCTCAAGCAAGCCTTTGACGGCCTGCCCGACGAGCAGCGCCAGGCACTGTCCACTGCTGCCGAACGGGTGCGCAGCTACCACGAACACCAGAAAACCGGCTCCTGGCAGTACACCGAAGCCGACGGCAATGTGCTCGGCCAGAAGGTCACCCCGCTGGATCGGGCCGGTATTTATGTGCCCGGCGGCAAAGCAGCTTATCCGTCATCGGTGCTGATGAATGCCATTCCCGCCAAGGTGGCTGGTGTGGGTGAAATCATCATGGTGGTCCCCACGCCCGACGGCGTGCTCAACGAGCTGGTACTGGCGGCGGCCCACCTGGCCGGTGTCGACCAGGTATTTACCATCGGCGGTGCCCAGGCAGTGGCGGCACTGGCCTACGGTACTGAAACGGTGCCACGTGTCGATAAGATCGTCGGCCCCGGTAACATCTACGTGGCCACCGCCAAGCGCGCCGTATTTGGCCAGGTCGGCATCGACATGATCGCCGGGCCGTCTGAGATCCTGGTGGTGTCCGACGGCGGGACCGATCCTGAATGGCTGGCCATGGATCTGTTCTCCCAGGCCGAGCACGACGAAGACGCCCAGGCCATTTTTGTCAGTTGGGATAGCGCGCACCTGGATACCGTGGCCGAGGCCATGGCCCATCAGCTGCCGACCCTTGAGCGTGAAGACATCGCGCGCACCTCGCTGGCCGAGCGCGGCGCACTGATTCACTGCCGCAACCGTGACGAAGCCATCGAACTGATCAACCGCATCGCCCCCGAGCACCTGGAACTGTCCGTCGCCGAGCCTGAAAGCTGGCTGCCCAGCGTACGCCATGCCGGTGCCATCTTCCTCGGCCGCCACACCGCCGAAGCACTCGGCGACTACTGCGCGGGCCCCAACCACGTGCTGCCCACCTCCGGCACCGCGCGCTTCTCCTCACCGCTGGGCGTCTACGACTTCCAGAAACGCTCCTCCATCATCCACTGCAGCCCCGAAGGCGCCTCCACCCTGGGCAAAACCGCCTCGGTACTGGCGCGTGGCGAATCCCTCACCGCCCACGCCCGCAGCGCAGAGTTGCGCATCCGCGACTAGGCAGCCTGCGTTCAGTATATGCGGTTGTGTTTATTGGATTTT
>NZ_JBQDJZ010000079.1:0-12410 GCF_052095765.1 Halomonas sp.
TCGCGCAGCACGTAGCGCACTTCATACAGGCCCGGCTCGGCGGGTGCGGTGAGCGACCCTTCGTTGTTGTCATGCACCAGGCTGCGGTTGCCGGTTTTGCCTTCTTTAGTGCCGGCCGGAACGATGGTGTAGTAGTCATTGCCGGCGACGGTATCGCTCCAACTGACAGGGAACGATGCGCCGGTGGTGACCTGTTCCGGTGCGCTGATGCTGAGTTCAGGCAGCTCAGGTTGTGGCTCCGGCTTGGGTTGCTCCATGACGCTTTGCACTTGGTCTAGAGCGGCGTGCAGCTCATCGGCATTGTTGGCGGGAACAAAGATGCCGCCGGTGTTATCAGCAATACATGCCAGGCTGGCATGGGCTGCGTCTTCAAGGTCGAAGCCGACAACGTGGGCAGTGAGCTTCACGCCCTGTTTGGCCAGCTGGTCAGATAGCGCGCAAGGGTCGGCGTTGCAGGTTTCCAGGCCGTCTGAAATCAGCACGATGGTGGCCTGGCTGTCGCGGTAAGAGAGCAGGTCAGCGGCGTGCTGCAACGAGGCAGAAATGGGCGTTTTGCCCTTGGGCTTGATGGCGTTGACAGTGTTGATAAAACTGGCTTTATCCAGTGGCCCGGGCTTAATCAGCGTTTCGATATCGCTGCAATCGCCTTGGCGGCGGTGGCCGTAGGCGACCAGGCCTAGATTGATGCTGTCATCCCACTCATTGATCAGGTCGGCCATCACATCCTGGGCGATCTCCATCTTGCTGACACCGTCAATCTGCCCCCACATCGAGCCAGAGGCGTCGTAGACGATGACCGCGTCATCCGCCGCTCCGGCGGTGCTGATGGTGCCGGCCGTAATGGCGATAGCGGCCAGTACCGATTTTGCGATTTTCATGGCGCTCTCCTGGAGTCTTAAATAGGTGGCTAGCTCTGGTTGCTCTGGTTAAAGTCCGTTGTTGCAGTGGCATCGCTGGCCCCAAATGCGCGCTCTTTCAGCTGGCGGAACTTGCCGGACATCTGCTCCAGCTTGGCTTCCCACTCCGGGTCGGGTTGCTGGTTTTCGATCGCCTTGAAGTAGACCTGCATCATGCAGGTGATGGCAAAGGGTTCCAGCAGGGCCGCCTTGACGCTCCAGGCAAACAGCAGGGCGAATACTAGGCCGCCCGCAGACCATGCGCCGGGTATCAGATAGACCAGCGCTGCTGCGGGCGCGAGCATCACCAGAAACACCAGAATACTGAGCCCATAGACGATTACGGCAAGCCAAGCGGCGTTTTTCAGCATTGTCTTGTAGTTCTGACCATACAATACCAGTGCTGTCTTGGCAGACATCCAGGCGTTGCTGGACTGGGTGCGAATGGCGTAGGCCAGGATCACTTCGTCGATGAAACCGACGGCAACGCGCAGAAAGGCTGAAAAAATGCCGGCCAGTTGTTGCACACCGGGAAGCGGCAGAACGGTAAGAATGCCGCGCATCAGGCCGGTGATGGTTTTAAGCACACCTTTGATCAGCTGGTCGACACCAAACAGCACACTGGCTTGGGGAAAGCGTTCTTTGACGACGGCGGTGGCGTGGCTGATCTGGTTACGCCCTTCTGGCATGGGGTTGCCGTCGATCAGCTCAATCAGTACGGCTATATGCCCCGCTTTCACGATGTACAGGATATACTCACGCATCCAGTACATGACGACACCAAACAGGCCAAAGCCGGCAAAGCCCCCCCAGAAGGTCGTGCCGGCCTGAAAGCTTTCATCACCAAAACCACCGATGCCATAGCCCACGCCCGCGCCAATGCCCGTGACAAGCACATAGCCAAGTGTGATGCCGAAATACACCGCCATACGCAAGAGGATGAATGGCAACGTGCGCATCATCAGGCTCAGTGAGCCACGTACACTAAAATTCCACATGAAATACTCCTGTGTATTCTTTTTTCATTAAAACCATTTTTTGGACTCACTGTTATTAACTCTGTTTTTCAAGAGCATGTTTCAGATACTGCACATGACGTTGACAGAGTTTGTCTTGCTTTCGCCCCGTTCGTTTGGAGGGGGAGTCGGGTTTCGTTGAGTCAGTGTCGGGTAAGCGGGGAAGGCCCATTAGCGAGTAGCTTGTTACACTCGCTTTACAATGCCTTTCTGATAAGTGTGAGCGTGATTGTAGGGGCGTAAGTGCTGCTGCAGCGCAAGGAGGACATATGCTGAGGCGGTTAGGGATAATCATAGGAACGCTAATGTTAGCAGGTATGTTGGTAGTGTCAGCGTTAACGGGTGCTCAAGCTCAAACCCAAACTCAATGTCAGGACTGCTCAGCGGAAGTCAGCTCGGTGCTGGAAGTGACGGGACAGATTGCCAACGCTCATGCTGCCTTCAGTCGGGAGGCGCTTGAGGCGCTGCCCCGGGTCGAGCTTGTGACTTCAACGGTGGTGACCGATGGTCGACACGTGTTCAGTGGTTTTCTGTTGCGCGATCTGCTGACGCAGCTGGATGCACAGGGTAGTCATGTGACGGCTATCGGACTGAACGACTATGTCGTGGATATCCCTATCGCAGACTTTCAGCGTTTTGATGTGATTATCGCTGACCGCATGGACGGTGAGCTTTTGAGTCGCGACAGGAAGGGGCCGTTGTGGATCGTCTACCCGCGTGATGATCATGAGGTGCTGCAGGATATCCGCTATGACTATCGCTGGGTGTGGCAGCTCTATCGGCTTGAAGTGAAATAGAGGTGCAATAAAGGTGCAATGAAAGGCGTTAATCATCGTATTTTTGGTGTAATTCTGCCGCTGGCTGTTGTTCCCGTCTTTGCGCTGTTGCTGACCTTTTCCCTGATTCGTATGTTTGATATCGAGAAAGACATGCGTACTGAGGCGGAGCAGAACATGCTGTGGGTGTTGCATCAAGCCGAGGTGGCAGCCTTACGCCTGGGTGAGACAGCGGCATTGGCCGCGTTAGGTGAGGCGCAGCAGAGCGAAGTTTCCCTGCGCTATGACATTCTGGCTAGCCGCATGGCGCTGTTGGGTGATGGGCCTCAGCGGCGTTTTATTGAACACATCGGTTTTGATAGCGGCTATGCCCGGCTGGCCCGCGCTCTTGATGGTATTGCTCCGCTTGTCGTTGACTTCACAGCGGCTGATAGCCAGCAACTACGCGAGCAGCTGGTGCCTTTTTCGCGTTTTTTTGGCCGCGCCGCCAATGCGGCAATGATTACTGAATGGGATGAACTGGGTGGGCGGCTGGAGTCGTATCGTCATCAACTGCGCCAGATTATCACCTTTCTGATCGGCATTATGGTAGCTGGCGCTATCCTGGCGGTTTCCCTGGCCGCAGCGCTTCGCCAGACGCGCCAGCGTAATCGAATGTTACGCCGTGAGCGAGATTTTTCGTCACTGCTGATTTCCTCAAGTGGTGAGGGCATTCTGGCGGTGGATCGTAACGGCCGTTGCACCCTTTGGAACAGCGCTATGGTCGGTATGCTGGGCAAGTCTGCCGAGCAGGCAGTGGGTCGCCCGCTGAAAAACGTGGCCGGTTTTTTCGATACGCACGCGTTGCGTCGCGGAGTAACGCGGGCGCTTGACGGTGAAATATCACAGTTGACGCTGCGACCGCTGTTTCAGCCGGACTGCGAGTCAGCCCGCTATGTCGATCTGCGTTTTTTCCCGATGCGTAATGAGGGCGTGGTGATGGGGGCCATTCTATTATTGCATGATGCAACTGACCGTCACGCTGCGCAGCAGAAGGATGCCAAGGATCGTGATCGCCTCGAAGAGTTGGTTGTCGAGCGCACGCGGGATTTGGACAGTGCTCTTCAGCGTGAAAAATCGGCCGCGGATCTGTATCGCAACTTTGCTGCCATGGTATCGCATCAGTTTCGCACCCCGCTGGCGGTGGCTGACTCTGCCTTGCAGCGCTTGATCCGGCGTGGTGCTCGTGCCGCTCCCGACGAGGTGGTTGAGCGTGCAAGTCGTGCCCGTGAGGCGGTCGCTGGGCTGACGCGGCTGGTGGAAAGTACTCTGGATGCTGCACGGCTGGATGCTGGTCAGGTAGGTGCGCGCCGGGTTGCCTGCCATCTGGGAGACCTTGTTGAAGCGGTCAGTGCCCGCCAGCGTGGCGCTATACCGGATCGCCAGATCAGGGTTCAGCACGCCGCAGATAATTCATGCAAAGCGTTGTGTGATCCTGCTCATGTGGAGCAGGTGTTGGAAAACCTGTTGTCCAATGCAGTGAAGTATTCGCCGCCTGAGATGCCTGTGACAGTAATTTTGGGGCAGGAGAAACAGGTTCTGCTGTGTGATGTGTACAGTGTTGGTGTTCAGATTGGCGAGCAGGATCAGGCCCACCTGTTTGAGCGCAACTATCGTGGTGCCAACAGCGTGGGTGTTGCCGGCACCGGCATCGGGCTGTTCATGGCGCGTACCCTGGCGAGGATGCAGGGAGGGGAGGTGAGCTTTCACTCGTACAGCGAGGGAGTGTTTTTTCGAGTGACACTGCCCTGTGCCGGCGATGAGCACTCATTCCATAGCGGGGACTTGCCATGAACATGACGGACAGTTTGATGGGCAACGTAACGCATCGTGCGCTGATTCTGGTGGTGGAAGATGAGGCTGCGCTGGCGCGTGACATTGTTGAAGAGCTGGAAGAGGCTGGCTATCGCACCCTAGCGGCCGCCGACGGCCGCCAGGCATTAGCGTTGCTGGTAGATGCCACGCCCGATCTGGTGCTGTGTGATATTTCCATGCCCGGTCTGAACGGTTATGCGCTGCTGGAAACATTTCGGAAGCAGCGTCCGGAGCTGGCGACAACGCCCTTCATCTTTTTGACAGCCCTGTCTGAGCCGAGTGATGTTATCGAAGGGAAGCTGTTGGGGGCAGACGATTACTTGGTCAAGCCGGTGGATTATGACCTGATGCTGGCGACCGTAGGAGCACATCTGCGTCAGGTTGAGCGGATTCGCCGCCGTCATGAAGACGAAATGGCGACTTTGCACACTGCGATCAGTGGACTGTCTGGCGACGGTGCAGAGCAGGCGCTGGACTTGATTGCATTAGGTATTGTGCTGATCGATGAACAGGGTCGCTGCGTGTATGCCAACCGTGCTGCCGATGAACTTGCTGTCAGTGGTGACATTATTCGCCTTGATACAGACAGGATAAGGGCGGTGGAGTCGCTGTCCGACAAGGCGCTGAAACGGGCGCTGGGTGAGACGCTGGAGGCAGTAAGTTCGGGTAAGGAAAAAGTGGTTGGCGTCATGTTGCAGCAGAGTCAAGGGGCACGCAGTATGTCGGCATTGGCCTGTGCGCTAGTGAATGCGGATGTGTTGCCAGACGAGGTAGCCAGGCAGTATCCGGGCCAGCCGGTAGTGGCTCTGTTCCTGTGCGCATCAGGCCAGCGTCGGCGTGCACCTGAAGCGTTGCTGGCGGGGCTGTTTGGTTTGACACCAACCGAAGCCAGGGTCGCCAGTGCGTTGGCCAACAGCGCTCGCACTACCGATGTGGCAGCAGAGCTCGGCGTCTCGCAAACCACTATCGCCTTCCATATGCGCAACCTGTTCCAGAAAACCGGCACGAACCGTCAGGCCGATCTTATCGCGCTGATCCTCGCAGGACCGATGATGATCCAATCGGAATAGCACGCCACCCATCAGTGCAGCACTGGGCTGGCTGATGAGTGGCGCGGTCTGTGGCCTGAAACCGGGCTCTGGGTAAGACGGGTCAGCCAATATTCACGGCACCAGCGTCTGGGCAGCTTCCAGATATACCATGCCATTTTCCTGCACGCGCTCGGGATCATTGGTTTCTGAACCCAAATGCACTTCTTCCAGCGTCACGGCCATGCTGTCGGTTTCCTCATTAATCTTTTCCAGTGCGTTTTCGATGGTGTAGGACAGCTCGTGTACCTTGGCGAGATCCTGCGGGGTCAGTTCGTCCTGGTCGAGCAGGTCGGCCAGTTGCTGATTGTAAGAAGAAAAGTTGGCGACCGCAGTTTTTAAGTCAGGCGCTGGTTCGCCCTTGAAATGAGAAGGGCGGTCGTCAGCTACAGCGGCGGTGGCGATCAGGCCGGAGCAGAAAGCGGTGAGCAGTAGTGTCTTGATATTCATTAGTGAGGCGTACCTTTCCGATAATGAGATTGATTGGCATTTGCAATGTTAAGCAGCCTCACTCTGCTTGGCAAGTGTCTTCGTGTCGATTTGCCGTTGATTTGATCCCGGTCAGTTTTTTGCGGTTTACAGCTGTGCGCTGTACCAAGCGATCATGCGTTCCTCATCGGTAGGGATTACCCATACGCCGACGCGGCTGTCGTCGCCTGAGATGCGCGGGCCGTGCTGGTCGTTGGCCTGGCTGCTCAGGGTGATGCCGAGCCATTCGCAGCCCTGGCAGACGCGCTGGCGCAATCGGGCGGAGTTCTCGCCGATACCGGCGGTAAATACCAAGTGGTCGAGTCCGCCGAGAGCGGCGGTGAGACTGCCGATCTCGCGTACGATACGGTAGGCATACAGGGCAATGGCCTGCGCTGCGCGAGGGTCGTCGCTGGTTTCCAATTCGTACATGTCGCTGCTGATGCCTGACATGCCAAGCAGGCCAGAACGCTTGTAGAGCAGGTCGGTCACCTCACCTAGCGGCATCTGGTATTGGTCGAGAAGATGCAGTATTAGACCCGGGTCGATGCTGCCACTGCGGGTACCCATGGGCAGACCTTCCAGCGCGGTAAGCCCGGTGGTGGCGGCCTGGCTCTGGCCGTCGGCAACAGCACACAGGCTGGCGCCGTTGCCCAGGTGGGCGATGATCACCCGACCGCTGGGCCTGTCACCTAGTGTTTTTGCCAGGCTGCGGTTGATGTAGTCGAACGAGAGACCGTGAAAGCCGTAGCGGATCAGCCCCTGGTCGGTCAGCTCCCGCGGGATGGCGAACTGGCGTGCTACATCCGGCATGCCGGCATGAAAAGCAGTGTCGAAACATGCTACCTGCTTGATGTTCGGATGGAGCGCTGCCAGTTGCCTGATAGGTTCGAGTCCGCCGGGTTGATGTAGCGGAGCCAGCGGTGTCAGGGCATCCAGCTCAGCGATGATGGCGTCGTTAAGAAGTACCGGGTCGTGGTGGCGGCGTCCGCCGTGCACGATCCGGTGGCCAACCACACTGATATCGTCGAGATCAGGCTGCTGGGTGATCCATTCGAGCAGCAGTGCCAGGGCTTGGCCGACGCTCAGCGGCCCATCCGGCAGCGGGGCGCTGGCGATTGGCTGGTTGTCGGTGTCGCGGATATTGATCTCGGGATGTAACCCCGGTGCATGGCCGAGCCCGCTGAGGCTGCCGCGAAAGCGCCGTACCAGAGCGCTATCCAGGTCGCTGGGGATGGCTCCCGGTGTGGTGTCGTGGTTGTCAATGTTGAGGCTGTAGAGGGCGAACTTCAGGCTTGATGAGCCGCTGTTAAGTACCAGGATGTCTCCCATCTCATACCTCCGGTGGCAGGGTGGAGCGCTGCTGGTATTGGACAAGCAGCAGGGCCAGGGCGCAGGAAGCCAGTCGGCTGATGACTTCGTCGGCGCGGCTGGTCAGCACGATAGGCACTCGGGCGCCAAGCACCAGGCCAGCGCCGGTGGCATCGGCCAGGTATTTGAGCTGTTTGATCAGCATGTTGGCGGACTCCAGGTCCGGAGCGACGAGGATATCGGCGCGGCCCGCAACCGGTGAGACGATGCCCTTGGTCTTGGCAGCAATCTCTGAAACGGCGTTATCGAAGGCCAGCGGGCCATCGAGAAGACCGCCGTGAATCTGGCCACGGTCGGCCATCTTGCAAAGTGCGGCGGCGTCTAGGGTGGAGGGCAGCCGCGGGTTGATGGTTTCTATGGCTGACAGCAGCGCAACCTTAGGAATGCCGATCTCCATGGCTTGGGCCAGCTCGATGGCGTTCTGGATGATGTCGCGCTTCTGCTCAAGGCTCGGGTGGATGTTGATGGCGGCATCGGTGATTAGCAGAGGCCGCGGGTAAGTCGGCACGTCGAAGGCCATCACGTGACTGATAAACCGCTCGGTGCGCAGGCCGCCGTCGCGCTTGAGCACTTCGTGCATCAGCTCATCGGTATGTAGAGAGCCCTTCATCAGCGCCTCGGCGCGGCCTTCATGAATCAGCTCGACGGCGCGACGGGCGGCGGCGTGACTGTGTGGCACGTCAATCACCTCATATTCGGTGATATCGATCTGTGCCTCTTCAGCGGCGGCCTGGATGCGCGCCACGGGGCCGATCAGCAACGGGATGATCAGGCTGTGTTTGGCGGCAGCAATGGCACCAAGTAAGGCGTCGTGGTCTACCGGATGCACCACGGCCATGCGCAGCGGTGCCGGCAGTTTGGCGGCATGGAGTATTTCATGCAGGCGGCCGCGCTCGGTCAGCCGCACCTGAGGCATGACAGTGCGTGGGCGGTGGACTTTTTCGCTGGGCGCAATCACCTGGGCTTCACCCTCGATGGCCAGCACTCCGTCCTGATTCTCGCAGCGACAGGCGAAGGTCAGTTGCTTGTGGCTTGGGTCACGGGCGATGACTTCGATCGTTACCTTGAGCTCATCACCAAGCGTCACCGGCGCATGGAAGCGCAGGCTCTGTTCAAGATAGAGGGTGCCGGGACCGGGCAGTTGAGTGCCCAGCACGGTGGATATCAGCGCTCCGCCCCACATGCCGTGGGCGACCACTTCGTGGAAACGCGAGCTGCGAGCGAAGTCATCATCGACGTGGGACGGATTGACGTCGCCGGACATGATCGCGAACAGCTTGATGTCGTCCATGGTCAGACGCTTGGTCAATGAGGCTTTATCGCCGATCTGAATTTCATCGAAGGTGCGATTCTCGATAGTTTGACTGTCGGGCCGGTCGTTCATGATGACTTCCTTGCATCGAGGTGTGATATCGGGTGCGTGACGCACAGCGCTTGCTGGCGGAGTTCATGATGCTGGAGATTGTGAACCAGTATGACGCCATGGGCGTCGTGTTTGCATGATGCTTAGGTGGTTAAAGGACAGAAAAGCGACTTGACAGGAATGGCTTTCTGTTCCAGATTGCATATGATAATCGTTCTCATTAATATCCATTGATCAGGAGATTCCTCATGCTGCATGCGCTCAAGACGGCATTTCACGACCCCATTCCTACGCAGGAAACTTATGATGTCAGTTCAGGATCGGTACGTATGGTGTGGGTGTGTCCATGCGGCGCTGAGGTTGCCGGAGATAGCCAGGATCAGGACCTTCTAATGCTGTGCCGCGAGGAAGCGATCCAGCGCCAGTTCCTGCGGACATCCGAGCAATACTTGAAGGGCGAAAACCAGAATATGCCGTTGCTGGGAGCCTGGCGGCGGAAACGTGGCTGAACTTGCCGCCGGTCAATATTTGGTCTGGTCCGAGGGTGTTATATTGTTCAGACCTATTCATATTCCCGGAGTGGCAATCGATGCAAGGTCTTCCTCATAACTATCTGGTGTCAGCTTCTGGTTCGTCACAGGGCGAGGTCACGGTCATCAGCGACGGGCTGCCGTCGATTTCTACCACTCCGCCGCCACAGTTTGGTGGGCCGGAAGGCTACTGGTCGCCCGAAACGCTGATGATGGCCGCCGTGGTTAACTGCTATGTGCTGTCTTTTCGTGCTGTGGCACGCGCTTCCAAGCTGGAGTGGAAGCATTTGAACTGTGATGTGGATGGCTTGCTGGACAAGGTTGACGGCGTGAGCTCCTTCACCAGGCTCGTCATTCGACCGCACCTGACCCTGGAAGACGAAGACCAGCGCCAGCGTGCCGAACGTTGCCTGGAGAAAGCGGGCTCGATCTGCCTGATCACCAATTCGATGAAAAGTGAGAAGGTCGTCGAGTCACAGATCGAAGTTGTTGCCAAAGGCTGATTTTTAGCAAAGTGTATGTGCTGGCTTTCGTGGGAGTCATGTTCACATGACGAAACCGCCGCATAGCGGCGGTAGGGTTCAATAGGCCGAGTGCATTCTGCCTCAAAGCCTGATTGTCAGACGCTCCTGTGGCTCGCAGGGCTTGCCATGATGGAGCGTCAGACGTCGTTCGGTTAGGTTCATTACCACGGCAAACAGGGTTTCCATGCGCTCTTCAGCCGGCTGGTAGGGATTGAAATGTCGACATAGCGACATGGGCTCACCGTCGTGGTCGCTGAGTATCTCGAACAGCTGTGCTTCGCTGGCGCCGTTCTGGGTAGACAGCTCTTCACTCAACAGCTGATTGAGGCGCTGCAGCCGTGGCTGCGAGTCGGGGCGGGGAAAATCGTCAATCTGGCAGGTGGCGGTTTGGGCATACAGATGGTTGGTATGCGTAACGATTCCTTCAAGGGGTTCGAGATGACCCGGTTTGCCGGGGTGGACTTCCATGCCTGCGGCCTGGCCATCGCCACTGGCGATCAGGAAGTGGGCGGAAGAGCACACGCGGTCCTCGTGGGTGACGTTCAGCGCGCTTGCCATGTCCGGGCTTTCAAGAATCTTGCGCAGGGCAATGTGAATTGGCAGGCCTTCGCCGCAGGTCTGGGAGCGGATGGCATTCAGGCAAACACCAATACCTGCTGCATTCATTCCGATCTTGGCCACCATGCCGGCTTCGCCGATGCTGATCAGCGGGGCGACGTCGTCGCCCTGGATATGCAGCGCGACCACGTTATGCAGCTGGTCCGAGCGCCAGTCCCAGTTCTGGGCCAGCCACTGGGTGCCGGCACGCTGCAGGGCGAAGGCGGAACAGCCACCGCTGGCGCGGGTCAGTGAAATCTCGCTGCGACAGTTGAGGGTAAGAATGTCGGCGGGCTCGACGCCGGCACCCTGGGCGATACCAGCCATCTCTTCGAGTATCTCGGGAAAGCCGCGCTCGATCATGGCGACGAAGCGCTCTGCTTCGCGGCGCGCTTCGGCCCAGCCGATACCGATAAAGTCCTGGAACAGCTGATCATAGACCACGATGCTGTGCTGGATCTTGTCGGCATGTGCTGTGCCGTGCTCAATACCGATGCGGGTCCGGTCGCCTTTCAACTCAGTCAACTGCATGACATCTGCCTCCTGGGTCTGGCGTATTAGGAGCTAGTTTTTCTGCCTGGCGTTGTAGATGTTTTCGTCCAGTTCCCCTTCGCTCTTGCCGACCAGCACGGTCACCATCAGGTCACCAGCGACGTTTACGCTGGTACGTGCCATGTCGAGAATCCGGTCCACACCGGCGACGACGGCAAGGGCTTCCAGTGGCAAGCCAATCTGGGTCAGCACGATCGATAGCATGATCAGGCCTGCACCCGGTACGCCGGCGGTGCCAATCGAGGCCAGGGTGCCGGTGAGGATAATCATGCCGTAATCCATCATGCTGAGTTCAAAGCCGATCAGCTGGGCAATGAACACCGCGACCACGCCCTGATAGATGGCAGTACCGTCCATGTTGATGGTGGCACCCACTGGCAGCACAAAACCGGAGACGCCCTCGGAGACGCCGAGATTTTTCTGTGCACAGCGCAGCGAGACGGGCAGGGTACCGGACGAGGAAGCAGACGAGTAGGCGACGACCAGAGCATCCAGGCTACCCTGCAGATAACGCACCGGGTTAAGACGACCCAGCATGGCCAGCAGCCCCGAATACACCACCAGCACCTGTACGACACTGGCCAGATACGCCACGCCAATCACCTTGGCCAGCGGCAGCAGCACTTCAAGCCCGTAGTTACCGGCCACAAAGGCAATCAGGCCGAACACGCCGAACGGAGCAAAGGCCATGACGATGCTGGTGAGTTTGTACATGGCTTCGGCAAAGCTTTCGAACACGCGCACCACCGGTTCGCCTTTCTCGCCAATCAGCATCAGCGAGATGCCAAGGCCAATGGCAAATACAATGATCTGCAGGATGTTACCGCTGGCCAGCGCATCAATCGGGTTCTGTGGTACCAGGTCAACGATGATCTGCACCAGGCTGGGGGCCTGTTGCGGTTCAACAGCGGAATCAAAGGACAGGTTCAGCCCTACACCAGGCTGGAAGATCAGTGAGGCAAGCAGGCCAATGGCTATGGCAAATGCTGTAGTGATCAAATAAAGGGCAATGGTGCGTGCGCCAATGCGCCCCATCTTCTGTGGGTCGCGCATGGCGGTGATGCCGACCACCAGGGTCGAGAACACCAGCGGCACGATCAGCATCTTGATGGCGCTGATGAAGATGTCACCCAGTGGTTTGAACACGCTGGCTTTTTCGCCCATCAACGCGCCGGCCAGCACGCCCAGAAAGAGGCCTGCCAGAATTTTCTGCCATAACGGAATGCGCTGCCAGAAATTACCATTGGGATGGGTTGAAGACTGACTCATGACTCGGCTCCTGTGTCCGGGCTCTTATTGCTGTTCTTATTGGCATCTTTCGGTGACTGCTCCCCGCCCTATTGGGCGAGGCTTCCCACTTCAACGGCTGCTACCG
>NZ_JBQDJZ010000080.1:0-12338 GCF_052095765.1 Halomonas sp.
GTGTCAGTTATCCTACATACATTATGCACGAAAACTTTCGGTTAGGCACTTAGGGACATGAGTCAGGGCTATATGCTAGTGTGATGTATCAGGGCTTGTACATCAGGGCTGTGTATTGATAAATCCCCTAGTAATCGTCATAGCGAGGATTTTTAGGTCGAAAGCTGGGGTCCAGTTGTCGATATAGTAAAGGTCATATTCAACGCGCTTGTGCATTAGCGCCACGTCATCGGTGATGCCGCGCAGACCATTAACCTGAGCCCATCCAGTCATGCCTGGCTTGACGCGGTGACGCTGCATATAGGTATCAATGAGCTCTTTATAATGCTCATTGTGATCCATGGCATGTGGCCGCGGGCCGACCAGAGACATACGGCCTTGGAGTACGTTATATAATTGTGGCAGCTCATCTAAGCTAGTACGGCGCAAAAAAGCGCCTAATGGAGTAACCCGCATATCGTTGTGCTGGGCTTGCTGGGTGCTGCTTGCACTATGAAGTGCCATGGTCCGAAATTTGTATATGCGGAAACGCTTGCCATTCAAGCCGTGGCGGTACTGTTTGAACAGAACTGGTGTGCCCATTTTCCAGCGTATTGCGGCAGCAGTTATCAGCATGACAGGAAGAAATATAACGAACAGCACTGCGCCAAGCAGCCGGTCTTCCAGTACCTTGATGAGCCGTGTCGGGCCGCTGAGTGGTGAGCGGTTCAGGTCGAGGGAGAACATGTCTGCGACTTGGGTGACGCGGTAGTTCAGTAGGCGTACATCAGAAAGGTCCGGGAAGTAGCGGATATCAACGGGCACCATCATCAGTGCAGCGGCCAACTGTTTAACACAGTCGCCGTTAGCCAGTGGATAGCTTAGCCAGACTTCATCGAACTCTCTTTGAAAAGCACTGCGACTCGCCAGCTGTTGCACTTGCGCTATCAAAGCGGAATTATCTTCCTGGTTATCCGGTAGCGTGGCTGATATTTGATAGCCAAGGTAGGGCATTGCCTCGAGGCGCCGCTGAATGCGTGCGATATTGTTAGGCGTGCCAATAAGTAAAACTCTCTTGGTGTTGCGGCCCCGAGAACGAATACCTCTCAGGCACAGGTAGAGCAGTGAGCGGGTCACTAAACCCGCTGCCAATACGCTGATAGAGGCGAGTAGCATCCAGGTACGAGAGAAAATGCTAACACTCTGAGCAGCAACTAGAAAAAGACTGAGCAGAATCACAGCAATCAGCCAACCCATGCTGTAAACACCTAGCATGGTAAACAGGCTTCTTCCACGCCATGGTTGATATAACCCCAGCAACTCTCCACATGATGGCAGTAATAGGCCACCTGCCAGAATCAGCAAAGGGTATTCCACCCCATCAGCGTGCTCGATATGAGGCATGCCAGCCAGCACTAACAAAGGTAGCAGCACAGCGATAACTGCATCAAAAGTACGCATTGCGCGGCGCTGCCAATCTCGAGTTGTAGCAGGCATGGTCAGTACTCGGTCGCGCCACCTTCAGCGTGAGTAATCTGAGTCAGCAGGCTCATGATGCTTTCTAGATCATTACTTTCCAAGTCACCTATTGCTGATTGCAATGCCAGCATATTCAGTATGTAGCTGCCAATGGTGTCGACATATTTGATACGTTGATCATAAAAACTGGCGCGAGCATCAAGCACATCGACCAAATCACGCAATCCCAGCTGTTCACCACGTGATGCAGCATCAAGGAATAGCTGGCTTGAATTAATAGCTTTCTGAAGCGCGTCAAGCCTACGCACATTGCCGTTGATAGCTCTTAAGCGCTGACGAACATCCTGCGATACAAGGTTACGCTGATCATCTACTACAGCCTGACTAGCCAGAATACGCTTTTCGCCTTGGCGCACAGAAGCATAGGTATACCCCCCTTGGAATATTGGCACACTCACCTCTACCCGAGCCGTATAGTCTTTACTGGTGCGCAACTCATCACCACTATCTCGATCGCTATAACTCAGATTGAGATTTAGCTCTGGATAATACCCACTACGGCGGATATCAGTGTCGGCTTCTGAAACAGTCTGCTGCTGCTGGGCTAGCCTGACATCTAGGTTATTGCCAATACGAGCAAGCCAGTCATCGGCACTTCCCCAATCACGCTGCAAACTAACATTAGACAGCTCACCAAGGGCTAAACCGCGCATATTAGGACGAATGCCGGTCAGACGCTGCAGCTCACTTAACGCATTATCCAGCTCATTCTCGGCTTCAACGGCATCAGCAATCGCTTGGTCTAAGCGTGACTGTGCTTCAAGCAAATCTACTCGATTACCCACCCCCAACTCATAAGCGCGACTAGCTTGACGATGCTGTAACTCAAGGGACTTCTGCTGAGCGTTCAACAGCCCTAGGCGCTGTGACGCTAGGTACGCTTCAACGTAAGCTTCGCTGACGCTGAGCGCCAAATCACGCTCTACCGACGCCAGGCTGAATTCAGCCACACCAACTTGAGCATCAGCTACGTCTAGTTGGCGCCAGCGCTCCAGACTAAACAACGGCTGAGATAGCTGTGCGCTCCAATAGTGCTCTGTATATTCGCCAGGCCGAGTCGCCGTCCGGTCGAGACCAAAGCCGTCGGGATCACTTTGAATGTTGCTGGAGTCTTGCCATTGATAGCCTCCGGTAGCACTGAGCTCAGGCAACAAGCGCGCACGCGCCATAGGAACCTCTTCCTGAGTTGCCTCCAGCTCGTAACGTTCACGCGCTAGGTTCGCATCATATTTCAACGCCCTAGCAAACAACTCTGGAAGCGAGGGAAGCGCACTGTGCGCTAGCGCCGACTCTCTCGTGACCTGCTCAAGATCTATAGCCTGCTCAAATGAAGATAGCTCTACTATGGTGGCAGGGCTATCTTTACCACCAACCCTCTCTTGCCATTCCACAGGGTGGCGCGATTGAATATCTGCATCTTGGGCACGCGCTGAAACACTAACTGATAAGCTAGCCATCGCGACAGCAAGAACTAGCGAGCCTATCGCTTTGTGTTTAAAAGAATAGTTACTGGACATACTTATCAGTCCTGTTGTATCGAGCGTGAAAGCATGTCTGCGATAGGCTTGGCGATATAACTAGCAAAGGTACGCTGCCCAGTACGGATCATTACCTCGGCAGGCATACCTGAGAGCAAATACATTTCATCAGTCATTTCTTTTTTACCCTCTTCAGAGACTTGCACGCGCGCTCTATAATAGCGCTGCCCCGTGGCTTCATCTTCGAAGCTGTCTGCACTCACATGAACTACTTCACCTGGAATCGTCGTTGTCGTCTTCTGATTGAATGCTGAAAAACGGATCTCTGCATACTGCCCAGGGTAAATATTATCAATATCTCGAGCGGGCACCCGAGCCTCTATAACAAAACCATCATTGGAAGGCACCACCTCCATGACAGTATCGCCACTACGCACTACTGCACCCTTAGAGTGGACCGTCCTTCCAACCACGGTCCCCGAAACAGGCGCCCTGATGACAGTGCGCTCCACTTGATCAGATAACGACGTTACCTGCTCCTCAGCTTCAGCAATCATTGTTTGAGCCTCTCGAAGCTGCTCACCCACCTCTTTTTGAAACTCTTGCTTGCGAATTTCTCGTTGGGCGCGGTTCTCACTGATTTGCGAGCCTAGCTGAGCAATTTGAGACTGGAACTCCGCACTATTCCCTTCATACTCAAGCACTTGCCGCTCTAACTCACGCAACCGCTGATTATCACCTAGCCCTTCACGAAATAAGGCGCGAAAATCATCAGCTTCACTTTTTAACGAAGCAACGCGACGGCGGTTGACATCAATACGCTGCCTGAGGCCAGAAATTTGCTCTTCCATCTGCTTGTTTTGTTCGTCAATGGATTGAAGCGTACTCTGAGAGGACTGTCGTCGCGCATGAAACAGCGCCTGCTGCACATCAAGAATCTGTTGGACACGCGGATTATCAAGATCCTTCAAGTCATCAGGGATTACTAAAGTATCAGCACCTTGCTGCTCAGCAAGAAGACGAGCTTCCATAGCGCGATTAATCAAGTATTGGGAGCGAGCAATATCTCTCTGTGAACGCACTTGAGTGTCACTCAACACCAACAAGGGGTCACCAGCCTTGACTACATCGCCATCAGCGACAGGAAGTTCGCTTACGATACCGCCTTCCAGATGCTGAATGCTACGCTTAAAAGATGCCATAGAAACATCACCTGGCGCTATAACTGCCACAGCTAACTTGACAGTAGTGGCCCATAACATAAAGCCGCCCAAAGCAACCAGAAGAACAACAAACCCCAAGCTACGGTAACTTTTATCGCTAGTGGGAAGTGCTTCTATGGCCTCACCATCAATGGTGACTGGGCCTTTTGGAGTGACGTCAATTTCCTTCCGCACCGGCATATGGTGCTGGCCCTCATTGCTATTTTTCATATCAAGATTCTCCACCCTGACCGGAGCCAGCAGCAGACAGCCGGGCTGCACTTTGCTGGTTTACCTTGGCACGAGGTTTTTTAACAAATTCTGCCAACACTTGGTCTCGCGGGCCGAACATGTTAATCTGCCCGTCTTTCATAACTAACAACTTATCCATATGCTTGAGCACGCTCTGTCGATGACTAATGACAAACAGCGTAGCCCCTTCAGCTTTTACCTGCGCAATCGCTTGAGCCAAAGCACGCTCACCAGCATCATCAAGGTTGGCATTAGGTTCGTCGAGCACGATTAGTACAGGGTTGTCATAAAGCGCCCTCGCCAGACCTATTCGCTGCCTCTGGCCGCCAGACAACGAGCCACTACCGGCAGAAATAACCGTATCATAGCCGTTAGGCAGCTCGAGAATCATTTCATGCACGCCAGCCTTTTTCGCGGCCTGCACCACTTTTTCTGCATCCACGTCACCAAAACGCGCGATGTTCTCACTAATCGTGCCATCAAACAGCTCGATATCCTGCGGCAAGTACCCAATATGAGGGCCAAGTTCATCGCGGTTATATTGGTTTATATCACCACCATCAAGGCGCACATCACCAACTTGGCTTGGCCAAATGCCAAGCAAAACTCGAGCCAAGGTAGACTTGCCAGCAGCACTTGGACCAATAATGCCGACATGTTCACCTTTATCAACTTCGAAGGTAATCCCACGAATAGTGATAATACGCGACCCTGGAGGGGCAGCAGCGATATTCTCTACACTCAAGTAACCTTCAGGGCGTGGCAACGACATGCGCTGCTGTTCTCCAGGGATTTGGTTGAGCAACACATTCAAGCGCTTATAAGCACCTCGGGCATTGACGAAGCCCTTCCAGCCACCAATCATTTGGTCAATTGGCGCTAGCGCCCGACCCATCAGTATGGAGCCAGCTATCACCATACCTCCAGTCAGCTCGCCCTTAAGAACCAGCAGTGCGGCTAAACCAAGAATTAAGGACTGAGCCATCATACGGAAAACTTTAGACGCATTGGTCAACGCGCCCGCTCGATCACTGGCGCGTGACTGCTTGCTCAAGAACTCATGATGGCGCTTGGACCACCGCCCCATAATGCCAGGCAACATACCCATAGCATGGAGAACTTCAGCGTTTCGCAAATTAGAGTTTGCTAGATTCTGAGCCTGGATATGCTCGCCATTTGCTTCAGAAAGCAATTTATGCGTAGATTTTTCGTTAGTAATCGCCAGTACAATGAGAATAATGCCCGCCGCGATAGCAAAAACACCTAGCCACGCGTGGAACAAGAACATGACTCCAATGTAGATGGGCACCCAAGGCGCATCAAAAAAAGCAAATAGGCTATTGCCCGTCAGAAACTGGCGTAGCGAAGTCAAGTCACTAAGCGGCTGAGCACTCTGACCATCTTGAGATATCAAACTGCGACGAAACATAGCGCTATAAAGACGCTGATTGATCATAGTGTCTAGCCGATTGCCAACTCGAACCAATATGCGTGACCGCACCAGCTCAAGCCCACCCATTACAAGAAACAAAAAGATCACCAACAAAGTCAGCATCAACAGCGTTTCTTCGCTCTGCGTAGAAAGCACACGATCGTAGACTTGAAGCATGTACATGGGAGGCACGAGCATCAGTAGGTTGATGAACATGCTGAAAAAACCAACTGATATAAACGAGCTGCGGCATGCCTTCAGTGCAAGCTGCAGGTCAGTGGCATCTTGTTCCTTTGCCATGGGGTGTTTCACCATTGAGGGAGAGGAGGGTTACGTCACTATCAAATACATCATGGCCCGGAAGCATACCAGAAGGTGGCTTCGACTGGATAGGATAGCAACGCTGCGCAAGCCTTCGCTCAGAAAGATCCTGACACCGAAAAGCAGCACTCTCCATAAGGGGCTCGTCGCAGCGGAGGATATTAATTAAGTCGCAATAGGGGCAGGCAACAGCTGGTCAAAAAGAACACTAAAACCGCAGCGTTCTTGATGCTCGGGGGCGCAAGAACTCACGGTGCACATCCTTGAAGGTGGGGCTGTCGCAGCGCTTCAGCCACTCATAGGCCACCATGTCGGCGCTGACGATACACCCGCCCGCACGCTCCAGCCGACGCCCAGCCAAAGCAGCCTCTTTTGCACGTCGACTCACAGATGCCTCGGCAAGCAGGAAAACATCATAACCGGCGGCAAGCAGCCCAAGGCCGGTCTGTAGCACACAAATGTGTGCCTCAGACCCACACAGCACAATCTGACGACGCCCTGTGGCTTCCAACGCCTGGGCAAACTCTCGCTCATGGTGTGCATCGAAGTGGCACTTGGTCCATAGCTGATGCTTACTCAAGGCCTCTAGCAGGCGCGGCTCGCTACCACCCAGCCCTTTGGGATTCTGCTCGGTGACCCATATCGGAATCTCCAGCGCTTCGGCAACACCACCAAGCCAAATCGCTTCATTGACAGCCTGCTCGCCACCATCGATAACAGGCAGTAAACCGGCCTGAAGATCCACAATCAACAGCAGGCTTTTGTCTCGATTCAACAGCATGATAAAAACTCCTCACGCCAAGCGACGTTAAACGCAGAGTTTAATCGGCTTTTTTCATCTGGGTCTGCATGTAGTTTTCGATGCCGACTTTTTCGATCAGCCCAAGCTCGGTTTCAAGGTGGTCGATATGCTCTTCCTCGTCGGAAAGAATGCCACGGAACAAGTCACGGCTAACGTAATCGCGAACCTTTTCGCAATGGTCGATGGCGTCCAGCAGGTCGGCACGCGCCTTGTGCTCCAACTTGAGGTCACACTCAAGCATCTCGCGAACGTTTTCGCCAATCATCAGCTTGCCGTAATCCTGGAGATTAGGCAGGCCTTCTAAAAAAAGGATGCGCTCGATCAGAGTGTCGGCGTGCTGCATTTCCTCGATGGACTCTTTGTATTCCCACTCACCTAACGCAGCCAACCCCCAGTCCTGATACATCTTGGCGTGAAGATAGTACTGGTTAATGGCAACCAACTCGTTGCCCAGCACGGTATTGAGAAACTGAATTACCTTGGGATCGCCTTTCATGGTTGCGCCTCGCTTGACGAGTTAAAAAGATTCAGCGCTCACCATAGCACGAACGCCGCCGTTGCTGTCACCACAACTGTCATCAAAACAGTGTAGACAACACGTCAGCAGGCTGCCATTAATCGATATAAGAATCAGTACGATGCTTGCATACGTCACGCGATAATCAAACCGCGTAGGCAAGACCTTCACGCGCCAAGGATAACTGCTCGCTAACAGCCTCCCGCACCATCTGTTTGCCCATGCAGGCACACTTACCACATTGGGTACCACAGCCGGTTTCACGCTGCACATCACGCCAGCTGCGAGCGCCCTGCTCGACGCTTGCCACAATGGCGTGATCGCTGACACCTTTGCAAAGACATACGTACATGACATTTCCCCTCGCTGCTATAGGGTAAATGTAAATGATTCGCAGACGCTATCGCAAGTACTTTATTGAAAGTATTTTTCCCTGGCTGTAAAAAGCTCACCCTAGGCGCCTTTCTCGGCCTGAAGGCCACTCCTAGGAAGGGCAAAACCAGCTATCGATTGCTTTTAAAACAATGACATACAGAGATTCCGCAGGAGCAGCGCTTGTACTGCGATACCGCCGCGCAGCGGCGGTGGGGGTAGGTGCCAGCCGCAGGTTCGGTGCCGGTCCAGGCGCCTAACGGCGCCATCGCGGCCTGAAGGCCACTCCCACGAAGGACAACACCACCTGTCGATTGCTTTAAAACAACGACGTTAGCTCACTCGGCTTCGGGCCGCATGGCGGGGAACAGTAGCACGTCGCGAATCGATGGGCTGTCGGTGAACAGCATCACCAGCCGGTCGATGCCGATACCTTCACCGGCAGTGGGCGGCATGCCGACTTCCAGGGCACGCACGTAGTCGGCGTCGAAGTACATGGCCTCCACATCGCCGGCGTCTTTTTCGGCCACCTGGGCAGCGAAACGCTCGGCCTGGTCTTCTGCGTCGTTGAGCTCTGAGAAGCCGTTAGCTATCTCGCGACCGCCGACAAAGAATTCGAAGCGCTCGGTAACGAAGGGGTCGCTATCTTTACGCCGCGATAGTGGGCTGACTTCGGTGGGATAGTCGGTGATGAAGGTCGGCTGAATCAGCAGGTGCTCGACGGTCTCTTCAAAGATTTCCATCTGCACCCGGCCCAGCCCCCAGCTATCCTTGACCGCGATACCCAGCCCACGAGCAACCTCCCGGGCGGCGACGTCGTCAGCTAGCGCCAGATCGTCAATTTCCGGGTTGTACTCAACAATGGCATTGAACACGCTGATGCGCGTGAACGGCTTGCCAAAGTCGTACTCGATGGTCTCGGCCACCTCGCCTTGGGCATCGCGCCGGGTATTGGTCACAACCGGGCTGCCTAACACTTCGGTGGCGATGCTGCGCAGCATCTCTTCGGTCAGGTCCATCAGATCTTTATAGTCAGCGTAAGCCTGATAGAACTCGATCATGGTGAACTCGGGGTTGTGTCGCGTGGACAGCCCTTCGTTGCGGAAATTGCGGTTGATCTCGAACACCTTCTCGAAGCCGCCAACCACTAGACGCTTGAGATACAGCTCTGGGGCGATGCGCAGGTACATGTCCAGGTCCAGCGCATTGTGGTGCGTCACGAAAGGACGCGCCGCAGCGCCGCCGGGAATCTGCTGCAGCATCGGCGTTTCCACTTCCATGAAGCCGCGCCCTTCAAAAAAGCGACGCATGGCACTAACCACCTTGGCCCGGATTTCGAACACCTGGCGCGACTCGGGGTTCATGATCAGGTCCACATAACGCTGGCGGTAGCGGGCCTCCATGTCAGTCAGACCGTGGAATTTATCGGGCAGCGGGCGCAGGCTCTTGGTCAGCAGCCTCGCCTCTTCCATCATGACATACAGGTCACCCTTGCCAGACTTATGCACCGGGCCACGCGCCGCAACAATATCGCCGATATCCCAACCTTTAACATCGTCTAGCATGGCCTCGGGCAGGCCTTTTTTATCCACGTACAGCTGGATCTGACCGGATACATCCTGAATCACGATGAAGGGGCCACGTTTGCGCATGATGCGCCCAGCCACCGCTGCAGGCCGCGCCAGCGCTTCGAGCGCCTCCTTGTCTTTGTCGCCCAGCTCGGCAATCAGCTCTGCGGCCAAGCTGTCGCGGCGAAAGTCATTGGGAAAGGCGCTACCACCTTCGCGTTCAGCGATCTCGCGGCGTTCGGCAAGCTTGGCCCGACGCTCTGCAATCAGGTGGTTTTCATCGTGCGGGGAAGAGTCCTGGTTAGACATGGTTGTGCCTGGTTATCCTGCCTGTTAAAGGAAAAATCGTCGCCTGCTTCAGACATAAATCCGGGACATAAGCCCCGGACATCAATCAAGTCGGACTAGAGCCCTTGTTTGAGGCTCGCTTCAATAAACGGGGTCAGCTCACCGTCCAGCACCCGATCGCAGTTACTGGTCTGCACACCGGTGCGCAGGTCCTTGATGCGCTGATCGTCCAGCACATAGGAGCGAATCTGGCTGCCCCAGCCGATATCCGACTTGGAGTCTTCCGCGGCCTGTTTGGCTTCGTTGCGCTTGTCCATCTCGTGCTCCCAGAGCCTTGCACGAAGCTGCTTCATGGCGAAGTCACGGTTAGCGTGCTGGCTGCGCTGACTCTGACACGCCACCACGATACCCGTTGGCTCGTGGGTAATACGCACAGCGGAGTCGGTGGTGTTGACGTGCTGGCCACCGGCGCCACTGGAACGATAGGTGTCAGTGCGCAGGTCCGCCGGGTTGATATCGACCTCGAAGCTGTCATCAATCTCCGGTGAAACAAACACCGAGGTAAAGGACGTATGGCGACGGCCACCAGAATCGAACGGACTCTTGCGCACCAGACGGTGCACGCCGGTTTCCGTGCGCAGCCAGCCGAACGCATAGTCACCCTGAACATGAATGGTGGCCGACTTGATGCCCGCCACGTCGCCGGCAGACAGCTCGGTGATATCAGCCTTGAAACCGTGGTGCTCAGCCCAGCGCAGGTACATGCGCAGCAGCATGTTGGCCCAGTCCTGGGCCTCGGTGCCGCCTGAGCCAGCCTGAATATCCAGGTAAGCGCCGTTGGCGTCCATCTCGCCAGAGAACATGCGCCGGAACTCCAGCTTGGCCAGACTCTGCTGCAGCGCTTTAAGCTCACGCTCGACCTCTGCAACGGTGTCTTCGTCGTCTTCCATCTCGGCCAGTTCCAGCAGGTCGGCATTATCGCCAACGCCCTGCTCCAGCTCGTCGATGGTCTGCACCACCTGCTCCAGAGCGGCCCGTTCCTTGCCCAGCTTCTGGGCGTAGTCCGGATCATTCCAGACGTTGGGGTCTTCCAGTTCGCGCGAGACTTCTTCTAGCCGGTCTTTCTTCTCGGCATAGTCAAAGATACCCCCTCAGGACGTCTGTCCGTTCAGACAGGTCCTTGAGAAGGTTATGAATTGGGTTGGTTTCCATGGAGCTCGCTCTGCTGCTTACCGATATCCTCTGCCAGAAAGCAGGGACATGGCGAAGAAAAGAAAAAACGACCCATTAGGCCGCCATCACAAAGGAAGAGTATTGTAGCCAAAGCCGCGCAGCCCGTCATCCTGGGCGGCGGTAAAGCAGCCAGCCAGTAATGATTATGCGTTCCCACTCAGCAGCGTGGGAACGAGTATGGGTCAGTGACGTTATCCAGGCGCCTGACGGCGCCATCGCGGCCTAAAGGTCGCTCCTACCAACCCCTGTGAAAATCACGACATGCACCGGGTTTCGTAGGAGGCCTGTTCACATGCCGAAACCGCCGCGCAGCGGCGGCGGGTTGGTGTCAGGCAGCATGCCTAAGGCATCAGCTTAGAAGCGGTAGGTCATCTGTGCACCAATACCGTGTGCTTCGTTCTTGTACTTGGCTGAGTAGGTGGTACCACCGATACCGCCGAGATGATCACTGCGCACCTGTTCCACGTCGGTGGTGCGTTCGGTCAGGTAAGAATAGGCCACGTCAATGGTCAGGTCTTCCATCGGCGTCCAGCCGGCACCCAGCGAGAAGATGCGGCGATCGTCGGACGGAATACGCACACTGCGGTGCTCGTCGTTACTCGGCGTATCATCCAGCGTCAAGCCCGCACGCAGCACCCACTCTGGGGTTAGTTGGTACTCACCACCCGCGGCGAAGGCCCAAGCGTTACTGTAGTTCTGCGTCTCCTGGGTGATTTGAGGGATGGCATCCCCAGTCACATTAATTTCTTGGAACTTACTCCAGCGCGACCAGGAGGCACCAAACATCAACTTGAGTCTATCGGTCATCTGCTGGGTCACAGAGAAGTTGACCGTTTCGGGGGTCGTCAGCTTCAGGTGCGCATTATCTTTCTGAATCACATTACCCATCGGGTCGACAGCTTTAAAGTCTCCGTCCAGCTTGTACTTGACCTCAGAGCGATAGGTCAGGCCCATGGTCGTTTCCGGTACTGGCTGAAACATCACGCCAATGTTGTAACCCCAGGCATCGTCGTCGCCATCCACGCGGGCATCGATATCATTTGCCTGGTTATAGCCGGGCTCGCTGGGGATCTGGCGATGTAACTCACCCTCAACGCGGTTATAGGTCACCCCAGCACCCACTGACCACTGGTCGTTGAAGCGATACGACACCGTCGGCTGGGCGCTGATCACTGTGACTTCGGTATAGTTACCAAAGTAGCGGCCCTGGAAGTTTTTCTCATAATCGGTCTTGGACCCATAAGGTGCATAGACGCCAAAACCGAACGCCAGCTGGTCATTCACGGGGTGCGCATAAAACGGGTTCTTCGTCACTTCACGTGGATTTGGCCTGATCGAACAGGCGGCCCACTGGG
>NZ_JBQDJZ010000081.1:0-12282 GCF_052095765.1 Halomonas sp.
GCCTGGCAACAGTGCGTGGCATGGTAAACCCCACTCGGAGCAAGACCAAATAGGAACCCGTTGGCGCGGCCCGCGCTGGGTTCGGGTAGGTTGCTTGAGGATGATGGTGACGTCATCCCTAGAGGAATGACTGTTCAACGACAGAACCCGGCTTATCGGCTGACTCCCACCTTATTTCCCTTCCTTTACTCCATTGAGACGTGCATGACGACATCTCCCCCGGATGCAGATTCAAGCATCTATCGCCATGCCAGCGTGCTGCTTGATGGTGCCGTTGATACGCTGGTTCATGATCCGGATGGTGTGTATGTCGACGGCACTTTCGGCCGCGGCGGGCATTCCCGGCTGATTCTTGAGCGCCTTGGCAGCGCCGGGCGGCTGCTGGCCATCGATCGGGATCCGCAAGCCATTGCTGAAGCGGCGCGCATCGATGATCCGCGCTTTACCATTGCGCAGGCCGAGTTCGCACGACTTGGTGAGATTGCCGCACAGCATGATTTGCATGGACGCTTGTCTGGCGTGCTGCTTGATGTTGGCGTGTCGTCGCCGCAGCTGGATGATCCGGAACGCGGCTTCAGTTTTTTACGTGATGGCCCGCTGGACATGCGCATGGACCCGACCCAAGGCCAGAGTGCTGCCGACTGGATTGCCACCGCCAGCGAGGCGGATATTGCCCGTGTTTTCAAAAGCTATGGTGAAGAGCGTTATGCTCGCCGCCTGGCGCGCGCTATCGTGGCACGGCGCCAGGAGCGGGCGTTTGAGCGCACCGGTGACCTTGC
This sequence comes from Halomonas sp., assembly GCF_052095765.1. Classification (GTDB taxonomy): domain Bacteria; phylum Pseudomonadota; class Gammaproteobacteria; order Pseudomonadales; family Halomonadaceae; genus Halomonas. The sequence goes on from NZ_JBQDJZ010000081.1 coordinate 780, forward strand.
CGAGGTCATCAAGGAGGCGCACCCCGCTTGGGAGAAAGGCAAGCACCCGGCAACCCGGGCCTTTCAGGGGTTGCGTATCCATGTGAATGGCGAATTGGATCAGCTCGACGCTGCCCTGGCGGCGGCACTTGATGCCTTGGCACCGGGCGGACATCTGGTGGTGATCAGTTTTCATTCACTGGAAGACCGTCGGGTGAAGCGCTTCATCCGCGATCATGTCCGCGGTGATGCCCAGTTGCCGCGCGGTATACCGCTGCGTGATGACCAGATTCCACGCCGCCTGGAAGCGCTGGGTAAAGCACGCCGACCCAGTGCCCAGGAAATCGATGGCAACCCACGGGCGCGCAGTGCGGTCATGCGTGCCGCCCGTAAGCGCTATTGACAATGAATGACGCTGACCAGAATGCTGGTTGATTGAATGAGATATGCCATGAGTGGGGAAGTTCAACGCAGAAAGCCCGTCTATGACTGGCCTATTGTCATTAAGCTCAGCGGCAAGCTTCTGCTGAATCTCATATTGCTGGTGCTGTGTTTGCTGACCGCATTGGCGGTTATCAAGGCAAGTCACGAAACCCGCGAGCAGTACGGTGAGCTGCAGCGCCTCGAAAGTGAGTTCCAGCAGCTGCAGACGGTGTACGGCCAGCTGCTGCTGGAGCAGAGCGCCTGGTCAGCACCGACTCGGGTTGAAGGGTTGGCCGGTGAGCGCCTTGAAATGCGTCTGCCTGAGATTGAGGAAATCGAGGTGGTGCGCCCATGAGTACATTTTCGCGCCGCGGTGTGTCTCCCCGTAAGCCACCACCTGATGCGCCTATGAGCAAATGGCGCTATCAACTGCTGGTCGGCCTGGTGCTGCTGGGGTTGGGGCTGTTGGTGTGGCGCGTGATTGATCTGCACATCGTTGATCGTACCTTCCTTAAAGGGCAGGGTGACGCTCGTACTGTGCGCGTCGACCCCATCCCTGCCCACCGCGGCATGATCACTGATCGCAACGGTGAAGCGCTGGCGATTTCCACACCGGTTGTCACGCTGTGGGCGAACCCTCAGGACTTGCCGGATGACGGAATTCTCAGGTTGCAGCTGGCCCAGGCACTGGGTCAGAACCTCGACCAGCTCAACGAGCGTATCGATCGCTACGCCGATCGCGAATTCATGTATCTGCGTCGACGCATGACGCCTGCCCAGGCCCAGCGTGTTCTGGATTTGCGGGTACCGGGTGTACACAAGCGTGAAGAATACAAGCGCTACTATCCTGCCGGTGAGGTGATTGCCCAGCTGGTAGGTGTGACGAATGTGGACGATCGCGGTCAGGAGGGGCTTGAGCTTGCCTATGACTCCTATCTGGCAGGCGAGCCGGGCCGGCGGCGTGTGCTCAAAGACCGTCGTGGTCAGCTGGTGCGCGATCTCGAAGTACTACGTGAAGCTGAGCCGGGCGGCAACCTGGTGCTGTCGATAGATCAGCGTCTGCAATACATGGCGTACCGCGAGCTGAAAAATGCGGTTGACGAAAACAACGCTGATGGCGGCGTGCTGGTGATGATGGACGCTCGCACCGGCGAGGTGCTGGCCATGGCTAACCAGCCGTCATACAACCCCAATAATCGCGAAGGTCTGGATCCGGCCGGCTTGCGCAACCAGGCCATTGTTGATGCGTTTGAGCCTGGCTCGGTGATCAAGCCGCTGGCTATGGCAGCGCTGCTTGAAACCGGACGCTTTCCCCTGAACACCACAGTCAATACGTCACCCGGGTCAATGCGCATCGACCGCTTCACTATCCGGGATGTCAGCAATAACGGTGTTCTGGACCTGGCTGGGATACTGCTCAAGTCGTCCAATATTGGCATGGCCAAGCTGACGCTGTCACTTGACGAGCCGGTGGTGCCTGATACGTATCGCGCGTTGGGGCTTGGCCAGTCGCCGGAAACAGGCTTTCCCGGTGAGTCCACCGGCACCATGCCCGCACCAGTGCGTTGGTCAAGCAGTCAGTGGGCAGCCCTGTCTTACGGCTATGGCCTGTCGGTGTCCACACTGCAGCTGGCCAGTGCCTTTACCGCCATTGTCAATGAGGGGCGGCGCATGCCGCCGTCGTTGCTGAAACAGCCAGCGGCGCCTGAAGGTGATCAGGTCATCAGCGCTGAGGTCGCCAGACAGGTGCTGCAGATGATGGACAAAGTCGTCGCGCCGGGCACCGGTGCCCGGCGCGCGTTGGTGCCCGGTTACAGTGTGGCTGGTAAGACCGGCACGGTACGCAAGACCGGTAGCAGCGGCTATGAAAGACAGGCTTACCGCAGTCTCTTCGTGGGTATCGCGCCGGCCACCGATCCTCGAATCATCGCTGTGGTGATGATTGACCATCCCCGCGAGGGGGCTTATTACGGCGGTGCTGTCGCAGCGCCGGTGTTCTCGCGCATTGCTGGCAGCGCCCTGCGTATCCTGGATGTGCCGCCAGACATGGAGGTGTCCGTTGACGAATGAACTTCCGCTGGGCGTCGACAGCGCCAGGCTGCTCGACCTGCTGGCCCAACGCTGGCCCGAGCAGCATCAGCTGCTACTTGATGCTGGGCTGGGAGACCGGCTGCCTGAGCGCGTCAGCCTGCATCTGGATAGCCGCAACGTGAAAGGCGGTGACATCTTTTTGGCGGTGCCTGGGGTGAGTGCCGACGGGCGCGATTACATCACTGCAGCGCTGCAAGCCGGCGCCGCCCTGGTGCTAGCTGAGGCACCGCTCAGCGAAACCCAGGCCAGCGGAGCCCCAGCCGCGAATGTCATTGCGCTGGACGGATTGCGAGCCGAGCTGGGTAGCTTGGCTAGTCAGCTTTATCGGGTGCCGGAAACATTAGAGTTGATTGGTGTCACCGGCACCAATGGTAAAAGCTCGGTGACGCACTATATTGCCGCTTTGAGCGAGATGCTGGGCGAGCCGGCGGGTTTGATCGGCACCCTGGGTACCGGTCGGCCGCAGTGTCTTGGTAGCTCGGACCTAACCACGCCCGGCGCGCTGGCGCTTCAGGCGTCACTGGGACAGCTAGCAGCCGAGGGCGTGGTCCGGGTAGCGATGGAGGTGTCGTCTCATGCGCTGGCCCAAGATCGTCTGGACGCTGCCAATATTCAAGTAGCGGTATTTACCAACCTGAGCCGCGATCATCTGGATTACCACGGCAGCATGGCAGCCTATGCGGCAGCCAAGGCGCAGTTGTTCCGTCGCCCGGAGCTTGAGCTGGCAGTCGTCAATGCTGATGATCCGCTGGTGCGGCTGATGCTGGCGGGACTGCCACCTGGCGTCAGGGTGCTGGCCGTCAGCAGTGAGGAAAAAAAGCCACTTGATGACGCTATAACATTGGGTGTGGCGAGCAGTGCTTTACTGCCCGAAGGGTTAGAGGCATTGGTTGCCACACCTGAAGGTGAGCGGCTGCTGACACTACCACTGCTTGGGCGTTTCAACCTCAGCAATGTGCTGCTGGCCATGGCCGTGCTGTATGGCCGGGGCGCTTCGCTTGATGCGCTGTTCGAGGCCGCCGCGCAGCTGACGCCGGTGCCCGGGCGTATGCAGGCGCTGGCTGGACAGGCCGTTGCAAGACCCACGGTGGTCATCGACTATGCGCACACGCCGGACGCGCTTGAAAACGCGCTGGCAGCACTGCGTGAGCATCTGCCAGGTAGCGGGCGGCTGTGGTGCGTGTTTGGTTGTGGCGGTGACCGCGACGCTGGCAAGCGCCCGCTGATGGCTGCCGCTGCAGAGTGCTATGCCGATCAGCTAGTGATCACCGATGACAATCCGCGAAGCGAGCTCCCTGCACATATTCGCCAGCAAATGGTTGATGGGCTATCGCAGCAGGCACAAACCAGCGCCTGGAACATCGGCGGTCGCCGTGAGGCGATTTTGCAGGCGGTCAGCGAGGCGGCGGACGAGGATGTGATTCTGATCGCCGGCAAGGGGCATGAGGATTATCAGGAGATTGCCGGTGTGCGCCATGCGTTTTCGGATCTTGCCGAGGCGCAGGCGGCGCTGGAGCAGCGTGCGAAAGTAAAGTGCGCTCGGGGAGGTGATGCGTGACGCCAGCGGGGTTAACGACGATTGAGCAGGTGGCCAACGCTCTTGGTATGCCGGCCACCTATCTGGTGGCGGACGTGGGCAGCTTGGCCGTGTCCGGTATTGTTACCGACACACGCGAGCTTACCCCAGGAGCGCTGTTTGTGGCGCTGGTGGGTGAGCGCTTTGATGCCCATGATTTTATTGCCCAGGCGCGCGACGCTGGCGCTGTGGCGGCCATTGTAGAAACACCAGTTGATGACCCTCTGCCGCAACTGGTGGTACCAGATACCCGTTTGGCGCTGGGCTTGCTGGGCCGGGCTCGCCGTCGTGCCTGGCAGGGCCCGTTGGTGGGGGTGACGGGCAATAGCGGCAAGACCACGGTCAAGCAGATTCTGGCCAGCCTGCTGGAGCGCAGAGGCAAGACGCTGGCGACCCACGGCAATCTCAATAATGACTTCGGCGCCCCTCTGACGTTGCTTGGCCTGTGTGCTGAGCACCGTCAGGCGGTGGTGGAGCTGGGCGCTAACCATCTGGGAGAGATTGCCTGGACGGCGTCGCTGGCAGAGCCGGACGTGGCCGTGATCACCAATGTTACCGGCGCCCACGTGGGCGAATTTGGCGGCATGGGGCAGATCGCTCAGGCCAAGGCCGAGGTGTTGGTGTCGCTGCCTAGCGACGGGGTGGCTGTGCTTAACCGCGACGATCGCTATTATCCGTTGTGGGAACGGCTCGCATCGCCCCGCCAGGTGCTGGATTTCGGGTTTCATCCATCGGCGCGTCTGCGTGCTGAGACACTGGTCTGTGATTCCCTTGGCCGTTATGCTTTTACGCTTGTTTATAATGGCCGCCAGCTGGGGCGCGTTCAGCTGGCGCTGCTGGGCAAGCATAATGTGGCCAATGCGCTGGCCGCCGCGGCTGCGGCTTTAGCGACGGGTTTTGATGAAAGTCTGTTGGCGGAGGGCTTGGCCAGTGTCGCCCCCATGCCGGGCCGGATGAGCCTGGTCGAGGGGGTGCGAGGCGCACAACTGATGGATGACAGCTACAATGCCAACCCTGGTGCACTTGCTGCTGCGCTCGAGACCCTGGCCAGCCAGCCGTCTCCGCGCTGGTGCCTGCTGGGTGCTATGGGTGAGCTGGGCCAGGCAAGCGAGGCGCTGCATGCCGAAGCGGGCCGCCAGGCCCGGGCACTGGGCATCGATGCTTTACTGACCCTGGGTGCTGAGGCCAGACCTGCTAGCCAAGCCTTTGGCGACCAGGGACATCATTTTGAAAACCGGGAGGCGTTGCTGGGTTACGCTCTCCAACATTTGCCCCCTGATGCCAGCGTGCTGGTCAAGGGATCTCGCAGTGCGGGCATGGAAGCCGTGGTAGCGGCGCTGCGCCCAGATGCTTCAAGGTAACGCTTTTCATGCTGCTTTTTCTGGCTGAGTTTCTGGCGCAATTCCAAAGCGCTTTCAATGTATTCAATTATCTGACGTTGAGAATGATACTGGGTACCCTGACGGCCCTGGTGCTTAGCCTGTGGCTGGGACCGATCTTCATTCGCCGGCTGGTCGAGGGCCAAATTGGCCAAGCCGTTCGTGACGATGGGCCGCAGTCCCACCTGTCCAAGGCGGGGACGCCGACCATGGGTGGTGCGATGATCCTGATGGCCATTGCTGTCAGTACCCTGCTGTGGGGTGATCTGCGTAACCACTATGTGTGGATTGTGCTGGCCGTCACTCTGGGCTTTGGTGCTATTGGCTGGGTGGATGATTACCGCAAGGTAGTGGAGAAAAATCCACGTGGTTTGCCGGCGCGCTGGAAATACCTATGGCAGTCGGTGATTGGTCTGGGTGCTGCTGTTGTGCTCTATATGACTGCTGCCACACCGGTGGAAACCAGCCTAGTTGTGCCGATGCTCAAGGGGGTGATGCTGCCGCTTGGGCTGTTCTATGTGGTGCTGAGCTATTTCGTGATTGTCGGTAGCTCCAATGCCGTCAACCTCACTGATGGCCTTGACGGCTTGGCGATCATGCCCACTGTACTGGTGGCCATGGGCTTGGCCGTGTTTGCTTATGCCAGCGGCAACGTGGTGTTCGCCCAGTACCTGCAGATACCCATGATTCCTGGAGCCGGTGAACTGGCCGTGTTCTGTGCCACCATTGCCGGGGCTGGACTGGGCTTTTTGTGGTTCAACACCTATCCGGCCCAGGTATTCATGGGCGATGTGGGCTCTCTGGCGCTGGGGGCTGCGCTGGGTGTGGTTGCAGTGATTGTGCGCCAGGAGATCATCCTGTTTGTGATGGGTGGCATCTTTGTCATGGAGACCATCTCGGTGATCCTGCAGGTCGCCTCCTACAAGATGACCGGGCGGCGTATATTTCGCATGGCACCGTTGCACCATCATTATGAGCTGAAGGGCTGGCCTGAGCCCCGGGTGATTGTGCGTTTCTGGATTATTACCGTGGTGCTGGTGCTGCTTGGGCTGGCCACTCTGAAAATTCGCTGAGTAGCATCCGGCGATGAGAAACAAGGATAGCGACATGCACAAGGTGCCGGAAGGAGTGACCCTGGTCGTCGGACTGGGTATCTCCGGGCGTGCCATTTGCCGCCACCTTGATCGGATCGGCTGTCCTTTTATGGTCGCTGATACCCGCGCAGAACCGCCGGACCTTGAGTCATTTTATCATGAGTTTCCAGGCGTGGAGCTTCGCTGCGGCCCGCTTGAACGGCTCGATATGAGCGCGGCCCGGGAGATCATCCTCAGTCCGGGCATTTCCCCTTTCGTGCCTGAGCTGGCAGCGCTGAAACATGCCCCGCACAGCCCGCCGGTTATCGGTGAAATTGCACTCTTCCTACGTGCTTGTCAGGCGCCTATTGCGGCGATTACCGGTTCCAATGCCAAATCCACGGTGACCACGTTGCTAGGCGAAATGGCAGCAGAGGCCGGTAAAAAAGTGGCAGTAGGTGGCAACCTGGGCACGCCAGCGCTCGACCTGCTCCATGATGTGCCCGATGCCGAGCTTTTTGTGCTTGAATTGTCGAGCTTCCAGCTTGAAACCACGCCTGAACTGTGCGCAGAAGCCGTGGCCTTTCTCAACCTCAGCGAAGACCATCTTGACCGTCATGGTGACATGGCTGGTTATCGTCGCGCCAAACAGCAGATATTTGCCGGTGCACGTTATGCGCTAGTCAACGGCGAAGACGCTATGACCTGGCCGGATAGCGATGATGAGGTGGCGCAGATTGAGTGCTTTACCACTTTGCCGCCTGCCCTTGGTGAGTGGGGTATTGCAGTCTTGGCTGACCACGGGGTGGCTGGCGGCACCGCCTGGCTGATGCATGGCAGCCGTCCTCTGATGCCGGCAGCGGCGGTGCGTGCGCCGGGGTTCCACAACCAGGCCAATGCGCTGGCAGCACTTGCCATGGGGCACCATTTCGGTTTTCCGCTGGGTGTCATGCGCGCAGTGCTCGAGCGTTTTTCAGGCCTGTCCCACCGTTGTGAACTGGTAGCCGAAGAACATGGCGTGCGCTGGATTAATGACTCCAAGGGCACCAATGTTGGCGCCACCCTGGCGGCCATTGCCGGTATCGGGCCAACGCTAAGCGGGCGGTTGGTGCTCTTGGCCGGTGGGGTTGGCAAGGGGGCCGATTTTTCCCCACTGGCCGAGCCGTTGGCAGCGTATGCACGTGAAGCCATTGTTTTCGGGCGTGATGCGGACCAGCTGCAGCGTGTTCTTGCGCCTCACCTGACGGTGACGAAAGTCATAGATCTGGGTGCAGCCCTGCGGCGGGCAGCTGGCGTAGCTCAGGACGGTGACTGTGTACTGCTATCGCCAGCTTGTGCCAGCCTGGACCAGTTTGCCAACTATCAGGCACGCGGAGAGGCTTTTCGCGATGGCGTGATCCAACTGCATAACGAGGTGGCACCGTGACTCGCTTTCAGCGTCTGCGACAATCATTCTCAACGGCTGATGCCCCTTTTGATGGCTGGTTACCAATGGCTGCACTGGCGCTGATGCTGATCGGCTGGATCATGGTTACCTCGGCATCTACCGAGGTGGCTACTGGGCTGACCGGAAACCCCTGGTACTTCAGCGTCCGCCATGGTGTCTTTGTGCTGTTGGCGTTGAGCGTTGGTTTGCTGATGCTCAGGGTGCCTTTGGCCTCGTGGAAGGCTAACGGACCGCTGCTGCTGTTGGTGGGGGGAGTGTTGCTGGCCGTTGTTCTCGTTGGTGGGCATGAAGTGAACGGGAGTAAGCGCTGGCTATCAATTCCAGGGGTTCCGTTCAATGTTCAGCCCTCCGAATTTGCCAAGCTGTTCCTGATTGTTTACATGGCGTCATACCTTGAACGCTTCCTGCCGGAGGTTCGTTCAAAAATAGGTGCTTTTCTAAGGCCGCTATTAATCGTTGGTATCTATGCCGGCCTGCTGATTCTGGAGCCTGATTACGGGGCTGTGGTGGTGTCAACAGCCTGCGTCATGGGCATGTTATTAATGGCCGGAGCACCGGTGGGGCGCTTCCTTGTACTGATGGCGCTGGTGGTCGTTCTGGGTGCCTTTGTGGCAATTGCCGAGCCTTATCGCATGGCACGACTCACCAGTTTCACCGATCCCTGGGCCGATCAGTTCGCCAGTGGCTATCAGCTGACCCAGGCGCTGATTGCCTTTGGCCGCGGTCACTGGGTTGGTGTTGGACTAGGCAACAGCATACAGAAGCTCTATTACCTGCCTGAGGCGCATACCGATTTTGTGTTTGCCGTACTGGCTGAGGAGCTTGGGTTGATCGGCGCCGTTGTGGTGATTTGTCTGTTCGCGCTGCTGGTATGGCGGGCGATGGCCGTCGGCCGACGTGCTGAGCTCGCTGGTTTACCGTTTGCTGCCTACGCCAGCTATGGCTTGGCACTAATGATTGGTGCCCAGGCATTTATCAATATCGCGGTAAGTAGCGGCATGCTGCCCACTAAGGGGCTGACATTGCCGCTACTCAGCTATGGCGGATCAAGTCTGCTGGTGAACTGCATGATGGTGTCTATTCTGGTGCGGGCGGATATTGAAACCCGCCGTGCTCGGCGCCGACGGCTGGCCCCGCCGCCACAGACTCAGCAGCAGTCGGCGTTACGTGAGTCAGTTGAAGGAGCCCAGGCATGAGCGAAGTACGTCCGCGGCGGGTACTGATCATGGCCGGCGGTACGGGTGGGCACGTCATTCCGGCGTTGTCACTGGCCCGTGGGCTGCGGGATGTCGGTGTTGAGGTAGAGTGGTTGGGTAGCCCACGGGGTATTGAGAACCGCCTAGTGCCAGAAGCGGGTATACCGCTGCATCACGTGGCGGTCAGCGGGCTCAGAGGCAAGGGAGTGGCGGGTTGGCTGTTGGCTCCGTTCCGGTTGCTGCGTGCTGTGCAGCAGGCGATTGGTGTGGTTCGTCGAGTGAACCCTCAGCTGGTGGTGGGGCTGGGTGGTTTTGCCAGCGGCCCTGGCGGTTTGGCCGCCTGGTTGTTGCGCCGGCCGTTACTGATTCATGAGCAGAATGCGGTAGCCGGACTCACCAATCGGGTCCTCTCGCATCTTGCGCGCCGCACTTACACCGCATTTCCGCAGGCTTTTTCTGGCAAGGCCGTACTGGTCGGTAATCCGGTGCGCCCTGAAATTGCGGCACTGGGTGAGACGCCGCGTCAGGTTGAGGAGATGCGGGACAGGGCGCTTCGGCTGCTGGTGGTGGGTGGCTCTCTCGGTGCCCAGTCGCTCAATGAGCGACTGCCGGAGGCGTTGGCCCTGCTGCCTGAACACAAGCGGCCAGAGGTTCATCACCAGGCCGGTCGCGACAAGGATGAGGCGACTCGGGCAGCCTATCTGGCCAAGGGCGTTGCGGCAGACGTCACACCATTTATTGATGATATGGCGGCGGCCTACGCGTGGGCAGATCTGGTAATCTGCCGCGCTGGTGCTCTGACAGTAGCCGAGCTTGCTTCAGCGGCAAAACCGGCACTCTTTGTGCCTTTCCCGCATGCGGTGGATGATCACCAGACAGCCAATGCGGCCGCACTGGTTGCGCAGGGCGCAGCATCATTGCTGCCGCAACACGAGATGAGCGCAGCGCGGCTGGCGGGCAGCCTGACGACGCTGCTGGTTCCGGAATCGCTTGTCGACATGGCTGCCCGTGCCCGTGCGGGCGCACAGCTGGATGCTGTCGAGCAGTTGGTGGCAGGCTGTATGGAGATAGGTTTTGAGTGATAAAACTCTCGGGTCAGTGCCCGGACAAGTTAGCGCGGCGGGGCGTCGCGGCATGGGGATGCGGCAGATACGCCGCATTCACTTCATCGGCATTGGTGGCGTTGGCATGTGTGGCATCGCTGAGGTGCTATCAAACGAAGGCTACCAGGTCAGCGGCAGTGATCTGAAGAGCTCCCCTGTAATACATCGGCTGCGGCGCTGTGGCATTGACGTATCTATTGGTCATGCGGCAAGCAATACCCGCAACGCTGATGTGGTGGTTGTATCCACGGCAGTAGACGCTGACAACCCGGAGATTCGCTGGGCCAATGAGCACCGTGTTCCGGTAGTCCGTCGCGCGGAGATGCTGGCTGAACTGATGCGTTTTCGCCATGGGATTGCCGTGGCTGGGACCCACGGCAAGACGACCACCACCAGCCTGACGGCGACCTTGCTGGCCGAAGGCGGTTTGGACCCCACCTTTGTGATTGGTGGACGTCTGACCAGTGCTGGCGTCAACGCCAGGCTTGGCGCGGGTGACTATCTGGTGGCAGAGGCTGACGAGTCGGATGCGTCCTTCCTTCATCTGCAACCGATGCTGTCAATCGTGACCAATATCAATGTCGATCACATGTCCACCTACGGCGGTGATTTTGAACGGTTGAAAGCGACTTTCTTGGAATTTCTGCATAACCTGCCGTTCTACGGTTTGGCTGTGTTGTGTATCGATGATGTGCATGTCCGTGACCTGCTGAGTCAGGTCAATCGCCGCTTTGTGACCTACGGTTTTGATGAGGATGCGGATTACCGTATCGAAGAGTTTTCTCAGCAGGGCGGCAGCATTTCTTTTGTGGTGCATCGTCCGGAAAGTCAGGTGCCGCTGTCCATCCGTCTGGCCATGCCGGGGCGCCATAACGCCCTGAATGCTCTGGCGGCAATTGTCGTCGCCAGTGATGCCGGAGTTGATGACCAGGCCATCCAGCGCGGGCTGGCAAGCTTTGCTGGCGTCGGACGGCGTTTCCAGGTGCACGGGCAGTTTCCGGCGCCCGGTGGTGAGATGGATGTCATGCTGGTGGATGATTATGGCCATCACCCGCGTGAGGTTGAAATGGTCATTCGCGCGGTCCGCGCCGGTTGGCCGCAGCGTCGACTGGTGATGGTCTATCAGCCGCACCGCTACACGCGTACCCGTGACCTGTATGAGGACTTTGTGCGCGTGCTGGCCGAGGTGGATACGCTGCTTCTGTTGGATGTGTATAGTGCTGGCGAGCCGATGAT
>NZ_JBQDJZ010000082.1:0-11974 GCF_052095765.1 Halomonas sp.
CCCATCATTATGAGTGATGTGCTCTAACCAGCTGAGCTACGTAGCCATTCAACGCGACGCATTGTACTGTTCTGACGAGCTATGTCAAGTGCGGCAAGGACCGTCAGGAGTGTCGCCTGGGTGGATCAGACGTTAAAGCGGAAGTGGATCACGTCACCGTCCTTAATCACATACTCTTTGCCTTCCAGGCGCCACTTGCCGGCATCCTTGGCTCCCTGCTCGCCACCCAGCGTCACGAAGTCGTCATAGGCAATCACCTCGGCGCGGATGAAGCCTTTCTGGAAGTCCGTGTGGATCACGCCTGCGCCTTCCGGGGCAGTGGCACCCACTTTCACGGTCCAGGCGCGAACTTCTTTCACGCCGGCGGTGAAGTAGGTCTGTAGTCCGAGCAGCGCATAGCCGGCGCGAATCACGCGGTCAAGCCCGGGCTCTTCCATGCCCATCTCACTAAGGAACATGGCGCGTTCGTCATCATCCAGCTCAGCAATCTCGGACTCTAGCTGATTACATACTGGCACCACCACGGCGCCTTCTTCGGCAGCGATTTCGCGCACTATATCCAGGTAGGGGTTGTTGTCGAACCCGTACTCGCTGACGTTGGCGATATACATGGTCGGCTTGAGTGTCAGGAAGCCAAAGCTTCTGAGCTGACGCTGTTCGTCGTCGTCCAGCCCGAAGCTGCGCAGCGATAGGCCTTCAGCCAGATGCGGCTGGATACGGTCGAGGATGGCTTTGGTGGCGGCAGCCTCTTTGTCACCGCCCTTGACCACGCGAACTAGGCGCTGGGCAGCCTTCTCGACGGTGTCCAGATCAGCCAGGGCCAGCTCCATGTTAATGATCTCGATATCCGCACGGGGGTCAACCTGGTTGGCCACGTGGATGACGTTGTCATTGTCGAAGCAACGTACCACGTGAGCGATGGCCTGTGTTTCGCGGATGTTGGCCAGAAACTTGTTGCCCAGCCCCTCACCTTTGGAAGCGCCAGCGACAAGACCGGCGATATCGACGAACTCCATGGTTGTGGGTAGTGTACGCTCTGGCTTGACGATCTCGGCCAGGGTATCGAGACGCGGATCGGGCATGGGCACGATGCCGACATTGGGCTCGATGGTGCAGAACGGAAAGTTTTCAGCGTCAATGCCGGACTTGGTCAGGGCGTTGAACAGAGTGGACTTGCCGACGTTGGGCAGCCCTACGATACCGCAATTGAAACCCATGGAATTTTCCTGGAAAGCGAATTCGGAAATGGCGAATTATGGCTAGTCTACTCGAATGAGTCAGAATCCTTAAGCCAAGCGCCTTATTGTGCCGGAGAGAAGCTGTGCAGGCGGTGCATGGCTTTGGCCCAGTTACCCTCAACGGCCTGGGGTAGGGTGGCCAGACTCTCGGCGATAGCCTCGTCAATGGCCTGCCGCTCAGCCTTGCCGGGACGTCCCAGCACGTAGTTGGTGACCAGGCGAGCGTCTCCCGGGTGGCCGATCCCGATGCGCAGGCGATGGAAGTTCTTGTTACCGCTCAAAGCACTAATGGTATCGCGCAGGCCGTTATGGCCGCCATGGCCGCCGCCAGTCTTGTAGCGAGCCACACCTGGCGGCAGGTCAAGCTCATCGTGAGCGACCAGCAGCTGATCCGGTGTTAGCTTGAAGAACTGGCACAGTGCAGATACCGCGCCACCGCTGCGATTCATGAAGGTGCTCGGCTCAAGCAGGTGGAGCTCATGATCCGCCACGCGGACTCGCGCATAGCGCCCCAGAAACTTCTTTTCCGGGCGCAGGCTTTCGCCGGATCCCTGCAGAAGGGCGTCAAGTAGCCAGGCGCCGGCATTATGCCGGGTGGCTGCATAGTCGCTGCCGGGGTTGGCAAGTCCGATAATCGCTTTGAGCTGACCCATTGATAGCCTCCAAAAAAATCAAGCGCCGTGGCGCTTGACTATAGAGAGCAGGCCGCACCCCTGGTGCGACCTGAAAGGACAGACAACCGTTATTCGGCGTCGCCTTCCTTGCCTTCTTCACTTTCACCTTCGCCTTCAGCAGTATCATCCTCTTCTTCACCACGCACTTTGGCCTGAGAAATGCTGAGGATAGCGTTGTCATGCACATCTTCACGTGCCAGGGCAACGATAGTGACACCTTCCGGCAGCTTGATGTCGGATAGGTGCAGAACGGCACCCACAGACAGCTCGGCCACGTCGATTTCCAGATAGTCTGGGAGATCCTTCGGCAGACAGCTAATTTCGACGTCGTTGGCCAGCAGGTACAGCTCGCCGTCTTCGTCCTTGATGCCCTTACAGATATCTTCATTAGCGACGTGCAGCGGCACGTGCATGGTGATTTCCTGCTTGGCATCGATACGCATGAAGTCAACGTGAGTGACCAGCGGCTTGAATGGGTGGCGCTGCAGATCACGCACAATCACCGGATACTTCTTGCCGTCCATTTTCAGCTCAATGACCGAAGAGAAAAAGGCTTCATCCTCGATAGCCTTGTAGAAACCGGTCTTTTCAAGGGTGATTGCCTGGGGCGCCTTGTCACCACCGTAAACGATGGCGGGGACTTCCTTATTCTCACGACGCAGGCGGCGGCTCGCACCTTTCCCCAGGTCGTTACGAATGCTGACGCTGAGTGTAAAATCTGACATGGAATTGCCTCTTGCTTGAGTAGGGAAATACCACAGCCCGCGACCAGACCTGCGGCATTTCCATTAGCCCCTGACGGGGCAACGTTCCGACGCCCTGTTCCAACAGCCTATGCTAGTGGAACATGGCACTGACGGATTCTTCATTGCTGACACGGCGGATTGCTTCGGCAATCAGGCCGGCCACACTGAGCTGACGGATGCGGCCGCTTTTGCTGGCTGCCCCTGTCAGCGGAATAGTGTCGGTTACGACGACTTCGTCGAGTACCGAGGCGGCGATGTTGTCGACCGCTGGACCCGATAGGATCGGGTGGGTGGCATAGGCGACTACACGCCTGGCGCCATGCGCCTTGAGGGCCTCGCCGGCTTTGCACAGGGTACCGGCGGTATCGATCATGTCGTCCACGACCACACAGGTACGGTCCTGGATATCGCCAATGATATGCATCACCTGGGCTTGGTTGGCCTGGGGGCGGCGCTTGTCGATGATTGCCAGGTCAACATGTAGCTGCTTGGCAATGGCGCGCGCGCGCACCACACCGCCAACGTCTGGCGAGACGACAACCAGGTTCTCATGGTTCTGGCGCTCGATGTCATCGAGCAGGATCGGCGAGCCGTAGACGTTATCTACCGGCACATCGAAGAACCCTTGGATCTGGTCAGCGTGCAAGTCCATGGTCATGACGCGGTTGACGCCGGCCTTGACCATCATATCAGCAACCACCTTGGCTGAAATCGGCACCCGGGCTGAACGCACACGGCGATCTTGACGGGCATAGCCAAAGTAGGGGACGACAGCGGTGATACGGCTGGCTGACGCTCTACGCAGGGCGTCAACCATCAGGATCATTTCCATCAGGTGATCGTTGGTGGGCGCGCAGGTGGGTTGAAGGATGAACACATCCTTGCCGCGGACATTTTCGTTGATTTCAACCGCAACTTCGCCGTCGCTGAACTGGCCAACGGTGGCGTTACCTAGCCGGTTATCTA
Source organism: Halomonas sp. (assembly GCF_052095765.1). Lineage (GTDB taxonomy): Bacteria > Pseudomonadota > Gammaproteobacteria > Pseudomonadales > Halomonadaceae > Halomonas. The sequence continues at coordinate 3,625 of NZ_JBQDJZ010000082.1, forward strand.
GACTTTCGGCCACTTTCTGGGCAAGTTCGGGATTAGCGTTCCCGGCAAAAACCATCAGTTTTGACACGCGCAGCCACCTTTGCTGTGTTGGGTCTTCTGGATATGGGATCGTCGTCCGTAACTGATCGGGCTGGCAGGTCTTGTTGACTGCCTAGCGGTTACTGATCAAGGTTGACGATCCAGTGCATCATGAAGGGGAGAGCGGTTCAGACCGTAAGCCTTGAAGCCTTGCCATCGCGCAGGTAATTGCGCGAGCAGCCGGTCAGCATCCTGCTCATCTATCAGTGGCGCAAACACGCAACCTCCTGTGCCGGTCAGCATGGCACTGCTGCCCTGTTCCAAGCGTGCATTTAGCCATTCAAGCGCTGCTCCGACATCAGGATAAAGCGCTGATACTGTTGGCTCACAATCGTTACGCCAGTTTGTCGATTCACCCTGCAGTGCGCGCGCCATGGTAATTGGCGGGCTGTTGCGTGTCAATTCGGGGGCTTGGAAAACCGCTGCGGTCGACACGCTAACACCGGGATGTAGCACCATAAAACAGGGCGTCTTGAGGGTGACAGGTACCAGCCGCTCGCCAATGCCTTCTGCCCAGGCCGCGTGGCCGCGCACAAATACCGGAACATCGGCCCCAAGGCCGACGCCGAGCTCGGCCAGCTGTTCAATGCCGAGGTTCAGCCCCCACAGACGATCGAGAGCGAGTAGTGTGGTAGCTGCGTTGCTGCTGCCGCCGCCGAGGCCACCGCCCAGGGGTAGTACCTTGTGAAGATGGATATCAGCACCAAGGGGGCAGTCGCTGAAGGTTTGTAGGCACTGGGCTGCACGCATGACCAGGTTGTCCGCTGGGCAGACGCCGTCAAGGAGCGGCGATACCTGAAGTTTACCATCGTGGCGCAGGTGTAGGTCCAGACGGTCGGCGCGATCGAGAAACTGGAACAGCGTCTGCAGCTCGTGGTAGCCGTCGTCCCTGCGGGCGGTGATGTGCAGCATGCGGTTGAGCTTGGCCGGAGCCGGCAGGCCGACTAGTTGCTCAATCATCGATCACTCGCTCTGGTTGTTTTCTGACTGCCAGCGGGTGACCACCAGGGTGACGCGCAGATCGCCGTAGTCCATCACCAGCCGGCTTGGCAGCCACAGGTCGTTGAAGTGGGTCCAGCGGCGATAGTCGATGGACCAGCCATCCTGCTCAAGTGTCGCGGGAAAGCCCAGCTTGTCCTGGGTCATGCGGTGGGGGCGGTCGTTGGCAGGTAGGCCGCGAACCCAGTCAGTCAGGTCTGACACTGGCAGTGACCAGCCCATCTGCTCTTGCATGAGCTCTTCCGGGCTTGTGGCTTCAAAGCGGCCTTCGCTGGTGGTCATCGAAACGCGACCGTCACGGCCTTCCAGTACGCTGCGGCCTGTGCCTGCCGGGCCGCTTAGCAGAATGCGGAAGTAGTACGGGGTCTGGCGCCAGTCGATGTTGGCGCTGGTTGATTCTTCTGGGGTGCGTAGCCCGACCTTGCCGTTCAGCTCCCAGGTCTGCAGCTGTTGCACGTTGGCTTTTTGCGCCTGCCACTGGTCTGCGCTGCGCTCCGTTTCAGAAGAGGGCGGTTGAGTGGTGGCACAGCCGGCCAGCAGGCCAAGCGCCGCAGCCATGGCAACAGTGGCAGCAAACGCTTTTAGGGGACGCGTTGGTGCGGCATCTGATTTTGCGAGCGAACTAGCGAGTGGCATGGGGTGGTGTCTCCTTGGCTGTGCAGTGGCAGAATCAGTCGTTTGAGTCGGGAACGTTCAGGGCGGGTATCCGTAGCAGCAGATCGTCAATGGCTGGATGCTGCTCAAAGCGCTCCAGTGACTGCTTAAGCATCAGGCGTGCGCGGCTGCGGTGGTCCAGTGCCCAGAGCACCTCGATCAGATGACTGGCGATCTCTTGGTCGGGCATCTGTTGCCAGGCTTTTTCCAGCCAGGGCAGAGCCGCCTGGGCATTGCCCTGGCGAAAGCGTACCCAGCCGAGGCTGTCAAGGATCGCAGGGTTGTTGGGGTCAAGCTGGTAGGCCCGTTCGACCAGCCTAGCGGCTTCGTCGATTCGGCCCGGTATCTGTTCATCTGCCAGGGTATAGCCCAGCGCGTTTAGGGCAATGGCGTCGTCAGGATCCTGCTCAAGTGCTGTACGCAGCTGGGTTTCCATCACGGCCAAGTCACCGGCTCGGTAGGCGCGCATGGCCAGCATGTAGCGAAGGTCCAGGCTGCCGGGATGCTGTTCGAGAAAGTTTGCAAGCAGGGCTGTTGCCTGCTCTGGCTGTTCAAAACGGTCCAGTAGGTTAACCTCCACGCCAATCAGTCCGGCACTGAAGTCTGGGTGGTCACGGCGCTCACTGGCAAGAAAACGTTGGCTGTCAGCGAGCCGCTTATGACTTGCCAGAGTAAAAGCGGCCCGTGAGCGTGATATCAGAAAGTTATCGCCCTCCGGTACCCGACGGTAATAAAGCAGGGCGTTATCGACGTCGTCTTCATTCTGGGCGATGCCACCCAGCATCAACAGTGCTGAGTCCGGCGTGGAGTCTTTGCTGAGCAGCGGCTGCAGCAGGCGACGCGCAGGGCCAGGCTGGTTTTCCTGCAGATAGAAGCTGGCCAACAGCATTCTGAGCCCGGAAGTGCTTCCGTGATTCTCGAGTAAGGCATCTGTGGTGGTTTCTGCGCTTTCTATCCGGCCCAGCCGGATCTCGGCCTGGGCTTGCAGCATCATCAGTTGCAAGTCTTTGGGCTGGAGTTCTAGGCCCTGGCTTGAATAGTCGTAGGCACGCTCAGGATCGCCAGTGTCCAGGGCAATGGCCGCCCGTAGCCGCCAGGCGTCGGGGGAGCCTGCTGCTGCGGCAGGCAAACGCTCCAGGCGTTGCTGGGCTGTGGCCTTCAGGTCGTTGGCGGCCTCCAGCAATGCCATGGCCAGCTCAGTATCGACGTTGCTGTTGGTATTGTCGTTCAGGTGCTGGCGCATCTGGGCAAGCAGGGAAGACGTGTTCGCTCCTGCTTCAAGGGCCATCTCTACCAGCTCAAGCAGCTGTGCATCACCACCCTGATTGCTGATGGCCAGTCGCAGTTCCAGCGCCCGTGGCCAATCCTGGCGCTGGGCGGCCAGGCTGGCCAGCAGATAGAGAGGCTCCTCGGCATCGGGTGCCAGCTGTTGCCAGCGTTGTGTCGTGGCTTCCAGTGTATCGGGGTCATCCATGAAGCGTGCGGCCAGCGCCGCCCGCTGGGCCAGCTCTGCGCTATGGTAGCGTTCGGCTGTCTGTATATAGCCGTCGGTTGCACGGCTATAGTCGCCACGCAAGCCAGCCAACTCCGCGACCAGCAGTGTTGACAGACTGTCGGCATCCAGCCCCCGGGTAACTGGCGGCGCTTGGTCCATGGATGCCACGGTAATCGTGGCTGGCGACACGCTCTGGCAGCTGCTCAGGGCCGTTACGACAAGCGCGACGGCGGCTGCCCGCGAGCCGGGCTTGATGAAAAAGTGGCGGGACATGCACGTCTCGACAGTCAGAAGAAATCAGACTGCCAGCATAACGGCTTGCCGGCGCTGGGCAAAGCGGTGACTTTGCACTACGGCTTGCCGATGATGGCTGTGATAGACTATCGCGCCGTGAGATAGTGCGCGATGTGTTGCACGCGCCTGATGATGCAACAGAATCCGAAGCTGGAAAATGTCCGCGAAAACCCCGACACCGATGACGCTGCTAGCCCTGGGAATCAACCATCGCACCGCCACTGTAGAGGTGCGCGAACAGGTTGCCTTTACGCCGTCAGGCATGAAGGAAGCCTTGACGCAGCTGCGTGGCTTGCCCAACGTTCGTGAAGCGGCGGTGGTGTCTACCTGTAATCGTACTGAGCTTTATTGTGTTACCGAAGGGGCCGGGGAGCGCGAGATTCTTGAGTGGATGGGGCGCTATCACGGACTTGACGCCGATGAACTGACGCGCTGCGCCTACCATTACCTAGATGATGAGGCAGTCCGCCACTTGATGAGGGTCGCGGTGGGGCTGGACTCCATGGTGCTCGGTGAGCCGCAGATTCTTGGCCAGCTCAAGGAGGCCTACCAGGCAGCACGCCAGGCCAGAGGGCTGAGCGGCGAGCTAGAAGGGCTCTTCCAACACACCTTTGCCGTTGCCAAGCGGGTGCGTACAGAAACAGGAATCGGCCGCAATCCGGTGTCGGTGGCCTATGCCGCCGTCAGCCTGGCCAGCCGTATCTTCGACGATTTCAGCCAGGCTCGTGCACTGCTGGTGGGGGCGGGTGAAACTATCGAGCTGGTTGCGCAGCACCTGCATCAAGCCGGTGTACGTCAGTTGGTGGTGGCTAATCGCACTCTGGAGCGTGCCAACCTGGTAGCAGGTGGCTTGGGCGGGCAGGCCATCACGCTGGACCAGATTCCCGAAGCGCTGATCAATGCCGATATAGTGATTTCCTCCACCGCGGCACCGCTGCCGATTCTTGGCAAGGGCATGGTTGAGCGGGCACTCAAAAAGCGTCGCTATCGTCCCATGTTCATGGTGGATATTGCCGTGCCCCGGGATATCGAGCCTGAGGTCGGCAAGCTCAGCGATGTGTTTCTGTATACCGTCGATGACCTAGAAGAGGTGATTGATGAAAACCGTCGCCATCGTCAGGTGGCCGCAGATCATGCCGAATCGCTGATCGAGCACGGCGTGCGTGACTGGCAGAAAGGCCAGCGCATTCGTGATGGCGGAGCGTTGATTCGCCGCGTCAGAGAACATGGCGAAGCACTGCGCGACCTGTCGCTTGATGATGCGCTGGCGCGCTTGGCGCGGGGTGAAGCCTCCGAAGACGTGGTTCGGCGCCTGGCCAATCAACTGACTAACCGGCTCATGCACCGACCCACCGTCGCCATGCGCGAGGCGGCATCCGCCCAGGATCAGGAGCTGCTTGAAGCCGCCAACGCACTACTGACAGATCCTTCTACCGACGTCACCCCCCCATCCTCATAGGACTTCGCCGATGAAAGCCTCCCTGCGCGAGCGCCTCGACGCTTTTTGTGAACGCTTCGAAGAGCTTACTGCTCTGCTGGGTGAGCAGGACGTAATCGCTGATCAGGCGCGCTTTCGTGACTACACTCGGGAATATGCTGAGCTTGAGCCGCTGGTCGATGCCTGGCAGACCTACCGCGGCGTAGAGGCAGATATTGAGGCTGCCGAAGCGCTGGCGAATGACAGCGATGCCGAAATGCGTGAACTGGCCGAGATGGAGCGCATCGACGGGGCAAGTCGACTGGAAGCGCTTGAAGAATCACTCAAAAAGCTGCTGGTACCCAAAGACCCCGACGATGAAGGCAACGTTTTTCTTGAAGTGCGGGCCGGTACCGGCGGCGATGAGGCGGCGCTGTTTGCCGGCGACCTGTATCGCATGTACTCCCGTTATGCCGAACAGCATGGTTGGAAGGTGGAGATCGTCAGTGCTAGCCACGGTGAGCAGGGTGGCTACAAAGAAATTATTACCCGGGTGCGGGGCGATGGCGTGTATGGCCGACTTAAATTTGAGTCCGGTGCGCATCGTGTGCAACGGGTGCCAGCCACCGAGTCCCAGGGCCGTATTCACACCTCGGCCTGTACCGTGGCTGTGATGGCCGAAGCGGCTGAAGTCGGCGAAGTGGATATCAATCCCGCGGATCTGCGCGTGGACACCTTTCGCTCCAGCGGCGCTGGTGGTCAGCATGTTAACACCACCGACTCGGCAATCCGTATCACCCACCTGCCCAGCGGTGTCGTGGTGGAGTGCCAGGAAGAGCGTAGCCAGCACAAAAACCGCGCCAAGGCGATGTCGCTGCTGGCGTCAAGGCTCAAGCAAGCGGCCCATGACAGCCGCCATCAGCAACAGGCCGACGAGCGCCGTTCGCTGGTTGGCTCTGGCGATCGCAGTGAGCGCATTCGTACCTACAACTTTCCCCAGGGGCGGATTACCGATCATCGCATCAACCTCACGCTGTACAAACTCAGCGAAGTGATTACTGGCGATAGCTTGGACGACATCATCGAGCCGCTGATCAATGAATACCAAGCCGACCAGCTGGCAGCGCTGCAGCAGGATGGCTGACATGCGTCTGGATCAATTGTTGGTCAACGCCTCAGGGCGTCTGCAGGCAGCAGGCTCACCCAGCCCGCGCCGCGATGCGGAAGTGCTGCTGTGTCATGTGCTGCAAGTGGATCGCGCCTGGCTGTATACCTGGGGCGATCGCCTGGCTGATGACCAGACGCTGGCCCGCTTTGACAGCCTGATAGCCGCGCGGGAAGAGGGCCAGCCGGTCGCTTACCTGACTGGCGAGCGTGAGTTCTGGGGCCTGTCACTGGCCACCTCGCATGCCACGCTGATTCCGCGCCCGGATACCGAAACGCTGGTCGAGGCTGCGCTGGAAAAGGCGTCGGCGATGGAAAGTGCTGATGCCAAGCGGCTGCTGGACCTGGGCACCGGCACCGGCGCCATTGCCTTGGCCTTTGCCAGCGAATATCCCAGTTGGCAGGTAACCGGTGTTGATCTTAACGAAACCGCCGTCGCGCTGGCCCGAGGCAACGCCGAGCGTAACGCCATCGCTAACGCTGAGTTTCTGGTCAGCGACTGGTTTTCAGCCTTTGACAGTTCTTTGCGGACCGATCGTTTCGCGTTGATTGTTTCCAATCCGCCGTATCTGGCCGATGATGACCCGCATCTGGATGAGGGTGACGTGCGTTTCGAACCGCACAGCGCGCTGGTATCGGCTGAGCAGGGTCTGGCTGACTTACGCTACTTGGTGCGTGAAGCACAAAACTATCTGTCAGCCAATGGCTGGCTGCTGCTGGAGCACGGTATGCAGCAGGGGGCGGCAGTGCGTCAGGCGCTGAGCGAGGCTGGCTTTTCAGACGTTGCCAGCCGCCAGGATCTGGGCGCGCGGGATCGGATCAGCCTTGGTTGCTGGCGGATTTCAGAAACACCTGCAGCCACAGTCACGGCAGCAACAACAGCACTGCCCGATAGCGTAGACAGGAGGTAAGGATGACGCTCATGAACGATGATGCATTGCTGCGTTATAGCCGCCACATACTGTTGGAACCCATCGGTATTGAAGGCCAGCAGCGCCTGCTTGATGCTCGAGTATTGATTGTAGGTGCCGGCGGATTGGGCTCGCCAGCGGCCATGTATCTGGCCGCCGCTGGTGTCGGGCAACTGGTGCTGGCCGATGACGACCACGTCGAGATTCATAATCTGCAACGTCAGATCGCCCACGGTAACCGCGACATTGACCGCGACAAGGCTGAGTCGGCGGCAGAAACGGTGCTGGCCATCAACCCCGATACCAGGGTTGAGGTGCTGTGCGAGCGTCTGCTTGGAGAGCGGCTGGCCGACGTCGTAGCCGGTGTTGATGTGGTTCTCGACTGCACCGATGGCTTCGCCAGCCGTTACGCCATCAATGAAGCCTGCCAGCGTGAGGGCGTGGTGCTGGTCTCCGGCGCGGTCATTCGCTTTTCGGGCCAGTTGGCGATCTATAACCCGCACGATCCGCACTCTCCTTGCTATGCCTGCTTGTATCCACCGGGTGAAAGTGATGATGATGCCCTGACCTGCGCTGAGAGTGGCGTGGCAGGCCCTCTGGTCGGAGTGATTGGCAGCTTCCAGGCACTGGAAGCGCTCAAGCTGATCAGCGGCGCTGGCACCCCACACAAGGGGCTTTCCACCTTTGATGCCATGAGTGGCCAGTGGCGCCATTTCAATGTGTCGCGTGACCCCGCTTGTCCTGTTTGTCAGTCGCGCGGTCAACCAGCCAGCGCCTGAACACATCGTCTGATCTATGTCAGAATCACTCTTGCCAAGCACCTCCCTTGCCAAGCAAGCACCTCCTTTGCCAGGAGCACCCCGATGACTACTGACGCCCCCGCTTCCTGCTATCGTGATTCCGTTGCAGTAACGCTTGAGCCCTGTGAGAGTCTGGCGGGCCAGACGCGGGCCGATGTGTGTGTGATTGGCGGCGGGATAACGGGCTGCTCGGCGGCGTTGCACCTGGCTGAGCGCGGCTATTCTGTGGTGCTGCTTGAGGCCAACGAGGTTGGTCATGGCGCATCGGGGCGCAGTGGCGGCCAAATTCTGCCTGGCCTGGGGACTGATATCCTTACCATGGAAAAAGCGCTGGGCACTGGGCGCGCTCGGGATATCTGGGAGATGAGCCGCGAGGCAGTACGCCTTACCGCAGACCTGATAGCGCGCCATTCGATTCCCTGTGAGCTGGCTTGGGGCTATCTGCATGCGGCGGTCAAGCCGCGCCATGTCAGGGAGCTGGCCGAGTTTCAGGAGCGCATGGCCCGAGACTACGGTTACACGGCCACACAGCTGCTGG
>NZ_JBQDJZ010000083.1:0-11749 GCF_052095765.1 Halomonas sp.
ATTCATGCTGGTTGCCGTATGGGCTGCATCGCGCAGCTCGCCGGAGTTTGCGGCCTGGCTGCGTGGTCACCCACGCTTCGGGTCGGCAATCCTGGCCTGGGAACATGAACGCGCCATTCCGCGGCGGGCCAAGGTACTGGCCTGCCTGTTGCTGACCATATCTGTTGTTGTGATCGCTTTTGGCGATCTAGTCTGGTGGGGCAAGGGGCTGCTATTTAGTGGGCTGGTTGGCATTGCGGTGTGGATCGTCACACGTCCGGAACCGAGTGTACCCCCCGTACCCCGCTGAAGCTGAACAGCACTTGCCGCTAGCGCTTTGAGTCTGAGGCGCTACGCGATTTACAATGGTTGTCATTGTTTCTGATTACTTGATTTTATAAGCCGGCCACCAGCATAGCGCGGCCTTGGGCCAATTCCATGTGACAGCGCTGGTCGGTTTCGCTTTTTTGACTGGAGTCTATCCCGCATGTCTGCGCCCCAAGCAACGTATCTTGCCGATTATCGTCCCCCCGCTTACCGGGTCATCCATACTGAGCTGACTTTCGAGCTTGACCCTGGGGCTACCCGGGTCAAGGCTAGCTTGCAGCTGGAGCGTCATCCTGAGCGCGGGGTGGGTGAACCGCTATGGCTAGATGGCAAGCAGCTGAGCCTGGTTTCGCTGGCTATCGACGGGCGAGTACTGGACGAACACGAGTACCAGGTTGACGAGCATGGCTTGAGCATTGAGGGCGCGCCCGAGCGCTTTCTGCTTGAGACTGAGGTTGAGATTGCGCCCAAGGACAACACCGCCCTAGAAGGGTTGTATCGCTCCGGCAGCATGTTCTGTAGCCAGTGCGAGGCCGAAGGGTTTCGCCGCATTACCTTCTATCCTGACCGCCCGGATGTGATGGCGACCTTCTCGACCACGGTGATTGGCGATGCCAGCCGCGAGCCCGTGCTGCTGTCCAACGGCAACCCGGTCGAGCGCGGCGAGCTGGCCGATGGACGGCATTTCGTGACCTGGGAAGACCCGCACCCTAAGCCTAGCTACTTGTTTGCGCTGGTCGCGGGTGATCTGCATTGCGTTGAAGACAGCTTTACCACCATGAGCGGGCGCACTGTCGCGCTTGAGATCTGGGTCGAGAAAGAGAATCTTGGCAAGACCGATCACGCCATGGCCTCGCTCAAGCGCGCTATGCGCTGGGATGAGCAGAAGTACGGCCGTGAATACGACCTAGACCTGTTCATGATCGTAGCGGTCAACGACTTCAACATGGGCGCTATGGAAAACAAAGGGCTCAATATCTTCAACTCGGCGGCGGTGCTGGCTCACCCTGATACTGCCACCGATGCGGCTTTCCAGCGTGTCGAAAGCATCGTGGCCCACGAGTACTTCCATAACTGGTCGGGTAACCGAGTGACCTGTCGCGACTGGTTCCAGCTGTCGCTCAAGGAAGGCTTCACGGTGTTTCGCGATCAGTCTTTTTCCGCCGACATGAACTCTGCGGCGGTCAAGCGTATCGAAGATGTCTCCTTCTTCCGCACCGCCCAGTTTGCCGAAGATGCCGGCCCTACTGCGCATCCGGTGCGCCCGGACCATTACATCCAGATCGGCAATTTTTACACCCTGACCATCTATGAGAAGGGCGCTGAGCTGGTGCGGATGCTTTACCACCTAGCCGGTCCCGAGGCCTTCCGTCAGGGCAGCGACCTGTATTTCGCACGCTTTGACGGCCAGGCGGTGACCATCGAGGACTTCGTTGACTGCATGGCCGAGGCGTCAGGCCAAGACTTCAGTCATTTCATGCGCTGGTACGACCAGGCGGGTACGCCGGAGATTGATGCTCACGGCGAGTACGACTATGCCAGCGCCGAGTATCGGCTGGTCCTGCGTCAGCGCACCCCGGCAACGCCCGGACAGTTCGACAAGCAGGCGCTGCATATTCCGGTGCGCCTGGGGCTGGTGGGAACCAAGTCAGGGCGTGACCTGCCGCTTACCCTGGACGGCCAGTCGCTGGGCAACGAGTCCGTCATTCATCTGTGTGACGATGAACAGACCTATGTGTTTACCGATGTCCAGGAAGCGCCCGTGGTGTCATTACTCCGTGGGCAGTCAGCGCCGGTCAAGCTGCATATGCCGTATTCCCGGGAAGACCTGGCATTTCTGCTGATCCACGACAGCGATGATTTCAACCGCTGGGATGCCGGCCAGCGACTCTCGATGCTGGCGCTGGAAGATCTGATTGCCGCCCATCGCAACGGGGTGGAAAAGGTCATGGACTCGCGCCTCAGCGATGCGTTCCGCCAGCTGCTGGAGGAAAACAGCGGTGACAAAGCGGTGCTAGCTGAGATGCTGACCCTGCCCAGCGAGGCGTATATTGCTGAGCAGCAGATGCTGGTTGATGTGGATGCCATCCATGCCGCGCGTGAGTTCGTGCGCCAATCGTTGGCGAACGAGCTGCGAGATCTGTGGCTCCGGGCATATCAGGCCAATCAGAGCGATGAGCCCTATGCGCCGTCTGCGCAACAGGTTGGCCAGCGTCAGTTGAAAAACGTGGCGCTGTCCTACCTGATGAGCCTGCCCGATGAGGAAGTCGTGACACTTGCTCAGCGTCAGTTTGAGGCAGGGGCAAACATGACCGATGTGCGCCATGCCCTGACACTGCTGGTACATGGTGACCACGAGGCCATCTCTGCACCGGCGCTCAAGGCGTTTGGCCATCAGTGGGCACATGATCCTCTCGTGATGGACCAGTGGTTCAGCATCCAGGTGACCCGCCCTCAAGCCGATGCTCTGGAGCGCGTGCGCTTCCTGATGGGGCACTCGGCCTTTTCGCTGACCAACCCCAACAAGGTGCGCGCATTGATCGGAGCTTTTGCCCAGAACCGCATCAATTTCCACCGCCTGGACGGTGAAGGCTATCGGCTGCTGGCCGATGTGGTCATCGAGCTTAACCGTCTGAATCCGGAGATCGCCGCGCGAATCATTACGCCGCTGACCCGCTGGCAGCGCTTTGACGAGGCCAGGCAGGTGTTGATGAAAGCCGAGCTGGAGCGCATTCAGGCCCAGCCGCTATCGCCCAACGTCTATGAAGTGGTGGAAATGGCGCTGGCCTGAGCCCCTGGCTAGCCCAGTTGCCGGGTGCGTGAATCGACCCCGGCAACTTTGGCAGCGCTGTCGGCAAGCGAACGGCCCGCTTCATCATAGACGTGATAGACCGCATGGGCGCCGAGCTCGCGAATCGGCTCCACTTCCTCTGCATACTCAACAATGGCCGTAATGCGCCCGGCAAAGTGACGCGAGCGCAGCTGGCTGATAGCGAACAGGTTTCCGGCATGATGCGGCATGGCCAGCACCACCAGCTGGACACTCGATGACATCAGCAGCTTTTCCCAGAAGTCAGAGTCTACGGCGTCGCCGGCCAGTACATTGAAGCCCTGGTCCTTGAGCCTGTCGATGGTGTTGAGGTTGCTGTCAATGCCCAGCACCTGCATGCCGTACTCCTTCTGCAGTCGGCGATAAACGCTGCGCCCGATACGGCCCATGCCCAGCACTACCGCCTCGGCATCGCCGACTTCAATAGGGCGGTCTTCGGGGTCTAGTCTGTTGGTGTTGATCAGCGGAAGGTGCGGTTCGGCAAGACGGTATAGAAACTCGCTGGAGTTGTTGAGTATTGCAGAGGCAGCAAAGCTGATGGCCACCGCCAGCGACAGCACCACTAGCCAGGCGTCAGGCAGCCTGCCGCTTTCAACCGCAATGGCGCCGATTATCAGGCCAAACTCTGAATAGTTGGTCAGGCTCAGCGTGGCCAGCAGGCTGGTACGATGGCGCAGGTGAAAGCGCATCAGGACCAGCTGATAGGCCAGGCTCTTGACCGGCAGTATCATCACCAGCAGTAGCGCCATGATTACCAGATCCCAAGTGGGAACTGCCGTAAGCCCCAGGCTGAGAAAAAAGCCGACCAGTAGCAGTTCTTTCAGGCTAAATATGGAGCGCGCCAGGGTCTGAGCTGCAGAGTGTGGTGCCAGTAGTAGGCCAATGATCAGGGCACCCAGGTCGCCCTTGAGGCCCAGCATTTCGAACAGCGTATAGCCAAATACCAGCGCCATGAGCATGCCGAACAGCATCTGCATCTCGCCGTGGCCAAGCCTGTCCAACAGCTGTCGAAGCAGTGGCGCCAGAGGAACCAGGACAAAAAGTGCCAGTGCCCACGGGCTTGGCAGTTCGCCGCTGGATGCTGTGATGAAGATGACCGCGATGATGTCTTGCATGATCAGAATGCCGATAGCCAGCCGCCCATAGGCGGTCTGGGTTTCGCTACGCTTTTCCAGCACCTTGAGTACGAACACCGTGCTAGAAAATGACAGCGCGAACCCCAGCAAGGTCAGTGTGGTCCAACCGGTGCCAGCCAGCATGGGTAGCCCAAGCCACTTGAGTGCGGCCAGAAGGAATACCAGCAATGCGGTAGATACCACCATGTGTACCGAGGTACTGCCCCAGATATCCCGACGGATCAGGGTGCGCACGTCGAGTTTGAGGCCAATGCTAAATAGCAGCAGGGTGACGCCGATATCAGCAATCAGCTCCAGTAACGGTGTGGCTTTGTAACCTGCGACGCTAAGGGCAAAGCCACCGGCAAGGAAACCCACCAGTGTCGGCAGGCGGCATACCAGGGCAACCAGGCCGCCGACAAAGGCCGCAACAATAAAGGCGGGTTCGATCATTGTTAATTCCTGTTAGTGCTTCGTGACATGACGACGTATTGTAGGCAGGTGCGGGTCTTGATGGCAGGCATGTGTGAACAGGTTACCTTATTCACATCGGACGTAATGGTCTGAGAGCGGCAGTAAGGAATTTTTAATGGCGAGACTGATTCTCAACGGGAAGGCGGCGCGCCGTTTTGCATTACGCACCGCGATCAGTAACTGTCGCAAAGAAGGGTTTTCTCTGGATGTGCGTATTACGCACAGTGCAGACGATGCGGCTCATTTCGCTGAGCAGGCTGGCAAGGATGGCATTGAGCGGGTCATTGCCGGCGGTGGTGATGGCACCGTTCATCAGGTAGTCAATGGGCTGATGAAAATACCTGCAAAGCAGCGTCCGAACCTGGGCATTCTGCCGCTGGGAACGGCCAACGACCTGGCGCGCTCGTTGGGTCTGCCCATGTCATCCTACCGCGCTCTGATTGCGGCCTTGACGCTGACCGCTCGCCCGATAGATATCCCATCGATGGATAACCGCTACTTCATTAATATGGCCACCGGTGGTTTCGGCGCAGAGATCACGTCAAGCACCCCCAAAAGCCTCAAGCGCCTGCTGGGCGGAGGTGCCTACTCGTTGATTGGGGCCCTGCGCGCCTGGCAATATCGCCCTTACCCCGGGCGTCTGGAGTGGGAAAATGGTGAGCACGACGGAGAACTGTTTGTGCTGGCGATGGGCAATGGCATCAGCGCGGGGGGCGGGCTTCGCCTGACACCAGACGCCAAGCTTGATGACGGCCTGCTGGATGTGCTCGCGGTGCGTGACGTGGCTTCGCTGCGCGATATGTGGGGAATGCGCCGTGAGTTGCAGAGTCGCCCGCAGAAAGGGACGTATGTCGAAACGTTTCGCAGCGCCTGGCTGAGTTTTGAGAGCGATGAAACCATGCCATTGACGCTGGACGGTGAGCCCTGCTGGAAAGATGGTTTCAAGGTCAAGATGAACCCACTGGCACTGTCACTTGTCGCGCCATCACACTGCCCGTTGATCAGTGCCCGTCCTGAAGCTCATTAGCACGGCACAGTAGGACAGACAGTGGGCTTTCTGTGGCAGTGACTGGATGAAGAAAAACTTGCTGATGCACTATGCTGCAGGCAGGTAAAATACTCTCTGGATGGAACACCTCCGCTGAGGCAGGGTCAATGTCATAACCTTCGCGGAACACTGGGTTAAAGAGGAGTTGTTGATGCGTTTTCGTTACTTAACGGTGTTGATTCTGGTTGCCGGCCTGGCGAGCTCTGCTGAGCTGCTGGCACAGTCTCGTGACAGTCAAATTGGTGAGAGCCACGTCGGTGAAAGTCAGGTTAGCGAGGGCCAGGCTGCACAGCCGTCTAATGATCAACCTCAATCTACCCTTGGTGCGGCGCTGGAGCCTCACAAGGATGCAGATGATGTCATTCAGGAAACCGATCGCCAGTTTGAAGAGGCCAAGCGTGAGCTGGAGCAGCGCTTTCGCGAGGTTGAAAAGGAAAGTCCGGTCAAGCCCAGTTCAGGAGCTCAGGATATTGACGATATCCTGAAGCCAAGTTCGGATCCCAAGGTCAGGGCGGCTCTGGAGGAAACCGAGCGGCGCTTTGAAGAAGCTAGTCGCCAGATCGAGTCAAGCTTCAAGGAAGCCGAGCGTGATGTGCCAGTCGAGATTCGTGACTCCCGCACGTCAGCTCAGGGCAAGGATAAAGCCAAGAGCGAATAACGCCGGTGGTAAGAAAGACGCAATAAAAAAAGTGCAGTAGAAGCGGGTGAAAAAGCCGGGCGAAAAAAGGTCTGCCGGTTGGCAGACCTTCTGCGTGAGCAGGGCAGTGGTCATTACTCATATGCGTGCCGTGCCACTGCTTTCAAGCTCCGGTTCAGAGCCTTAGGCTCTGACCGCGCTGTTTCGGGTTTATTCGGGCCGAACGTTAGAAGCCTGAAGGCCTTTCTTGCCCTGAGTGACGTCGAAAGACACTTTCTGTCCATCCTGCAGAGACTTGAAGCCTTCAGCCTGAACTTCGGAGAAGTGAACAAAGAGGTCGTCGCCGCCATCGTCCGGAGAGATGAAGCCAAAGCCTTTAGTGTCGTTGAACCACTTGACGGTGCCAGTTGCCATTTATCGATTTCCTTAACTAACTAATCATTAATGCCGGGGTGGCAGGTCACAGTCGACCTTGCCATACACCCTGATTTGCCCAGGTGAGGCTAGAGAGCAGTTCATAGGCTGTATTTCGATGGAATCGAACGACAACGGATGATGCTCAGCTTGCTGACCAAGGCAGCGACTGGTTGCGACAGCCGTATTGCGCCAATAAGTTGTCGCGTACACACTGTGTTCACCATTCGCAGGATTTACTGTAGCTACAAACACGCGGGCCGTCCAGCGCCCACCATGCAACCAAAGGCCCCCTTGAGATAAGTTTATGAACCAGATGACGTCTTCTTCGCCTAGCACCCATAACATGCTGATTGGCTACCTGCTCTGGATCTTCGGGTTCCTGGGCGCCCACCGTTTCTATTACGGCAAGCCTGTTACCGGAACAATCTGGTTCTTCACCCTAGGCCTGCTGGGCATTGGCTGGCTGATCGACCTTTTTCTGATTCCAAGCATGGATCGCGAGGCTGATCTGCGTTTCCGGGCGGGGCCAATCGACTACACCCTTGCGTGGCTGCTGCTGACTTTTTTGGGTGTGTTTGGCTTGCACCGCTTTTATATGGGTAAGTGGATAAGCGGTCTGATCTACCTGCTGACGGTGGGTCTGTTCGGCTTAGGGATTCTTTACGACTTCTGGACGCTGAACGATCAGATATCGCTCAAGCACGCTGAGCAGCAAGGCTGATTCCCTTGTCCCTTGACGCTCAGCTGTGGTCATTCCTGATCGCTATCACCCTGTTAAGCGTGACGCCGGGAGTAGATACCCTGCTGGTCATCCGCAACACCGCTCGCGGCGGGGTGGGTGATGGTATGATGACCAGTTTTGGCATCTGCCTGGGTCTATTTGTGCATGCAACGATATCGGCACTGGGCATCTCCTGGATTCTACTGCAGTCCGCCTGGGCATTTTCCGCACTCAAGCTGGCCGGTGCCGGTTACTTGGTGTGGCTGGGGTTGGCCAGTCTGAAAGCGGCACATGCTGGCCATCAGCTGCCGGTGGCAGCCGTGGCTGGGGGAGGGGTGCCCGGGCTTTTCGGAGCCACTGCCTGGCGTGCGTTGCGCGAGGGGCTGCTGTGCAATGTGCTCAACCCCAAGACCATCATCTTTTACATGGCATTTCTGCCCCAGTTCATTGCTCCGGGAGATGCCGCCTTGAGCAAGTCGCTGTGGCTTGCTGGCATACATTTCGTGATTGCTAATATCTGGCAGATTGGCGTGGCCGTGATGGTGGGAAGCGCGGGAGGTTGGCTGGGCAGTCGCAGCGCTGCACGCTGGCTCAACGGCCTGACCGGCGGTGTGCTGGTAATGCTGGGCTTGAAGCTGGCACTGACGCGTCAGCCGGTGTGAAATCACGCCTATCATTCGCCACAAAACAGGGTTCGCATAAAACTGCCCTGGCCCTGTCCTGTTAAGGATGGGCCGGGGCAGCTGGCGCTGAGGCAGTCGACCGTATGGTCGACGCTGCGTTTGAGTGGTTGGGTGAGTGGCCAGGCTCAGCGGCGCATCAACGAAGGCCCATAGTCAGCCTGGCGCTCGGCGGGGGTCAGCAGTGAAACACCCTGAGTGCTGGCGTTGTTGGCCAGGCTTTCAAAGATCACCCGGTAAGCCAGCACTGCTTGCACATAGTTACGGGTTTCACGAAACGGGATGCTTTCAACGAACAGGTCAAACTCGCCGTTGCTGTTGGCCAGCCAGCGGTCGACGCGGCCGGGGCCCGCATTATAGGACGCCGTTGCCGCCAGGCGGTTGCCCTGGTAACGGTTGAGCATGTCGTCCACGTAGGTGCTGCCAAAGCGGATGTTCAGTGCCGGGTCGAGTATTCCGTAAGGCCCTGGGTCAGCGATGCCCATCTGACGGCTGAGCTGGGTGGCAGTGCCAGGCATCAATTGCATCAGGCCGCGAGCCCCCGCGGGTGAAAGCGCTTCAGGGTTGTAGGCGCTTTCACGCCGGGCAATGGCCATCAGCAGGTAAGGGTCAACCCCGGTAGAGCGTCCCCAGCTCAGGAAATCATCGCGGTAGGCCTCAGGGAAGCGCCATGGCAGGGCGTCCCACTGTTTGGCTGCGATGGTGGTTTGCACCAGCCGGGCGGGCCAGCCGCGTTGCTGGGCATAGTCGGCTAGGCCTTGGGCCAGCTCAGGGTCCAGCTGGGCGGCTGCACCATACCATTCGCTATTGGCCAGCCCCGGCTCGTTGATCCGCAGCAGTGCTTCGGCACGAATCACTGGGGGCAAGGCTGCTACCTGGCGGCGCAGGTTTTCACTGACGGTGGTGTTGGACAGGTTCAAGGCGTAGGGCTGGCCAAGGCGATCGGCAGCGGCAAAGGCAAAGAATTCGCGCTGTTGCGCTGCGTTGGCATAGGCTTGTTGTGCTTCGCTGCTGTTACCCAGTTGCTCCAGCGCTCGGCCTTTCCAGTATTGCCAGCGTGCATTCTCGGCCGCGTCAGCCGGTAACAGGTTGGTCCAGGTGAGCACGCCGCTCCAGTCCCGTTCGCGCAGGGCCCTGCGAATGCGTAGCTCGAGCAGGGTTTCACTGTTTAGCGCGGGTAGCACGCTATCAACCCAGGCGTACTGCGATTCGATATCGCGCGCCAGGATGTAGTAAGCAAGGTCGTGTTCTATGGCGTGCTTGCGTTCGTCTGCAATGATCGCGCTCGGTGACCAGCGCTGCCAGGCAGCCAGTGCTGCGCTTACGTTGGCGCGGGTCGCCTTGTGCATGATGGCAGTATAAAGCGCACCGTTGCCGCTGCAGTTGGGGCCTACGCAGTCAGGCAGTCGGGCGGGCAGGTGCGGAGACGAGGCGGCGTCTCTCAGCGCTGTTAGGCCTGAGCTCCATGCGCTGGTTGTCTGCCTGCTTAGGTAGTCCATCAGGTCCGAGTTGCCGTCGCGCCAGGCCAGCGTCAACCGTTCCCAGTTCTCATTCGGGCCGATGGCGCCTCGTGATTGCAGCGTGCTGAATAGGGTGTCGCAAGCCGGCGGCTGGGATTGGCCAGCATGCCACAACTCGCGGCCACCCATGGCGGCGGCTTCAGGCGAACTTCTGAGCAGCGCGGTGAAATAGTGGCAACGTTGCTCAGTGCCCTTGGGCTCACCGTCGGCTACAGCCAGCACGTCGTCATAGCGGCGGGCATCGCCATAGGAGGAAATAGCCTCGCCGCGCATCCAGCCGGCCAGCGGTGAGTCGCTGTAGCGGCTGGTAAAGCTGTTGACCTCATTTGCCGAGACATTAGGGAGTTGACGCTTGAGCAGATGGTATTCCACGTAGCCTTCCAGCGGATGGCCAGCAATGGCGCCGTGGTTGATAGCTTGCCAGTCGCCGGCGCGGGCTGATGCCAGCGCCTGACGCAGCGCGTTATCATCGCTGGCATACAGCGACGTGGAAAGCCAGGGCAGGGTAATACACAGCAGCAAGGCCGGCAGGCGGCGCGGCAAGGAGCGGGGTGGCCAGTACATGGTGCGTCTCTCGATTGGGGTAAGCGTGGCGCTGTAAAGCATGCGGTTGCTAACAGCCATTGGCAAGATGCTTGACCTTGCATAAGAGTGCCCCAACTACAGTGAAGTAGCCAGCCAAAGTGGCCACCACCCTCAAACCGCAAAGCGGCGATGGAGACTGTGCGATATGGCGAGTCCCGGTAACGGCCCCAAAGGCCCCAATCCACTGCAGCGGCTCAAGCGTCGTCCGCAGCTTTTTGCCCGAATGGGGCGAGCGCTCAGGTTGTTTGGCCCCATGCTGGCCGATGTGGTGCGCGGCCGCTATCGGCCGGTTCCATGGCAGGCAATCTTGTGGATGCTGGCTTCTTTTGTCTACCTGGTGTCTCCACTGGATCTGATTCCGGATTTTCTTCTGGTAATCGGCCTGCTGGACGATGTGGTCATTGTCGGCTGGATGCTGACGCGCGTGGATCGCGGCCTGGAAGGCTATCGCCTGTGGCGTGAAGCGCGGCCAGGTGGCGGCCAGTAACTGCTTTGGCGCAAGGAATGCTGTGTCGCTTGGCTATTGCCAGGCTGGGGTATGACGGTTAGCGTAATACAAACGTTTGATTCCAGGCCGGCGCTGCCGGTATGCCTGTTCAGCCCGAGGTGGTTCATGTCTTGCGTTCCTGCGCCGAGTCGCGACGATTGGCAACGCGCCATAAGGCGTTTTGTCACGATTATTCCCCATACCCGCGAGCTTGGCGTCGAGGTCATCGAAGCCGGGCCCGATGGCGTGCGTTTGCGGCTGCCCTGGCACGCCGACCTGCTGGGTGATCCGGCTCGCGGTCTGGTGCATGGCGGGGTGCTGACCATGCTACTTGATACGGTATGCGGGGCCGCTGTGCTGCCGGCGCTGCCAAGCCCTGAGGTGTGTCCCACCTTGGATCTGCGGGTCGATCATTACCGCCCAGCGTTGGAAGGTCAGGCGATCATTGCCGAGGCGCGTGCTGTCTCGGTCAGCGCGTCGGTGGTGTTTACTGAAGGCCTGGTGTGGCAAACCCGCAGGCAGCCTGTTGCCCGGGGTATCGCCAATTTCGTGCGCCTTGGGGAGCGCAACACGCCGCCAGGCTTCGCTAAGGCGCTGTTTGCCAGTGATGGTTCACAGGAGGGTGGCCATGTCTGATGCTTTTCATAGCAGTGCTTTTAACAGCACGGATATCGACACCTGGTTGGAGCGCGTTCCCTACGCCCGTCGTCTAGGTGTCAGCGCCTCAGCAGACCCACATGGTGAGGGGCTACTTTTTTGTCTGGAACCCCGCGATGGCAACATCGGTAACATCCTGCTGCCAGCCCTGCACGGGGGTGTCGTGGCGGCCTTCATGGAAACGGCAGCCACCTTGGATTTGATGCGGCTAGCACGTGGGTCTGAGCTGCCGCGTATTGTTGATCTGTCCATCGACTACCTGCGTACTGCCC
>NZ_JBQDJZ010000084.1:0-11492 GCF_052095765.1 Halomonas sp.
CAAGGCCGTAAAGCTGCCCCTCGTCCACAGCAGGAAAGCGCGGGGATAAAAAAACGGAGGCCCGCCCAGGGCAGCCCTCCGTATATCGTTAATGAAACGTAGCGCAGATGCAACGCTCCAAGCAACAGGCGCAAGCCAGCTCGGCCCGCTTGCGCGCTAAGTAGCCCAAGAAACCCTGCCTTACTGAGCCTGAGCCATTTCCTGGACTTTCTTCAACAGCTCGGGATCACTCTGAATCGCCTCACCGATGCCATTGAAGGTTTCAACACTCATGTCCTGAGCCTCAACGGCCTGGACCATCTTGTCGTTGGCCTCCTGGCGTATCTGCTGCTGGGCTTCATCCCCGTCAGTATTCTGCAAACGTCCTGCATACTCCTGGTTGAGCATGGCAATTTCTTTAGAGGCATCAGCAAACTTCATCAGCTGCTGGTCTGAGAAACTGGATGCCTGCGCCTGCGTCTGAACTTCCCCACCGGCTGTAGCTGTATCCTGCTGCGCGTAGGCCACGCCACTCACAAGCCCAGTGCTAAGCAGGGCGGCGGCGAGAAAAGTGGTCAATCGTTGCATGCTACCTCCAGAAAAACATGGATATATCTGTATCGTGCAGCCTTTGTGATACTCAAAAGGCGGAAGGGTTCCATGACTTCGGATAACAAAGTGTACATTGCGCCTGAATATAAGCTGGATATTGGTAAGTCGTCGCCTACTCATGGAAAATTGAGCGTTACTCTGCCAACCCGAGATACCTCCCCGATATATTTACCCGCACGGAGCTTGCTTTTCCCTATGACACCGGCCTTTTTTCACAACAATAACCGCCACAACATCTGGCTGTACGCCATGCCGGTACTATTTGTGCTGCTGTGGAGTACCGGCTTCATCGGTGCTCGCTTCGGCCTGCCCTATGCCGAACCATTCACCTTTCTGCTGGTACGTTTCTTGCTGACCCTGGTCGTGCTGATCCCGCTGGTTTTTGTGCTGGGTAACAAATGGCCACGAGGTGCTGCCAGCTGGGGAAAGCTGGCTGTATCCGGCCTGCTCGTGCATGGCGCTTATCTGGGCGGGGTGTTCTACGCCATCGAACTGGGCATGCCGGCAGGGCTGGCTTCACTGCTGGTCGGACTACAGCCGCTACTGACCACAGCGCTGGCTGGCCCGATGCTCGGCGAGCGTGCCACCCCGCTACAGTGGCTGGGTCTGGTGCTGGGGCTTGTCGGGGTCGGCATGGTGCTGACCGGCACCCTTGATCCCGGCGAGCAGCTGTTTACGGGGTTTGGCACGGCCGCGCTGGCCTGGATCGGGGTAGCCCTGCTCGGTATCACCCTGGGCACTGTCTATCAGAAGCGTTACTGTCCTGGCCAGCCGCTACTGGGGGGTGCCGTGGCGCAGTATCTCGGTGCCGGTGTCGTGCTTAGTTTAGGTGCGCTGCTGTTCGAGACCGGCGAGATCCAGTGGTCCGTGAGCTTCGTCATGGCGCTGGTGTGGTTGGCCATGGGGCTGTCCATCGGTGCCATCCTGCTGCTGATGACACTGATTGAGCGTGGCGAAGCTTCGCGAGTCGCCAGCCTATTCTACCTGGTGCCACCGGCCACAGCACTTGAGGCCTGGTGGCTGTTTGATGAACGCCTGCCCTTACTGTCAGTGATCGGCATGGCCGTGACCATCGCCGGCGTGGTGTTGGTGGTACGCATGGGCCGGTCACGACCCTGACCTGCTAGTAGCCATCAGCACCTTGTCACACTACTGTCACAAAAAAATGTTGCTATCGTCATCAAACCGCATTACTTACGGCCTGGACATGGAGCCTGAAATGTCAGCAAAGACTGTTCTGATTGTCGATGATGAAGCACCGATTCGAGAAATGATCGCCCTGACGCTGGAGATGGCTGACTATCGTGTTCTGGAAGCAGATAACGCTCTAACAGCTCATGCACTGATCATTGATCAGCGCCCCGATCTGGTACTGCTTGATTGGATGATGCCAGGTACCAGTGGCATCGAGCTGACGCGCCGCCTCAAGCGTGACCCAATCACCGCCGGGCTTCCGATCATCATGCTGACGGCCAAGGGGGAGGAGGACAACAAGGTTCAGGGGCTGGAAGCCGGAGCCGATGACTACATCGCCAAGCCATTTTCTCCCCGTGAACTGATGGCACGTTTAAAAGCAGTACTGCGACGTGCCACACCGCATGGTATTGATGAGGTAGTGGAAGTGCAGGGTCTGGTGCTTGATCCTGTCAGTCATCGTGTCAGCAGTCATGACAAGCCGCTGGAACTTGGCCCTACCGAATACCGTCTGCTGCAGTTTTTTATGGCTCACCAGGAGCGCGTCCATACCCGTGGCCAGCTGCTTGATCAGGTCTGGGGTGGCAATGTCTATGTCGAAGAACGAACGGTCGATGTACACATCCGCCGATTGCGCAAGGCACTGGGCGAGCCCCATCAGCAGCTGATTCAGACCGTGCGTGGCACGGGCTATCGCTTCTCGGAAAAATACTGAGCCCGGCCCATCATGACACGACTTTGGCAACGAGAACTGGGCCACCTGGCCATTCTGTGCGCTCTTGGCGCACTGGCTGGCTGGCTGTTTTCTGCTGTAGGCGCAGGCATTGCTATCGGCTTGGGCAGCTATATTTTCTACCAGCTTCGCCAACTTTACGCACTGCATCATTGGCTGACCCAGCCCACCCACGACAAACCCCTCGTGGGTAATGGTGTTTGGGGTGCACTATTCGACCGCCTCGACCGTTACCAAAAGGTTCAGCAGGTCACTCAGCGGCGTCTGCGAGATACATTATCACGCATCAAGGACTCCTCAGAGGCCATGCGCGACAGCGTGGTCATGCTCGACAGGCAAGGCTATATAGAGTGGTGGAACAGTGCAGCAGAGCGCATGCTGGGGCTTGACTGCCTTCAGGGTCGGCGCCAGCACATTACCCGCCTGCTGAGCGATGAACGCTTCGTCGACTACTTTCATGCGCTGGATTATCGCGATCCTTTGACGCTGACCTCCCCCGTCAACGAGCAGCAGATCCTGCAGTGCCAGATTACCCTTTATGGCAATGATGAACGCCTGCTGATGGCGCGTGATATTACCCGCTTGCATCGTCTGGAGCAGGTGCGCCGTGACTTCGTCGCCAATGTCTCCCATGAGCTACGCACACCGCTCACTGTGCTGACTGGCTACTTGGAGCTCTATCAAGACATGACCGAGGTGCTGCCGCCAAGACTCGGGCGTGGCGTGACGCAAATGCAAAAGCAAACCGTGCGCATGCAGAACCTAGTCAATGACTTACTGATGCTGTCACGGCTGGAAAACAATGAGCGCAGCGGCACCGATACACGTATTAACCTTGCCAGCCTGCTGGAGACCGTTCGCCGTGACGCTGAGGCATTGTCCGATAGCCAGCAGCGTATCAGCCTGGAGATACACAGCACGCATGACCTCATGGGCTGCGAACAGGAACTGCATAGCGCCATATCCAACCTGGCCTTCAATGCCGTGCGCTACTCGGGACCGGGAAGCCACATTGTGCTGCGCTGGAGAACCCTGGGCCAAAGCGCATGTGTGGAAGTAGAAGACAACGGGGAAGGAATTGCCGCGGCACATATACCGCGACTTACCGAGCGTTTTTATCGCATAGACAAAGGCCGCAGCACCGCCACCGGCGGCACTGGACTTGGGCTTGCTATCGTCAAACACGTGTTGCTACGCCACGAAGCACAAATGGAGATCATTTCCCAGCTGGGGCAAGGTGCCACCTTTCGCTGCGTATTCCCTCAACAGCGCCTGATAAGCCCGCCTTCCACTGAGCGCGACTGACCGCCACTCTTGACGTTGCCAACGTGAATTGCCAGCGACATCGCTGGCAATTCATGCAGCGCCACTATGCACTTTCTGTCACCGTTCTACCATGAGAATGTCACCATCCTGTCATTGGGCCTCAATAGACTGAGGGATAATCGGTTTGGCCGACCAACGACAAGGAAAATCTCATGCGTATTTGTCTCGTCAGCGAAACTTGGCCGCCCGACATCAACGGTGTTGCTCACACCCTCAGCCACCTCACTAACCAACTGCACAGCCGCGGAATAATCCTGCAGCTAGTCCGACCTCGTCAGGCGGGCTATTCAAAAAAGCAGCTTGAAATACAGTCAGAACTGCTGGTGCGTGGCATAACACTTCCCGGCTACCGCGAAGTTCGCCTTGGTCTGCCCGCTCCGCGTCGTTTACTACGGTTATGGCAAGAGCAGCCACCCACGGTGGTCTACCTAGCAACACAGGGCCCTCTCGGCTGGTCAGCCCGCAGTATTGCCCAACGCCTGAACATTCCTGTGGTAGCAGGCTGGCACACCAACTTTGACCACTATTGCCATGACTATCATGTGCCCTGGCTAGCCCCAGCAGTGCTCAACATGCTGCGCCGCTTTCACAACGGCTGCACAGCGACACTCGCGCCAACTCAGGCCTTAACAACATCGCTAGCCGCACAAGGCTTTCAGCGATTGACGGTGATGGGGCGCGGCATCGATACCGAACAGTTTTCACCCCGCCAGCGTAGCTTACTATTGCGCGAAAAATGGGGTGTCGATAGCCACCAGCCTGTCGCCCTCTACGTAGGGCGCCTCGCGCCTGAAAAAAACCTCGCGTTACTTGAAGAAAGCTACCGCGTTTTACTCGACTCTCGCCCTGACATGGCGTTAGTCATCATCGGAGATGGGCCCGCGCGACAACGGCTCGAGCGCACGCTACCACATGCGCACTTCATCGGTTTCGTACCACACGAATCCCTGCCTTCTTATTATGCGAGCGCCGATCTATTTCTGTTTCCCTCGCTTTCTGAAACCTGGGGCAATGTGGTGCTAGAGGCCATGGCTAGCGGCCTAGCAGTGGTGGCCTTTAAGCATGCCGCAGCGGCAGAACTGATCGATCATGAACGTAATGGTTTGGCGATACCCCCAGGAGACAACGCCAGCTTCCACCATGCAGCTGTCACGCTCTGCCAACAACCCCAACGTTATACCCAGCTCGGTGACGCGGCGCGTCAACGTGCTCTTGAATACCGCTGGCCGGCTATCGCCGATACCTTTCTCAACGTTCTTCAACAGGCCCAGGAGAATCTCCATGAAAGCGCGCACCCTTGCAGCATTTGAGCGCCTTGACCTAATGGAATGGCGGCTCTGTCAGCGCATTGCTCATTTCAGCCTTTATCGCCCTTGGCTAGCCACATTACGTTTGGCCAGCAAGCTCGGTGACTGGCCCGTGTGGGTAGCCTTAATTGTTGCACAACCTTGGATACAGGAAACAGATGGTTTTACCTACCTTCTGCAGTACAGCATCACTGCACTATTAGCGATTGCAGTTTATCGATTCATTAAAACTCGGTTATGTCGCGAACGCCCCTTCATTACCTTTAACACAAGCATCTCTTGCTTGGAGCCTGCCCGTGACCGCTATAGTTTTCCTAGCGGCCACACCATGCACGCAGTGATGTTTTGCGTACTGACTGCCGCACATGCACCGCTACTCCTTCCCTGGATGATCCCTCTGGCGCTATTGATTGCCATGTCGCGTGTTGGTCTCGGCCTGCACTATGTCAGCGACGTTATCGCTGGCGGCATCATCGGCTACGCCTTCGCCGTCACCAGCCTTACACTGGCTGGATAAATCCAGTAGCCAAAGCGCCAACAAGTCGGCACAGTCTTGTCCAGAGAGCCAACGCTGCCGCGCGACAAACTCTGTACGAGAGTAGCCTAGATGCACCACTGGGCCACCAAATGAGGTCAGGCCCAGTAGTAAAAACGCCCAGAAAACGTCACTGTAAGCAGAACTAGCAGACGGCTTTTTTTAACCATAGCGACCCGTAATATAGTCTTCAGCCTTCTTGGTATGCGGCGTTGAAAACATTGCCTTGGTATCGTTATATTCGATCATTTCGCCTAAGTGAAAGAAGGCGGTGTAATCGGCGATTCGTGCTGCCTGCTGCATGTTGTGCGTTACCGTAATGATGGTATAACGACGCTTAAGCCTGTCCATCAAGTCTTCGATCGTCGCCGTAGAGATAGGATCCAGCGCTGACGTCGGCTCATCCATCAAAATCACTTCTGGTTGCACGGCAATAGCGCGCGCGATACACAGCCTCTGCTGTTGGCCACCGGAAAGTGACGTACCCGGCTGGTGCAACTTATCTTTGACCTCCTCCCACAGACCCGCATCACGCAGCGCGCTTTCTACCAATGCTTCCACATCGGCCTTGCGGCTAACGATATCGTGCATACGCGGCGCATAGGCAACATTCTCGAAGATCGACTTGGGAAACGGATTAGGCTTTTGAAACACCATGCCAACACGGCGGCGTAACGCGACTTCATCCATTTTCGAATCATTCACATCGCGGCCATCCATCTCGACCAGCCCTTTGATGCGAACGCCGGGAATCAGGTCATTCATGCGATTCAAACAGCGCAAGAATGTCGACTTTCCGCAGCCAGAAGGACCAATCAGCGCAGTAATTTTGTTTTGGTAGATATCCAGGCTGATAGACTTTAGCGCTTGGGACTCTCCGTACCAAAGATCCAGATCACGCACTCTCACACCAAGTGAGTGGTTGTCGCTAAGGTTACGATTCACCGGCTCACCGCTTGAAGGTCGGTTCATGGACGATAAACTCTTGTGTGATACAGGAATATTCAGGCTCATGTTCAGGTTCATGCTCGTTTGTCCTCTGTTTCACCACCTGCTGGCATGGGCTACCAGCGCCGCTCAAAACGCTTGCGAAGCACGACAGCGGTTGTATTCATCGTGATCAGTATTGCCAGCAAGACCAGAATGCCGCCTGAGGTCTTCTCGATGAAGGCGCGGCCCGGCTCTCCTGCCCAGGTGAATATCTGGGCAGGCATCACCGTGGCGGCATCGGTAAATGAGCTGCTGATGTCGGGAATGAACGCCACCATGCCGATGATGATCAACGGTGCGGTTTCACCCATGGCCTGAGCCAAACCAATAATCGCACCAGTCATGATGCCGGGCATCGCCAGCGGTAAGACATGGTCACGCACCACCTGCCAGCGCGAACAGCCAACGCCGAAGCCGGCATGACGAATCGAGTCCGGCACGCTGCGCAGCGCCGTGCGAGTAGAAATAATAATCACCGGCAATGTCATCAGCGCCAGCGTCAACCCGCCGACCAGCGGCGAAGAGCGCGGCACACCAAAAACGTTGATGAAGATCGCCAGACCCAGCAGGCCATACAGAATCGAGGGAATCGCCGCTAGGTTGTTGATATTGATCTCGACCAGCTGGGTCATGCGGTTATCCGGCGCAAACTCCTCCAGATAGATTGCCGTCATCACGCCAATCGGAAATGCCACCACCAGAGTAACTATCAGGGTCAGCACGGTCCCCACGGCGGCCGAGGCAATACCTGCAAGTTCCGGCATCTTGGAGTCGCCGCTGGTAAAGAAGCGTATGTTGAAGCGCAGCTCCGCTCGCCCCTCGGCCCGCAGCTGATCCACCAGCGCCTTGTTGCGCTCACTCAGTTTGCTGCGATGCCCTTTCAAGTACTGGTCTACCTGACTGTCAGCCAGCACCCACTCACTACGTGTGGAGCCCTGAAGCCCAGGGTTGTCTCGCATTCGAGAGGGAATCAGACGTAAATAACCGCGACTGACCAATGGCCGAATTTCCTCAGAAACCGCCGCCATCGGCATCTGGCTAGCTTGCTCGCTGTAGTCCACCTCAACATTTATTTGGGCCTGAGAGAAAGCTGGCAGCCCCTTGAGCAGCATGTCGGTGAAAAAGAACACCAAAAAAAGAGCAGCAAGACCCAGTGCCCCCATCGACATCCCTTTCAGCCAGCGTGTCTTGCGATGCCGCCGCCGAAGCTGAGCACTGATATCATCAAAAGAGTGTGTCATTTCAGTGATTCCTCGGCTTAAAGATTGCTAATCCGGTACTTTGCACGAAAACGGCGAATCATGATCACCGACACCAGGTTGAGCGTCAGCGTGACCACAAACAGCACTAGCCCCAAGGCAAAGGCAGACAGTGTCTCGGCGCTGGCAAACTCTTGATCCCCGGTTAGCGCAGCAACAATACGCACCGTTACTGTGGTCATGTTTTCTAGCGGATTAGCCGTCAGGTTGGGCAGCATGCCCGCCGCCATAACCACAATCATGGTTTCACCCAGCGCCCTGGAAACTGCCAGTAACGATGCAGAAATGATGCCCGGTAGTGCAGCAGGTACCACCACGTCCCAAATCGTTTCACCATGGGTCAAACCCAGTGCCAACGCACCTTGACGCATGCTGTCAGGCACCGAGCTGATGACGTCATCGGACAAGGAAGAAATGAAGGGAATGATCATGATGCCCATGACAATGCCCGGGGCCAGGGCGTTGTTGAAATCCGCTTTAAGGCCAAACACCTGAGCAGCAGCAACAATCAGTGGCGCGACAGTGATAGCAGCAAAGAAGCCATAGACCACAGTAGGTATGCCGGCCAATACTTCGAGCATCGGCTTAGCAATGCCGCGTATACGCGGCGTGGCAAATTCAGACATGTAAATTGCCGACAGAAGGCCAATCGGAATGGCCACCAACATGGCAATTGCCGTGACCATGAACGTACCGGCAAACAGCGGCAATGAGCCGAACTGGGCCGCACTGGCGCCCTCTTCTCCACGACCAGCAGCTTCAAGAAAGCTGGCTCCTGGATTCCAGACAGTGCCAGTAATGAAACCCCAGAAACCCTGCACCTGAAAGAAGCGCAGCGCTTCACCGATAATCGAAACCAATATACCCAGCGTGGTCAAAATCGAAATTAAAGTGGCACCCGCCAACATCCAGCGCACAAATACTTCAATAGCACGCCGCGCATGAAACTCGGGTTTGACCATAATAAGCCCGCACGCCAAGCCTAAGCAGGCCACGACAATACTGACCACTAACAACATGGCAACAGGGATCTCTGCCCCCATCAGCAACATGATAACTGCGCCAACCAAGCTGACTACTAGCGCAGGCGCGGCAGTGGACAATACACCAAACCAGCCATACTGATCTGGCTGGGCAGTCATTGGTGTTCCGCTAGTGCGTACCTTGGTGGCCTTAGCACGCGCCGTAAAGAAAGCGACCAGCCCTAGTGCCACTAACATGGCGCTGAACAGGGCAAGAAGTTGATCAGAGTGCATAGTTGTCTCTCGAAGTGATCATCCATAGATGACGCTTAAACCTGACTCTCTACGCCGCCAAGGACCGGCACTCATCGAGGTGCCGGTCCGCTTGACGCAGCGGCAATAGCGCTTAGTTCAGATCGCTCAATTCGAGTGCAGTACGGCTTTCAACTACGCCACGAGCTTCGCCACGCAGCTTCTCACCCGCCGGAATCAGGCCGATTCCTTTCAGGTAACCCAGCTCGCCCACCATCTGCTCGCTCATGAACAGATCAGCGTAGTCATACATGGCCGGCACATCATCGGCGTGTTGGTTTTTGATATAGAAAAACATCGAACGTGATACCGGGTATTCACCGCTACCAATCGCCTCAGGAGTCGGCGCCACCCCATCGATGCTTGAACCCTGCAGGCTATCGACATTCTCTTCGAGGAAAGAGTAGCCAAAGATGCCAAAGGCATTGGTGTTCTCGACAAGACGCCTGACTATCAGGTTATCGTTCTCCCCGGAGTCGATATAGGCACCGTCAGCGCGGATATCGGTGAATCCCTCACCGCCATAAGCACTCATCGACTCAGAGGCAGCTTCCATCACCAGCTCTTCAAAGGCATCCCGGGTACCAGAAGTCGTCGGCGGCCCATAAACAGCGATCTCACGATTCGGCAAGGAAGCGTCGATCTCATTCCATTTTTTATAAGGGTTGTCGACCAGCTCACCGTCTACCGGCACCTTGGCGGCCAGCGCCATAAAGAGCTGTTCACGCGTTACGTCCATGGCTGGGTTAGCGCCAGACTGGGCAAAGGCAATACCGTCGTAGCCAACAAAGGCTTCGGTAATATCGGTGACACCATTCTCTGCGCAACGCTCAAACTCGGAAGGCTTCATACGGCGAGACGCATTGCTGATGTCCGGAGTGCCCTCACCGACGCCGTTACAAAAAAGGCGCAAACCACCACCAGAGCCGGTGGACTCAATAACCGGTGTCGGGTAGTCGCTGATTGCACCGAACTCTTCGGCCACATAACTTGAGAACGGATACACCGTACTGGAACCTACGATACGGACCTGGTCACGGGCTTGAGCCACCCCAACAATACCGATAACGGCAGCAGCAATGGCAGTTGTCTTGATAGCGCGATTTCTTAAGGTACGGCTCATGGAAGGTGCTCCTTGATAAGAGAGAGGTTCGTCCTTTCGCGACACCGAAGATGCCCGACAAAGATGACAACCTCATGACAATCCCAAAAACCTATCGTCACGCTCTCTGAACACCCGTCACACTGCACGCCTTCTTCACATGCTTATCAGATAACCTGCTGTCACCTAGTGGTGCTTCCCCACGCCACCTGGTAACTGGAACGCAATATTCACCGAGCTTCATCAGACTGAAACATTGCACCGCTACCTTTTGACACTCACTGTGACGTGACCTTTTCATGTCGCCATGAGGCATCACTGGAGAACCATCGATGAGCATGACGGACGAACCCCGTAGTCAGCATATCTCCCGTCAATTCAGCCAGGAGCTGGAGGCGTTAAAAGCGCACCTGATGGACATGGGGGAACTGGTAGAAAAGCAGGTGCAGGATGCGACACGCTCGCTACTTGAAGCAGACACGGTGCTAGCTCAACAGGTGGTGGCTAACGACCGCCGCGTAAATGACATGCAGATCAGCATCGACGACGAATGCACTCTAGTGCTGTTGCGCCGTCAACCAGCGGCTACGGACCTACGCCTTGTGTTAGCAGTCACCCGCGCCACGTCGGATCTCGAGCGCATTGGCGACGAGGCCAGTAAGATTGCCCGCAACGCGCTGGAGCTGATCGACAAGAACTCAGGAAACCACGGTTTTGTCGAAGTACGGCTCATCAGCGAGCATGTGTGTCGGATGGTTCGCGATTCGCTAGCGTCGTTCACCCATTTAGATACCGACCTGGCCCTGAAAGTGGCCCGTGAAGATGAGGGTGTCGATAGCGAATACCGGGCTGCCATGCGCTCCCTCATGACGTTCATGATGGAAGATAGCCGTTCGATCTCCCCAATACTGAGCATCATGTGGATGCTGCGTTCCTTAGAGCGAGTTGGCGACCATGCCAGCAATCTGGCGGAATATGTAATCTACCTAGTCAAGGGTATGGATGTGCGCCACCAAGATATTGACGAAGTCGCCTGTCACATCAGGGCCGGTGAAAATGCCCAGCAAGACTGACCCACTGGCTCTGCCATGCTTTTTCATCTCTTTGTCTCACTCAGTATTAACGCTAAGGAACCGCTGCTCAATTCGGTTCTAAGCGGCTGAAGCGCTCAGAATGGTACT
>NZ_JBQDJZ010000085.1:0-11393 GCF_052095765.1 Halomonas sp.
TACAGTCATGCTAAATCAGGCAGACCTCCATCAGCAATTGTTAACGCCCCCTAGTGGAGAAGCACCAAGTACGGCTAGTGATATCGTTGATCCAGATGCTGCGTCGTGAGGCATCTTTTGCAGTTTGTTGACGCGCCCCTCGGTGCCGCTGCCATCCTATAGAGTCTCATCGGTGGCGGCGGCACATTGGCTCAGTAGTCGAGGTTGATCCAGGTGGTTTTAAGATCAGAGTACTTGTCCAGCGCGTGAAGTGATTTATCACGCCCGAAGCCGGACTGCTTGACGCCACCGAAGGGCACGCTGATATCGCCATCGGCGTAGCAGTTGACCCATACCAGCCCTGCCTTCAGTCGACGTGAGACACGGTGAGCGCGAGCTAAGTCTCGCGTCCACAGACCAGCACCTAGCCCATAGATAGAGTCATTGGCCAGTTCGATGGCCTGCTCCTCGCCGCTGAAACGGGTCACGCCCAGTACTGGGCCGAAGATTTCTTCGCGCATCACGGTGTTGTTCTGGTCACCCTCCACGATGGTTGGTTCCAGATACCAGCCGCCGGATGTGGCATCGCTGGGCGCAATCGCCTGCCCGCCCTGATGTAGCGTCATGCCCTCTGAGCATGCTGTTTTGACAAAGCCGAGTACCTTCTCGTGGTGATCCGCGCTGACCAGTGCGCCCATGCGCGTGGACGGGTCGAGCGGATCGCCAGCCGGCATGGCACGGGCGCAGGCGATCAGGCGTGGTATGAAGTCGTCGAAGATAGCCTCATCAACATACAAGCGGGAGCCCGCGATGCAGACTTCACCCTGATTGATGAAGATGGCGTCTGCGGCGGCGCGTGCGGCCATGTCTAGGTCCGGGCAGTCGGCGAACACGATATGCGGTGACTTGCCGCCGCACTCTAACCATACGCGCTTGAGATTGGAGTCACTGGCGTAACGCATGAAGCGCTTGCCGGTGGCAGTGGAGCCGGTGAAGGCCAGCACATCGACGTCCATGTGCAGACCAAGCGCCTGGCCCGCCACTGCACCCAGTCCAGGCGTGACGTTGAAAACACCGGCCGGAATACCGGCTTCATTGGCTAGTGCTGCCAGGCGTAGCGCACTCAAGCTTGAGGATTCGGCCGGCTTGAGTACTACGCTATTACCCAGTGCCAGTGCGGGAGCGAACTTCCAGGAGGCGATCATCAGTGGAAAGTTCCACGGCACCACCGCCGCGACCACGCCTAGTGATTCACGGGTGATAGTGGTATGAACGTTCTCGCCGGTCGGTGCAATCTCGTCGTACTGTTTGTCGATGGCCTCGGCGTACCAGGCGACAGAACGTGAGGTCTCCGCCAGGTCGAAGCCTAGGCTGTCGCCGATCGGCTTGCCCATTTCTAGCGTCTGCAGCAGCGCCAGCTCTTCGGCATTCTCGCTGATCAGCTGCGAGAAGCGCTGCATCACGACCTTGCGTGACTGTGGTGACTGGCGTGACCATACGCCAGAATCAAAGGCACGACGCGCAGCCATCACAGCGCGGTCAATATCTTGCTCGGTGCAGGCGGTGATGTGGGCCAGGATTTCACCGGTCGCCGGGTTGTAAGCTGGGAAGGTGTTGCAGTCGGTGCTTTCGGTATATGAACCATCAATGAAGGCACGGGTCTCGAAAGTCAGCGCTGCCGCGCGCTGTTGCCAGTCGGCATGGGTCAGCGGGGCGGATGCTGCAGTGGTTGCGCTCATTGAGCGTTCTCCTCGGTATTGTTGAGGTTGGTGCTCACAATACCGGCGCGCTTGAGCATTGCCAGCAGCAGCACGTTGGCACCATCCTCGAGATCGGAAGGTTCTGCGTTTTCGCTCTCGTTGTGGCTGATGCCGTCTTCGCAGGGCACAAAGATCATTGCTGCCGGGTTGATACCAGCTATCTGCACGGCATCGTGGCCAGCACCGGTTTCTATGTCGCGGAAGCTGAGTTCCAGTTCACGGCTGGCACTGCGCACCATCTCAACCAGCTCCGGTGCGAAAGGCGTCGGCGGGATGTATTGCAGTTCGATCAGTTCGACGTCAATGAGCTGCTTGTCACTCTGATTGGCGGTGTGATGCTTAAGGCACAGCGCCTTGAGTTGGTCGTGCATCTTAGCGAGCACGGCCGGTTCTAGGTGACGGAGGTCGACGCTGAACCGCACCTGCCCCGGAATTACGTTGCGCGAATTGGGGTGCACATTGAATTCGCCACAGGTAACGCGACCATTGGGCTGGTAGTCATCAGCCAGGGTCAGGATATCGCTGACCAGTGCGCAGGCGGTCTTTAGGGCATCGCGACGGTAGGGCATCGGCGTCGGGCCGGCATGGGCTTCCTGGCCGCTGACTACTACGTCGAACCAGTGCAGACCCAGCGAGCCCGTGACGGCGCCAATGGTGATCTCTTCCTGCTCCAGCACTGGGCCTTGTTCGATATGCGCTTCGAAGTAAGCGCCGAAGCCATGGCTGCCCACCGGCACGTCGCCGGCATAGCCTGTACGCGCCAGCGAGGCGGCTACGCTGTCGCCATCTCGATCGGTGGCGGCTAATGCTTTCTCCAGCGTGATCAGGCCAGCGTGAACGCCGGAACCCATCATCACTGGCACGAAGCGGCTGCCTTCCTCATTGGTCCAGATTACCACTTCCAGTGGTGCTTCTGTCTCGATGCCGCGTTCATGCAGCACACGCATGACTTCGAGTCCGGCGAGCACACCGTAGCAACCGTCAAACTTGCCGCCAGTGGGCTGGGTGTCGATATGGCTGCCGGTAGCGACGGGCGGCAGGCTGTCATTTCGGCCTGGGCGGCGGGCGAAGATATTGCCGATCTCGTCGACGCGCAACGTCAGTCCCGCAGCTTCCAGCCAACCGGTGACCAACTCGCGGCCTGCGCGGTCTTCCTCGGTCAGTGCCAGGCGGCAGTTGCCACCCTTGGGAGTGGCGCCGATCTTGGCCAGCGTCATCAGCGCGTCCCATAGGCGCTCTCCATCGACGCGTAGGGCGAGGCTATCTAGAATCTGTTGGGTCTGCTCGGCGCTGATGGAATGTGAAGTAGTCGTGGGCATGGTGTTGTATGACTCCTGTCTCCGCTCTGTGGCGGCATGGTTCAACTTTCTAGGCTCTGAAATCTGGGTTCTAACTCCTGAGCCTTGGGCTGGGTGGCGGGGCTATACGTAATAACCGATGGCCCAGACGCAGTTCCCGCTACCCGAAGGCAACGGGAAGGTGGGCGTCTATGTGGCTTATTCAACCGCCTCACGCTGGAGGGCCTTTTCACGAATACTGCTCAATAGCTCGCCTGGAGCTATGCCGTTCGGATCATAACGCAGCTCGATCAAGGCTGGCAGGCGCTCTCGATCGGCAAACTCTAGTGCGCGCTTGAAACTTTCCTCGAAGTCTTCGTTCTTCTCTACCACCTGGCCAAGGCCGCCATAGGCAGTGACCAGTCCCGCGAAATCTGGGTTGGTAAAGGATAGGGCAATCTCGCGTCCCGGAAAGTCGTTTTCCTGGTGGGCACGAATGGTGCCCCACATGCCGTTATTGAACACCAGTACCACGATGCCGAGCCGGTACTGTAACGCCACACCTAGTTCCTGCAGGTTCATCTGGAAGCAGCCATCACCGGCGTAGCAGACGGCAGGGCGTTCTGGGAACTCCAGTTTGCTAGAAATAATAGCCGGCAGACCATATCCCATGGAGCCGACGGTTGGAGTCAAAGAACTGCCTAAACCGCGGAAGCGCACGTAGCGGTGGGGGTAGAGCGCATAGTTGCCAGCGCCAACGCTGATGCAGCCCTTGCCATCGAGAATGCGATCGACGGTTAAGCTGATCTTGTCTAGGCTCAGTGGGCCCGGTGACGGCTGTTCTTTGAGCGTGTCTAGATAGGCTGCGCGGGCTTCATGTGTTAGCTCAGACCAGTTCGGTGCGCTATCTGGCGTTAAGTGAGAGAGCGCCAGCGCAAAGCCGTTAACGTCGGTGTTGATGGCAAGCGTCGGCTGATAAACGCGACCCAGCTCTTCCGGGTCGGCGTAGACGTGTACTAGCTTTTGGGTTGGTACTGGCGATTGAATCCAGCTGTAGCCTTCACTGGTGGCCTCGCCGATACGAGTGCCGACGGCGATAACAAGATCACTGTTTATCAACTGCTGACGTAATGCCGCATGCATGCCCATGCCGACATGACCGGCAAACTGGGGTAATTCGGCATCAACACATTCCAGGCGACGCCAGGCGACGCCGGTAGGAATGTCGAAACGCTTGGCAAAATCTTCCAATGCGATCTGACCCTCTCGGGTCCAGCCGCTGCCACCGACCAGTAGGAACGGACGTTCGGCGGTCGCGAGCAGGCGCTTCAGCTCATCCAGCTGGGGCTGCCCCGGGTAGGTGGCCAGGCGCGGGTGCGGTTTGACGTCCGCTACCTGCGCTTCGCCCCATAAGGTGTCTTCCGGCAATGCCAGCACCACTGGGCCCGGACGGCCGCTGCGCGCAACTTGATAGGCACGTGCGATGTACTCTGGGATGCGCGAGGTGTCATCGATCTGCGCAACCCACTTGGTCATCTCGCCGAACATGCGACGATAATCGATTTCTTGAAAGGCTTCGCGCTCGATGAAGTTGTTGCCGACTTGACCAATGAACAGGATCATCGGTGTGGAGTCTTGATAAGCGGTGTGCACGGCGATAGAGGCGTTAGTGGCCCCAGGACCACGCGTGACGAAGCATATGCCTGGCTCGTTGGTCAGCTTGCCGTAAGCCTCAGCCATATAGCCTGCACCACTTTCCTGGCGGCAAACGATGGGATCGATAGCGCCTTTATGCTCATTAAGGGCATCGATACATGGCAGGTAGCTTTCGCCGGGCACCAGGAACACTCGCTTGGTGCCATGTAAGCGAATCTGGTCGACGAGAATCTGACCGCCATTACGTATTGGTAGGGGGGTGTTAGTTACAGGAGTGTTCGCGGCCTGAGTCATGGAAGTACTCTCATAGTGTTGCGTAAGGTGAAATAGATAACGAGTGACGAATCGCTAGCAGTGCTGTGTGTGACTGTTGAAGCACATTAGGTCATAGAGCGATTCGAGTTGTTCGGGGTGGATGACACAACGAGCGTGCAACCCCTGTTGGTTGGCCCAGTGCTGATCGGTGCCCAGGCCATGTTTCCAGCGCCAAGGGCCATCAATGGCCAGCCGTTGATGTGTTTTACAGGCCGTGGCCAGGCGTTGGCGCCACGGTTTGAGTGCCTCAGTGATGGTAGAGGCGGGCAGCTCTGGCCTCAGGCCCAGGTCAGTGGCCAGGTCCCCAGTGCCGATCAACGCTCCCAGCAAGCGTGATGTGTCAGCGCCTGGCGCGAGCAGCGTGTCCGCATTCAAGAGACCTATCTGGCTTTCCAGGGTCGCGATGCTGCGGAGGCTGGCCTTGGGCAGGGCATGCTGTCGCTCTTGCTCGGCGAGCGCTTCATCTAGTGCCGCTAGTTGCGCGCGTTGCTCGACGCTAGGTAGGAAAACGGCTGCGGGCGTACCCGTTACGTCTCCCTGGGCACTTTGTATTAATGCGGCCAGTTCAGTGAGACCACTGTGATCTAGCAAGTTGAGGCGCACGGCAGGCCACAGATTGAGTGCGCGAGCACGCCTGGCGAACTCGGCGAAATGACTAATGGCAAGCGCGCGACCAGCGGCTGGGGTGAACTCTTCGAGATCTACCACAATGGCATCTGCACCAGAGGTGAGTGCTGATTGCAGACGGGGAGCGTCGTTACCCGGCACAAACAGCCAGCGCTGAGGAGGGGTACTGCGCCCTGGCACGGGTTCTCGTGAGTTTAGAAGAACCATGATTTAGCCCTCCATCAGGTTAGGCAGAAACAGTACGAGTTCCGGAATGAAGGTAATCAGCATCAGGACGATCAACATCGCACCCAGCATCAGACCCAGCGGACGCAGCGAGTCGCTGACATTGATACCGGCAATACGACAGGCGGCCATTAAGTCGATGCCCAGTGGTGGCGTGTTAGCACCGATGGCCAAATTAACGGTCAGCAGCACTCCGAAGTGCACCGGACTGATGCCATATTGCGACAGCAGTGGCATCACGATGGGGGTTACGATGATGATAATCGCCACGCTTTCCATGAACGAGCCGAGCGCCAGCAGTACCGCGGTAAGCAGCAGTAGTACGCTGGTGCGGCTGTCAGTGAACTCGCCAATTAATTGTGCGATGGCCTGCGGTACCTGCTCATAAGTTAGGCCCCAGGCAAACATGCCGGCGGCACCGATGATTAGCAGGATGGCGCCGGTGGTTTCAGCGGTAGCCTTGATGCTATTCAGAAAGCCTTGCCAGGTGAGGCTACGATAGACACAGGTGCCGATAATGATGGCGTAAAGAATCGCGGAAGCGGCGGCTTCGGTGGGTGTGAAGACCCCGAAGCGGATGCCGCCGATAATCATCACGGGCACCATCAGGGCGGGTAGGGCGCTCAGCAGAGCTCGGCGGCGCTCGCCGGGTACGCGGGCGGCAACACCCCCTGACCAGCCATGCTTGCGCGACATGTAGAGGGCGACGCCGACGAGCGCGGCGGTCAGCATCAGGCCGGGGATGATGCCACCCATAAACAGCTGGCCCACCGAGGTGTTGGAGGTGGTGCCGTAGACGATCATCACTATGCTGGGCGGAATCACGGTGCCGATAGAACTGGCTGTTCCGACCAGCGCACTGCTGAAACCCTTGTCATAGCCGTTGCGGGCCATGGTGGGCAGCAACATGCTGCCGATGGCGATCACGTCCGCTACGCCTGATCCTGACAGTGCACCAAACATCATGCAGGCGAGTACGGCGACCACGGCCAGGCCACCACGAATGTCACCGACCATCGCCATGCAGAGGCGCACTAAGCGTTCGGTCAGGCCGGCACGGTTCATTAATTGGGCGGCGAGTACGAACAGCGGGATCGCCAACAGAGTGAAGCTTTCCATCCCGGCCACAAACTGCTGTGCCGAGACCATCATTGGTGCAGCACCGAACGCTAGCAGATAAAAGAGAGCTGATAACAGTAGGGCGAAGGCAATGGGAATATCGATAAGAATGCCGAGCGCGAATACACCGAGTAGAGCCAAGGCACCGAGTGTCATAAGGCATCTCCTTGGTGAGGTGGCAGTGAGTCAAAGTTGCCATGGGCGGCCGGCGCAGGCGTCAGCAGGTGCTCAAGCTGAACTAGGGCCATGGCGGTGCAACACAGCGGTACGGACAGGTAGACGATGCCGGCCGGAATCTGCAGTGCGGTCGTGGTCTGGCGCATGGTGATGCTGGTCAGATCCATGCCTGCCTTGGCTAGCAACAGCAGCATGATTAGGATGGTGGCGTCAGTAATGCGGCCTGTGATGCGCTGAATTTTGGGTGAGCGAACCAGTAGCGGTAGCAGTCCTGCGCTCAGATGACTACGGTTGCGTGTGCAAGACACGGCGGCTAGCAATGTCGTCCATACCAGCACCAGCTGCGGCAGTTCTTCCGCCCAGTGTGGTGGCTGGCCCATCACCCAGCGCATGAAGACAGTCCAGATCACCAGTGCCGAGAGCACGGTCACTCCGCTGGCTGCCAGGGCCAAACAGCCCCGGCAACTCCAACGTGAGAGAGTGATCATCAAGGTGCGCATGGAGGACAGTGCTGCGAACGGATTGATGGAGGGAGAGGTCATCGTTACTCGCCTTTTCGGTAGTACTCGACAAGGCTCATCAACTCAGGCTCGAAGACGTCGGAATATTCTGCCCACACATCTTGTACCTGCGCAGTGAAGGGCGCGGTATCAACTTCATTGACATTCATGCCCGCGTCTTCCAGCTTGGCAATCAGCTCAGCATCATCTTGCTGAGTCATCTCGCGCTGCTTATCACGCCACTCGTCGGCACTCTTCTGAACGGCCGCTTGATCACCCTCGGAGAGCTGGTTCCAAGTGAATGTAGAAACCGTTAGGCAGGCCGGCGCCCATACGTGGCCGGTCAGTGAGACGTAATCTTGTACCTCGTTGAACGAAGAGGAGTGAATGATGGAAAGCGGATTTTCCTGGGCATCGAACACACCCTGCTGCAAGGCGGAATACAGCTCGCCGAATGACAGCGGTGCTGGGCTGGCACCCAGCGCTGTGAAGGTATCTAGACGCATTTTGTCTGGTGTGACACGAATCTTGAGGCCGGAGAGGTCTTCTGGTGAGGTTATCGGGCCTCGGTTGTTGGTGACATGGCGAAAACCGTTTTCCCACCACGACAGAATTTTCATGTTGTGCTCGTCGGCGATTTCCTCGAGTGCACTGCCCAGCTTGCCATCGTAGGCGGCGTAGGCGTGCTCACGGTTCGGCCAGGAGTAAGGGAGCTCGACAATGCCAAAGCGGGCATCTAAGGGCTGAAATGAGCCACAGCCGATCACGCCAGCCGGCACGCTACCGATCTGCATACCTTCGACGACGGTTTTTTCGTTGCCGAGTTGGCCACTGGGAAAGACCTGGAAGTTGACACGGCCATCAGTGGCCTCAGCGACATCCTTGGCAAAACCTTCCGCAGCGATGTTCCAGCTGTGAGTGGGAGCCAGTACGTGTCCCAGCTTGATATCTTGGGCCTGAGTGGTACTTACTTGCAGACTAGCTAGAGCTACAATGATTGAGCTTAACAGTGTGGGTTTCATCGGGAACACCTCGTGGACATTGTTATCGTTGTGGCAGGGTATGGTTCTATACGCCAAGTCCAAGGGTGTGTTTTGAACGTGTATTTTGGTAGTTTTTAATTTTTATCCTTAGTATTAATCTATCTTATTCTGGTGTCTGTTATGGCCGAGCAATTCGCTCAGCCATTTTCACTTACCGGTTTCACTTACCAAATTGCCCGTAAAGCATCGCCCATTCGGGCGGTGATATAAGGGCGCACCGCAACGCGGTTCTTGTGTTGAAATATTAGCCTGCACCTGATAAAAATACAGTATAAAAAAGCGCGCCTACAAAGAACGATTCTATCCCACGCCTGAGCAGGCTGAGCTTCTGGCCAAGTCGTTCGGCTGCGTACGTTTTGTATGGAACTATACCCTCGCGTTTCGCACCGAGGCATATCAGCACCGAGGAATATCAGCACCGAGGCGAGTCAATATCGCACTCAGCAGTGGAAAAGAGCAGCGGTTGCCAACTCACTGTGTCATGGCTTAATGTGGTTCCTCTTGCTTGACGGGGTGCCGGTAATTCCGGCTGAGACTGCGCAATGGCAGCGCTGACCCGTTGAACCTGATCCGGCTAATTTCTCTGTCATTTCGACGGAGAAGGGTACCGGCGTAGGGATCAAGCACTGGTGCATTTCTGACCGTGGATGGACTTCCGCGCGTCTTTACTATCCAACCAGTCTCCCACGCCCCCTGGCCACTACCAAGGGAGCTTTTTGCATGTCTTCAGTGATTTCCACACCGTCTTTGACGTCGCATTTTCTCGCCGAAACTGCGATGGTCGACGATGCAGCGATTCAGCCGCTTCCCGGCTCAAGAAAAGTTTATGTCGAAGGCTCGCGCTCAGATATTCGCGTGCCGTTTCGTGAAATCTCTCTCTCGCCAACTCAAACCACCGACGTGCCTGAGGAAAATCCACCGTTGCTGGTATACGATACCTCTGGGCCGTACAGCGATCCCCGCGTGAAGCCGGATTTGCGTCGTGGGCTTGCCGAACTTCGTCGCACCTGGATTGAGGAGCGCGATGATACCGAATTTCTCGATGGTCCTACCTCGGATTACGGCCACCGTCGAGCCAACGACCCCATGCTCGCGCCGCTGCGCTTTGATCTGGCGCGCACGCCGCGCCGCGCCAAGAGGGGGAAAAACGTCACCCAGCTGCACTACGCCCGCAAAGGAATCATTACTCCGGAGATGGAGTTTATCGCCATCCGCGAAAATCAGCGGCGTCAGGCCTTTTCAGCTGAATATGCGGGCAGCGGAGAGGTCGAGGCGATTTTAGGTCGCCAGCATGCGGGACACAGTTTTGGTGCCAATCTGCCTGAAGAAATCACCCCGGAGTTTGTCCGCGCTGAAGTCGCCGCCGGCCGCGCGATCATCCCATGCAATATCAACCACCCGGAAACCGAGCCGATGATTATCGGCCGTAACTTTTTGGTCAAGATCAACGGCAATTTAGGCAACTCGGCAGTAACGTCTTCCATAGAAGAAGAGGTCGACAAGATGACCTGGGGCATTCGCTGGGGCTCGGATACCGTCATGGACTTATCTACCGGTCAGAACATTCACGAAACCCGCGAATGGATTATCCGAAACGCGCCGGTGCCCATCGGTACTGTGCCGATCTATCAGGCGTTGGAGAAGGTCAAAGGTGTGGCAGAAAATCTTACCTGGGAGGTGTTTCGCGACACTCTGATCGAGCAGGCTGAGCAGGGCGTGGACTATTTCACTATCCATGCTGGCGTGCGCTTGCGCTATGTGCCGCTGACCGCCAAACGGGTCACTGGAATCGTCTCTCGAGGCGGCTCGATCATGGCCAAGTGGTGCCTTTTCCATCACCAGGAAAGTTTCCTCTATACCCACTTCGAAGAAATTTGCGAAATCTGCAAACAGTATGATGTGGCATTTTCGTTGGGTGACGGCTTGCGCCCAGGCTCGGTGGCTGATGCTAATGACGAGGCTCAGTTTGCCGAACTAGAGACTCTGGGCGAGCTGACACGTATTGCTTGGAAACATGATGTTCAGGTGATGATCGAAGGCCCTGGCCATGTGCCTATGCATTTGATCAAGGAGAACATGGACAAGCAACTCGAAGAGTGCGATGAGGCGCCATTCTATACTCTGGGGCCGCTAACTACCGATATTGCCCCAGGCTACGACCACATTACCTCAGGGATAGGCGCGGCTATGATCGGTTGGTATGGCTGCGCGATGCTTTGCTACGTTACACCCAAGGAGCACCTGGGCCTGCCTAACAAAGACGACGTTAAAACTGGGATTATCACCTACAAAATAGCCGCCCACGCGGCAGATTTGGCGAAGGGGCACCCAGCGTCCCAGCGTCGCGACAACGCATTATCCAAGGCGCGCTTTGAGTTCCGGTGGGAAGATCAATTCAATCTAGGCCTGGACCCAGACACCGCGAGGGAGTTTCACGATGAGACCCTGCCCAAGGACTCTGCTAAAGTAGCGCACTTTTGCTCCATGTGCGGGCCGAAATTTTGCTCGATGAAAATTAGCCAGGAAGTTCGTGAATACGCTGCAGCTAATGGGCTTGATGGCGATCGAGAAGCCGTGATGGTGGGTATGGACGAACAAGCGAAGAGGTTCCGTGCAGAGGGCGCTGAACTGTACCAAGAAGTTTAGGCCTTACCAAATTGCCCTTATAGCATCGCTTATTCGGGCGGTGCTATAAGGGCGCACCGCAACGCGGTG
>NZ_JBQDJZ010000086.1:0-11135 GCF_052095765.1 Halomonas sp.
TGGTCATGGTCATGGGCCTTATGCCTGTGACGGCCTGGGCAGCCTCGGACTCGGTCGCCTCTGACTCTTAAAAGTCGCTTGAGATAGACCCGGACTGCTGCATGGTGGTTGCAGAGAAATGTCAGATTGTAAAAGCCAACTGCACGCCCTGCCACTCCGCTAAGCTGGTCACTCAGAACCACGGCTCACGGGAGCGCTGGAAATACCTGATTGGCTGGATGCAGGACACCCAGGGACTGTGGGAATTTCAACCCGAGATGGAAAACGACATCCTCGACTACCTGGTCGAGTACTATGGGCCAAAAACCGACACCCGGCGTGCACCACTACTGCCAGACCAGATGCCGGATAACCCCTACGGCGCCAAAAACGACGTGGAAAATAGTGTTAGCGTTGAACCGCCGGCCTGACAAGCGCCAGCTGGGCGCTGCACCTGCGCAGCGCCCTTCACTGCAAGCCACTTCTGTGCCCCCTCTGAGTTGAAAGAGCCCCGCCATGACCGATACCCAAACAGCGGGCGAAACACTGCTGGAAAAGACTGAGGCCGCCATCGCCGCGCATCAACCGGCCTGGAATGCCTATGCCCAGTGGTCACCGCAGCGCCTGCGTGAACAGGCATCCAGCCGGATGACTGATGTCAAAAACGGTGCAGCGCCGGGCGCTCTGTATGGCGTCAGCGTCTCGGTAAAAGACAACATGGGCCTGGATGGCTGGACGATGTGCGGCGGCGGTGATACGCCACTGCCCAATATCTGGCAGAAGGATGCGGCCATCGTGGCCCGCCTGCGGCGTGCCGGTGCGCTGTTTACCGGCCTCACCTACACCGTGCCTTTCTGCTTCACCAGCCTGGGTGTCACTTTGGATGGCATCGGCCCCTGCAACCCGCATGACATCACTCGCGTATGCGGTGGCTCATCCAGCGGCGCGGCGGTCAGCGTGGTCGAAGGCAGCGCCCAGCTGGCGTTGGGGTCCGACACCGCAGGTTCGATCAGAGTGCCGGCCGCCCTGTGCGGCGTGGTGGGGTTAAAACTGGGTACCGGGTATTGGTCTGGCGCCGGGATGCTGCCATTGAGTCCGCACCTTGACAGCCTGGGGCTGTTGGCCAGCAGTGTGAAAACGCTGGCTCAGAACCTTGATGCACTGGGCGAGCCGCGCCTGCCTGCCCCAAGTCTCAGCGGCCTACGACTGGGCGTGCTTAACAGCGCACCACGCGTTACCGGCGACCCAGGCATCGATGAGGCTTTTGACCAAGCACTGCGCGATCTGGAAACCGCTGGCGCCAAACTGATCACTATTGATCTGCCCGAGGCCGCTGAGGCTGATACACTGTTTCGCAGTGGCGGACTGGTTGCCGCTGATCTCGAGGCGTTTTTGACGCGCCATCTGTCAGACTGGCGCAACAAGCAACTGACCGCACCACTGGATGACGCCATGCGTCGCGCGGCGGCGTTGCCCCTAGAAGAGTATGCCCGCCGCCTGGTATGCCGACGAAGTCTGGCCAGGCGCTCCAGCTCGGCGCTTAAGCGGACTGGCGTCGACGTTCTGTTGATGCCAACTACACCCCTGACCCCGCCACGCCGCGATGAAATAGCCTCGCCCGAGGCCTACGCCGTTGCTGATGAGCGAATCCTGCGTCATGCCGGTTTCATCAACTATCTGGATTGGTGTGCGCTGAGTCTGCCAGCAGGAAAGGATGCAGCTGGGATGCCGGTAGGATTACAGCTGGCCATGCCAGCCGGCCGGGAAGCTCAGCTGGTGGCTCTGGCGGAAGCCTGCGAAGCGAGCCTAGCCTTCTCTCCAGGCTCACCCAGGACTAACTCAGGACAAGCTCAGATCACCGCAACTTCATAGCCGGTGAACTTGCGCAGATTGATCACGCCAGTGTCGAGCATCAGGTACTGGCCTTTGACGCCCATCAGGGTTCCGCTGACATCAGGCTGCTTGTCGAAATTGTGCGAAACCACTTTAGTGGGATA
Source organism: Halomonas sp. (assembly GCF_052095765.1). Lineage (GTDB taxonomy): Bacteria > Pseudomonadota > Gammaproteobacteria > Pseudomonadales > Halomonadaceae > Halomonas. Next base: position 1,977 of record NZ_JBQDJZ010000086.1, read on the forward strand.
CTCAAGCACCGGATAGTCGAAACGACGTGGTGTTTCGTCGATAACACGAATCGCCTCTTCGCCGAAGCGCTCACGCAGCCGACCAAGCCCATCTGTCAGTCGCGCCAGCAAGCGCTCACGCTCGGCGGCGAGGTCAAGCTCATCAGTTTCACCGCGCAGCATGACCCGCCAATTGGTGCGATCCGACACTTCGTCCTTGAACAGCACCTCGACCAGACCAGATTGCTGACGCGTGGCCACTTCAATAATCGGTAGTGCCTGAACCGCGCCCTGGTCGAGCCAGCGGGTGGGCACCTGGGTGCCCCGGGTGATGCCGACCTTGAGCCCGGAGGAGTTGGCCAGATAAACCACATGGGGCTGAAAACAGTGGCGCTCGCCCCACTCGGGCTCGCGACAGGTGCCTTGATGATAGTGGCAAAGCTCCGGCTTCATGATGCAGGTATCGCACTGTGCCAAGCGCTTGAAACACGGATAGCAGTAGCCCTGTGCGAAGCTCTTGCGGGTGGCGCGCCCGCAATGGGTGCAGGCAATCGCCCCCGTCCAGCTGAGGCTGAGAGACTGGCCAAGCCGGGCATTGAGATCCAGACGGTGGTCACCGACACGCAGCGTATAGCGTGCACTTTCTCCGGCATCGCCCGGCTCAACCGACATCTTGCTCAGACAGCCTCGCAGGCTGGTGCTTTCGACTGACATCTCAGTCACTGCTACTGCCCCCGCCAACATCTTGACCAAGCCCCGCCAACTCCGGCGAGACATCACTACCACTGCTGTCGGCGCCGCAGGTGCGACGCTCCAGGTAGCCCACGCGCTGGTCTTCCGGCACGCTGTGCTGCGCCTCATAGCGGATGACTGCCTCCAGGCACAGTTCAGTCTGTTCAGGGGTCAGAAAACGACCGTCAGGCCATTTGCGCAAGGACACTGCCTGCTTGAGGCTTTGGTAAATCCCCGGGGTCATCTGTCCAATCATGCGCTCAAACGTCATATCGCTCATGGCAACTTCTCCTTATCTCACCCTTGCCTCACCCGTACTTCACCGATCGGTGCTGGCCGCTCAAACAACTGTTCAGGATCAGCGCAGTCGCTGTCCGGGACGAGAATGATACCAGCCCAGCACCAGGCCCACGACCAGTCCGCCCAGATGCGCTTCATTGGCCACATTACCCAGGCCAAACAGGCCGGCAACGCTGGTCATGGCGAATACCATCCAGCCAAACATCAGTACCACCAGCATCTGAGGCACAAAGAAGCCGCTCTCGGGTCGTCGTCGGCTCATCAGCCACACATAGGCCATTAGGCCAAAGTCAACGCCGGACATTCCGCCAAACAGCACCGTTCCGGCACCATACTGGGCCAAATTGCCACCAATGCCAGTAGCCAACAGCAGCACGATAAAACGGCCACGCCCTTGGCGCTGCTCAACCTGACTACCAAAAAACCACAACCACAGCATGTTGAACAGCAGATGCATCCAGCCGAAATGCAGGAATGCTGGTGAGAGCAGCCGCCACACCTGGCCCGAGCTGAGGCTCTCTCGTAGAGTACCAAACACCGGCTTGCCACCGACAATATCGATAGGAACGATAGTCAGCAGGCTGACCAGAACATCTCCCAACACAGCCATCAGCCCAAACACTATCAAGCTCAGGCTGATAGTAATCGCCGTAGCAGGCGCCAGCTCGAACGGTGTGCGCCAGCTGCGTGGTCGCGTTGGCTTCTTCAGCGGTTGCTCGGGGTGCAATGGCTCACCACGCTCCCAACGAATCAACAGCTGCCGCAGGGCTTCTTGCTGACTAGGGTCAGCCAGCCACAGCGCCTGGCCTTGGGGGTCTTCCGTAAACTGGTGACCGATATGATGCGCCCAAAGAGCTTCACGCAGCTCACGAATATCCGCACCGGCGGGTAGAACAAGAATCTTGTACATAGGCTAGGTGCCGCCTTTGCGACTGAATGAATCGGGTGCCTGATAGCGTACTGAAAACTCAGAAAAACTAACGCGCATAAAAAACCGGCGACCTGGGCCGCCGGAGAAAAAGCAAGGGATCGTACAAGGGAACAGGTCTAATAGACCATAAAACTGCGCGGCTGTCAGCCCAAAAGCAGTAAGGGTTGTAATGATTCGTACCTGGTTCACTCATCATCAAACTCCCAGGAGGTGTCACCACCCTGCTCTTCAAGTTCAACTTTCACCCATGAAAAGTGGTCTGCATTGAGGCTGCTCTCTCCGCTCCAGCGATAGGCAACCAATCGACCGAACTTTACTGCACTGTAGTCCAGGCAGGCAATGTTGGATGTCGGCAAAGCAGGAATCCCTTCACACCAGTAATGGCCAATAAACAGTGGGCGCTCACTGATGGCGTAATGGCTCAGCTGGCGACGCTCGTCGTCAGTCAGCAGTCGCTGCTCCAGCGGCCCGGGCAGGTTGTCCGGCTGAAACATGACATCGCCCCAGGTCTGGGGATCTTGCGCCCAGAAGTGTGTGCGAAACGATCGACGCTTGAAACCATCACCACTATGGATCGTTATCCCGTCTGGCAACCACAGCTGGGTGCCGCGGGTGAGATGGTCAAGAATGCGGTACTCGAGGGTGGCAGGCTGCGATGCTTGAACGAGGAACGCCAGGTCGATACGTCCCTCCGGGTACTCCCTGCGCAGCGCATCGATCAAGGGCTGATCCCAGCAGGCATGCACTACCCTGAACTCGTCAAACTCCAGAAATAACGGCAGTTCCATGAACCATGACAGCGCTTCCTCCCATTCCTGGGGGTAGTCGCGATACTGTTCCAAGGTTTCGTGAACGATGCGGTTATGGCGTGCGGTATGCGAGCGTAGCCAGTCACCCTGGGAAGAATCCGGATTGCGCTGGCAGTAGGCCAATACGTTGGCTTCATGATTGCCCATCACGATCTGTGCCTCACCGGCTTCTACCATGCGGCGTGCAGTGTTAACCGCCAGACGGATTCGCGGCCCGCGATCAATCAGGTCGCCGAGGAATATTACCTTGCGACGCGGATGACGGTACACACCGTCACGCTGACGATAGCCCATTTGCTCCAGCAGTTTCACCAGGCTCGCGCCGCAGCCATGCACATCGCCAATCAGGTCATAGCCTTCTAGGCCAGCCTTGCCCACCTCAGTCTCCAAGCCGATTACTCCAGCCCAACTTGCTGCGCAGCACTTCATAAAAGTTATGCCCCAGCGGATGCAACAGTCGAACCCGCTGGGGCTTGCGCCTCACGACCAACACATCATCCGGCTTGGAGACCGCACGGGTCTGACCATCACAGCTGATATGTGGATAGGTCTGGTTGGTCTCGCCAATATGAATCCGAATCTCGCTGGCGGCATCGATAACAATCGGCCGGCTTGACAGCGTATGAGGAAACATCGGCACTAGAGTGATGGCGTCCAGTCGCGGGTGCATGATGGGGCCACCACCCGAAAGCGCATAGGCGGTTGAGCCAGTTGGCGTGGCGATGATGACCCCGTCACTGCGCTGGCTATAAACGAAATGGCCGTCAATAAACAGCTCAAACTCGATCATGCGCACCGCCTTACCTGGGTGCAGCACCACCTCATTCAGCGCGTCGCCGCTGCCCACTACTTCATCGCCACGGTAGAGCTCGGCATCGAGCAGAAACCGCTCTTCCACCTCGTAGTGTCCGTCCAGTACCTCGCCCACACGGGCTTCGAGCTCGTCAGGGCAGATATCTGTGAGAAAGCCCAGGCGACCACGGTTGACGCCCAGTACTGGCGTACCACTGTGGCAAAGACTGCGCGCCGCACCCAACAAGCTGCCGTCGCCCCCGACGACAATCACCATGTCACAGAGTTCACCCAGCAAGCGGCGACTGGCCTCGGCGTGGCCATGGTCGAGAAGCACCGTCGCGGTTCTGTCTTCGATGATGACGTGGTAGCCGGCGGAATCCAGAAAGCGCGCTAGTCGCTTAAGAGTCTCTACCACCTGGGCACTGCCTAAACGACCAATCAGGCCAATGTTCTTAAAGACTGACATCCCGGTATCCTTGGCATTGGAGGGCCATTATGGCGATACCACCGGACTCCGGCAATGCAGGCTCAGGCAATCTGTACCGGGCGACGGCGTTGCCACCAAGCATTCAACGCCAGTGAACCGACGATAATAGCGCCTCCCAGTGCCAGCCGAGGCAGATCGGCATCGCGATTCCACAGCCACAGGTTGACCAACAGGCCCGCCGGCACCAGCGCATTGTTCATAATCGCCAACGAACCTGCATCAACCCGTGTGGCCCCCAGGTTCCACAGGAAATAGCCAAGCCCGGATGCCACGATGCCCAGCCAGCCGAGCACGCCCCACTGCAGCCCGCTGACAGGCAACGCTGCACTATCACCCAGCACCAGGTAGGCAGGCACGGCAACGGCCAAGGCACCGAGATAAAACCAGCCGAACACGCTGACCCGTGACAGCGATTCCGGCAGGCCAACCGAGAAGCGTCGATATCCGACCTGTCCCAGTGCAAAACACAGGTTGGCGCCTTGCACAACCAGGAAGCCCGTCCAGTATCCACTGTCAACGCCCTGATAACGGATCACCCCGGCACCCAACACCGCCAGCGCGGCAGTAACAAGATGAAAGAAAGTGAAGCGCTTGAACAGCGCATCATCCAACAGTGCCACATACACCGGCGTCAGCACGGTGAACAGCAGTACCTCGGGCACGCTCAACAGCAGGAACGACTGGTAGAAAAACAGATACATCAGGCCGAGCTGAACAGCTCCAAGCCCCATCAGCACCAACCGTTGAGACACAGATAAGCCCGCGGGTTTCAGAAATGGCAAAAACACCAATGCTGCCAGTGTGATACGAGTCAGCACGGCAAAGTAGCTGTCTACCTGACCTGCCAGGTAGACCCCGATCAATGAAAAAGAAAAAGCCCAGAGTGCCGTTACACCGATGAGATAGCCCACTGTCAACTCCGATAATTTTTAAAGTTGACAGAGTTTATACGCACCACTGGAGATCGACAAGATCAATTCCTGTCTCTTTGCCGCGCTATCCAGTACAGCGCATAAGCAGCGCCGGGCAGCCAGCCGAGCAGCGTCAGCACCAGCGCTACAACTCCGCGTTTTGTTCCTCCATCGGACAACCAAACCGCCAGAGGTGGCAGCAGTACACCCAGGGCGACATAGGCAGCAAAGGGTTCCAGCGCCAACTTGTCAACGGATGTCCTAAGCGCTGCGTCGTCCTGTTCCGGGCTGTAATGCTGAACCTTCGACTGACTGACGCTAGGTTCCCGATCTGTCTCCAGCGCATTTTCTTCAGTCTCTACTTTTCCGTCAGGATCAATCTTCTGCTCCAGCTGCTCAGCCCCTTCAGCCAACTGTTCGTGGTAGCGCTCCCAGTCTTCCCAGTCGTGGGGCGTGCCTGCTCGGGGCCGATGCTCCCCAGACTCCCTGGCGCGCGCCCAGGACTTCTCCTCAAGCGTGAGTTGAGGACGCGAGGTGGGCTTGCCATCAAGCCCTTTCTGAGCCAGATACTGTCGGGCATCCATTGATGACTCCTTGCTGTCTGGTGGATCCGCTCTATTGACGCTGTTGACTGAGTCGGCATCCGCTATGGGTTCCGCAACCCGCCACAAAACCTTGTGGCGAGTCTGGTTGTTTTTCCTGGGTGACTGAGCAACTGTAACAAGGCATCATCTTTGATACCTGTTGTTGGCCGAGGAGAGACGTCATGTCAAACAAGTCCCCCACCATTGTGCGTGAAATCATGTCTCGCGACTGTTACCGCGTATCAGGCAAAGCGTCGATCGCAACGCTTGCCGATCGCCTGTCGCACCATCGTCTTCCCGGCGCTCCGGTAGTCGATGAACACGACCACCTGATCGGTTTCATCTCGGAGCAAGACGTATTGGGTAAGGTGCTAGACAGTGTCTACATGAACAATGAGCCACCACTGGTGGAAGAGCTGATGCGTCATGAAGTGCTGTCAGTGGCTCCGACCAAGAGCATCATTGACCTAGCTCAGGAAATGCTCGGCGCCAAACCCAAGGTCTACCCGGTTACCGAGCAAGGTCGACTGGCCGGTATTGTAACCCGTCGCGATGTGTTGAGTGCCATCCTGAGGATGCGCAGCAGTTGACTTACTGCCGTACATAACAGGGCCTTCAGGGCGACGTATCACATAAAAGAAAGCCGCCATATCAGGGATATGGCGGCAAGATCGAAACTGCGTATCAGAACAACAACATCAGCGACTGCCATCGCACAGGTTGTGTGTCTGTAATGAATCAGACAGCGAAGACACGAAAAGTTCGTCACCCAGTGCAATTATTTTTTATTTCCGACTAAAGCCCAAGCACAACTGCTCCGTCTTGCGCCTCTAGTGACCAAAAGCGGCTGGGCTTTACCTCACACCAGAACCGCGAGCCAAAAAACATTTTAAGCACCTGCTCACCCAAGCCGGCCTGTCATCAAAAAAGAAAAAGAAATTCGCCATGGGGACGTCAGGAGTTTTCCTGTCACTCAGACTACTGATGTATCTGACCTACCGAGAGGTCGGCGCTGGTGGCATCAGCCCTGATGGTCAACGCTAGTAACTGGAATCGAGTCGAAAGTATCGAGAACCGCAACAACCAGGGCACCTTCGGTTCGCTACTGGACATTTGCAGTCTGGCCCACAAGCAGAGCTATGGCGACCCCAGTTTGCCCCTGGACGTCCGCAAGATCATTGCCCAGGGCAGCCAGTTCGATTTCTATGATAATAGGGGCGGGCTGTTCCTGGCCAAGATGCACGTCCGCACCCTGGCTGACATCGCCGAGATCAGAGCGCGGATCGAAGCAGTCCTGGCCCCGCTAGGACACAAGATCGATGTGGTGGTGAACTATGATCAGACGATGATCGAGGATATGCTGGCCCATGACTGGGAGAACGTGGTCGGCTATCTCGAAGCACATTTTTACAACAGGGTGACGCACTACTCGACCTCTGCCTTCCTGCGTCGCAAGCTAGGCCAGGCGCTTCAGAGCCACCGCCGGACGGCCATTTTCGACAGCGAACGTGCAGCTGAAGCCACACAAGGCACAAACGAACGATAGTTACAGTTTGTTCTGACGGGAGGAAGTGAGTCGTTCATGACGCTTTATCTGCTTGTATTTGCGGTGTGCATGCTAGTGATTGGCAGCGTGCTGGCGGTGCTGATGCTATCGCGCACTCCGCGCTACTTAACTCGCCCAGAAGATTTGCTGGCACTGTTTACCAAAGCGCTGGACAACAACGTCAGTGAAACCGAATGGAACACTATCATCGGCTATCCGATACGCCATGATGAGTTCCTTGAAGGCGTTCGTCGGCGTGCCCTGCGGGTCATGGATGAGCACGGTCGACACGGTCGTGCACAGCGCGGCGGGCAGCTGCTAGACAGCGAAGGCCAAGAAGAGCTTAAGGCCATGCGAGATCACCTGAATGCACGCACTGAGCTCAGGAAAGCGGCACTCAATAATAAAACCTCACGATAACAGCAACATAAAATGAACAGTGCCATTCGTCAGATACCTCTTGATCCGGTACCACACCACCATGCTCACGATTTCCATCAAGTCGTGATCGGGCTGCACGGGCAAGCAGACTTTGAGATAGAGGGGCTGGGCGGGTCAGTTTCAACGCTCACAGGCTGCATCGTGCCGGCCAACCAACGTCACTCTTACGCCGGTAATGGTGAAAACCGTCAGCTGATTATTGATCTGCCCCGCGACGCCATCTGTCTTACCGGCCATCACCATGAACTATCAGCCCTGTTTGACGCCCCCGCTTTCTTCGAACTGGACAAGCCGCTTAAAAACTATCTGGGCTTTCTGCTCGAAGAGCTTCAACTGCTGGACAGCACACAGAGTGACGTGTCACTTCAGCATGAGCGCCTGACCAGCACACTGCTCGGCTCGCTGCACACGCGCCTGGCTGGCCCTCAATACACACGGGGCAGAACACTGAACCTTGCGGCACTGGATCGCTATATCGACACTCACCTGGAGTCTGCGTTGCGGGTGTCTGACCTTGCTGCCGAGGTGTGCCTGAGCGAGGGGCATTTCACCCAATGCTTTGGCGAACAGACCGGCATGTCGCCCTGGCAATATGTCATGCAGCGCCGCCTTTGCGCCGCCAAGCGCCTGCTTCTGAAAACACACCTGCCGCTAATTGAAATCGCCGCCCTGACCGGATTTTCCAACCAGAGCGCGCTGTCGAACGCCTTCCGGCGTGCTTATGGCCACCCACCCAGTAGGCTGAGAACAACGTCTACACCAGGCACCAAGCCAGCCAATTTTGCCAGGTAAGCCGCCGCACCCAGCCCGACTAACTTGCGCCAAGTGCCAGGCCAGGCTTACGGTTGACTGTATAGAGCGCCAGATACCTGCACGGTAGCACGCTCGATCTTTGATCAGATCACATCGCTTCAAGCTAAGCTTCAGGTAACGCTTTAGCTAAAAAAGCGCGACTCAGGCTATACAGAAGTCGAGCAATAGTTCCGAACCCTGTCAGGATCTAGGGAATTGACAAGTCCTGACGTGAATTCAACAAGTAACTTGGACCACAGCGCCCTACCCTGTGTTAATCCCCCGGCTACCTGCCGAGATATCGGCAAGGTACAGACCGGAACAACCCCTGTGGCAACCAGCAACCTAGTGGGGAATGACATCATGCTCAACGCCGACACCATGTTCAGCGACAACACCTGGCAGCAGAATACCGATACCCTTTTTGACACCATCAGCGAACATTACATCGTTGATGAGAATGTTTTTGTGGCTGAGCTCATCAGGGCACTGGAAGTCGACAAGCACGACTTTGACCGGATTTCTGAAAACACGGCCTCGCTGGTGCGCGAAGTGCGTGGGATGGATACGGCCGTCGATACCATCGACGAGCTACTTCAACAGTACAGCCTGAACACCCATGAAGGCCTGATGCTGATGTGCCTGGCCGAAGCCATGTTGCGGATACCCGACAAGGAAACCGCCGACGCCTTGATTGAGGACCGGCTTGGGCCGGCCGACTGGCAGGCATACGTTGGCAAGAGCGACTCCTGGATGGTTAACGCCTCTACCTGGGGTCTGCTGATGACCGGCCATGTGGTCAGCATGGATCGCACCGAAGATGGCAAGCCAGGCAGCTTTATCAACCGCATG
>NZ_JBQDJZ010000087.1:0-10988 GCF_052095765.1 Halomonas sp.
TGCAGCGGCAATGAAGCGTCTTCGCGAGGAGAAGCGTGGCGGGAGCATATTCAAGGAGGATGTGGAGTGAGCGATGAAGGAAAATTCGTGCGTTGGCGGACCTGGCTTGGCCAGGCACGCTACTTCGCCGAGGAAGCCTACTCGGCCCCCTACCGGGGGGCCATCGCTCGTGCACGTCGCGACGAGGACGACCTGTTTATGCTGCTAGTGTTTTCCGAGTTGATGGGCGTGCCCAACCCGGTAAGTTATTACACCCTGGAGCTGCAGCCGCTGCTGATGGAGCGCTTCCATGACTGGCATCGCCGCATGGGCATGGAGCACTCGCCGTTGGATGATTTTCGCTGCTGTTGACACTGCTAACCTCTGAGGCCGGCGCTTGCCGGCCTCGCTTTTTCAAGGGAGAGCCTGATGAAGTCACTGCTGAATCGCCGCCTGCTGTGGGTGGGTGGCAAAGGTGGAGTCGGCAAGACCTCGGTCTCTGCTGCTTTGGGTGTGTTGGCGGCGCGGCGCGGCAAACGGGTGCTGATAGCCTCTACGGATCCGGCGCATAGCTTGGGCGATGTCTTTGACCGCCAGCTGGGCGATCAACCAACGCGTATCCTGCCGGGGCTGGATGCCATGGAAATCGACCCGGATGTTGAGGTAGAAGCTCACCTGGCACGGGTTACATCACAGATGCGGCGCTTTGCCGTGCCGCGCATGATGGACGAGCTGGAGCGTCAGATGCGACTGTCCCGCCAGTCGCCGGGTACCCAGGAAGCCGCGCTGCTGGAGCGTATTTCGCGCCTGGTTGCCAATGATGACTCGGACTATGACCTGATCATCTTCGACACCGCGCCCACCGGGCATACTCTGCGGCTGCTCAGCCTGCCCGAGGCCATGAGCGCCTGGACAGAAGGGCTGCTGTCGCATAACCGCAAGTCGGAAGAGTTGGGTAAGGTGCTCAAGCACCTGACGCCACGCAAGGGGCAGGATATTGACTCGCCCTTTGCCGAAAACGCGGACCCTTCCATGGGCGAGCTCGATGAGCGCAGCCGTGACGTGGCTGAAACACTATTGACGCGTCGCCGGCTGTTCTACCAGGCCCGTCGACGCATCTCTGATCCCGAGCACAGTGCCTTCCTGTTCGTATTGACGCCGGAGCGCCTACCGATTTTGGAAACCGGGCGGGCGGTGAAGTCACTGGAAGATGCAGGAGTGCCGGTGGCCGGCACCTTGGTTAACCGCGTGCTGCCCGCTGAGGCGGGCGGTGATTTCTTCGCCGCCAGGCGCGCGCAGGAAGCAGAGTATCTGAAGCGCATCGACCACGAGCTGGCCTCCTGGCCAAGGCCACGCCTGCCCTGGCTGACCTCGGATATTCAGGGCCTGGAGAGGCTTGAGGAGTTAGCTGATGCGCTGGAGAAGGCCTTGGATCACAACGACTGATCAGATGTCGGTCTTGTCCTTGTACTCGCACAGGTCTTCGATCAGACAGCTGCCGCAGCGCGGCTTGCGCGCCACACAGGTGTAGCGGCCCAATAAGATCAGCCAGTGGTGGGCGTCTTTGAGAAATTCCTTGGGCACATGGCGCAGCAGCTTTTTTTCGACTTCCAACACGTCCTTTCCAGGAGCGATGCGGGTGCGATTGGAAACGCGGAAAATATGGGTGTCCACTGCCATGGTGGGGTGGCCAAAGGCAGTATTGAGCACCACGTTAGCGGTTTTTCGCCCCACACCGGGCAAGGCTTCCAGTGCAGCCCGGGTGTCTGGCACTTCTCCGCCGTGCTTGTCGATCAACAGATGGCAGGTTTTCATCAGGTTTTCGGCCTTGGTGTTGTACAGGCCGATGGTCTTGATGTGTTCCTTGAGGTTGTCGATACCCAGTTCGATGATGGCGGCGGGTGTATTGGCCACCGGAAACAGCCGTGCGGTGGCCTTGTTGACGCCAACATCCGTGGCCTGGGCTGAGAGCAGCACGGCGGCCAGTAGCTCGAAAGGAGTTGTCCAGTTCAGCTCGGTGGTCGGTTCGGGGTTGTCGTCGCGCAGGCGGGAAAATATTTCGTAGCGTTTAGCAGCGTTCATGGCTTTCCTTCAGATCATTCCTTTCAGCACAGTCTTTCCAACTCGGGGAGTCAACGAACAGTGCCGGTAACGCGCACACGTCTTGTCTCACTGGGGCTTGTTGATGGGGACGATGGCGCGGGCCGCAGTTCTCGACGCTGATCGATGAGATTTTTTAGCGCAATTAAAAGCCCCGTGGCAAAGAATGCGCCCGGTGGCAGCATCAGAAACAGGAACCTCAAGTGGGGAAAAACCTCAATTCCCCAGTTGGCGGCCATGGGCCCCAGCAGCAGGTCCATGTTCATGAACAGCGTGCCCTGGCCGAACAGCTCGCGAATCGCACCCAGCACCAGCAGCACACTGGCAAATCCCAGGCCGGTCATCAGGCCATCCAGCGCCGAGGCCAGCGGTGGTTGACGTGAGGCGAAGCTTTCGGCGCGGCCAAGAATCGCGCAGTTAGTCACGATCAGCGGAATGAAGATCCCGAGGATGCTATACAGTTCATAGGCGTAGGCTGCCATTAACAGCTCGGCACAGGTCACGAAGGCGGCGATGATCATCACAAAGGCCGGCAGCCGCACCGTGGCTGAGATATGCCTGCGAATCAGCGATACCGTCAGGTTGGAGCCCACCAGTACCAGCAGCGTGGCCAGCGCCAGTCCCAGCGCATTGACTACCGTGGCGGAGACCGCCAGCAGCGGGCACAGGCCAAGCATCTGCACCAGCACGGTGTTGCGTCGCCACAGGCCATCACGAATGATATCGCTGGCTGCTGGCACTGGGCGTGTCTGCGCGCCGGTCTCAATGGCCGGGTTCATGGTGGCGCTCCTGTGGTGGTGGCTGGCTGGTATCGCGCTCACGATACCACTGCAGACTGTTGCGTACGGCTTCGGTCACGGCGCGTGACGTGATGGTAGCACCGGTCAGGGTGTCAATGCCGTCGTCATCCAGATGGACTGATTCGCTGGAAAGACCGCTGAACTGCTCGATCCAGTCACTTTTTCTGGCCTCGATGGCATCGCCAAGCCCGGGGGTTTCGCGGTGATCGCTGATGCGCACGCCGCTCAATATGCCTTGTGCGGTGATACCCACCAGCATCTCGATGCGCCCGCTATAGCCTTGGGTAGTGGCGACCGGCACCACCAGCCCGATGACGTTGCCGTCTGTGACTGCCTGCCAGGCAGTGAAGGGCTTGGGCTGTCCCAGTGGCGGTGAGGCCGGCAGGGTGATGGTGTGATCAAGCAGGTGCCCATCGTGGCCGGCTGGCGCGACCTCGGCCACGATCCGGTAGGCGCTGGCCTCTTGGTTGGTGGCGATGCGCTCAGCCGTTAGTGCGCGGGTAATGGCCACGCTTGAGAGGGTGATCAGCGCAAACATCGCCAGGCCAGTGCCGGCTCGGAAGGCGATTTTTACCAGCGACGGAGCCTGCGCTAAGAATGATGGTTTTAATGGTGATGGTTTTGAAGAAGGCGTCATGACCGGTTCCCGCCAGCGCCATGCCCGTAGGCCCGGGGCATGGTGTAATGATCGATCAGCGGGACCGCCAGATTGATCAGTAGCACGGCAAAAGCCAGCCCCTCGGGGTAGGCACCAGCGTTGCGGATGATCAGCATGAGCAGACCGATGCCGATGCCATAAACCAGCTTGCCGCGGCGGCTGGTGGCCGCGCTGACCGGGTCGGTGGCGATAAAGAAGGCACCGAAGATGCTGGCGCCGGTGAGCAGATGAAACAGCGGGCCGGGCTGATGGCTGGGGTTGGCGAGGAACATCAGGCTGGCACCGATACACAGGGTGGCCAGCATCGCCAACGGGATACGCCAGCTGATAATGCCCTTGGCGATAAGAATCGCTCCGCCAGCAAGCCAGGCCAAGGAGACCTGCTGCACGGCGCTCAGCATGCCGTCAGGCAGGGGCTCGCTTGCCCAGAACTCCGAGGCCATCAGCCCCTCCGGCTTGTGGCTGAAGGCGTCCAGTGGGGTGGCGCCGCTCAGCGCATCGAGCTCAGTAAGCGGTATCCGTCCGGCCACGTTGGCCAGTGTTTGCCCAAGGCTTGCGGCATCGGGGCCAAAGAGCCCGCTTGGCGGTAGCCACAGACTCATGCGTGCCGGAAACGACACCAACAGCAGCGCATAGCCGACCATGGCCGGATTGAACAGGTTGTGGCCCAGGCCACCATAGAGATGCTTGGCCACTACGATGGCAGCGACCATGCCGATGGCAATCAGCCACCAGGCGCTACCCGGCGGTAGTGCTACCCCCAGCAACACGCCGCTTAGCAGGGCGCTGTGGTCGGAAAGCATAGGGCGCAACGCACGTCTGCGCAGGCTCAGCACCAGGGCCTCAAGGGCTACGCCTAGCGCGCCAGCAATGATCACATTACTCAATACCCCCCAGCCGAAGTGCCAGCTTTGCAGGGCAATCCCCGGTAACGTGGCGATTAGCACCCAGACCATGATGCCTGGCGTGTTGGTCGGTGGCCGGGTCAACGCTGGCGCCGGGTCATTGATGTTGTCGGCATGTAACAGGCTCATGGGTTGCTGGGCTCCCTATTATGTGCCGTATCCTCGTGTCGTGGAGTGTCTGCATCCCGCGCCGCCGCCAGTTGTGCATCAGCGGCAAGCAGGTGCTCTTTGGCCGTAGCAGCAAGGGTTTCCAGATCAGCCAGGGTGGCGGCGTCTTCACCGCTCTCGATGGCGCGGGCCAATGTGCGCTCGGCCTTGCGTTGTGCCGCCCGTGAAGCGCTCTGGGCGATACGCAGGCTGCGCAGGTCTGGCGCTGAGTCTGTGATATCGCTGTTGCTGGCGATCAGCTGGGGGGCAGCTGCAGCTGATGCCGTCGCCTCGGTCACTGGCGGTTCGCCTGCACTGGGTAAAGGCGACGATGCTTTATGGTTGGCGGCTTTTTTGCGTGCGGCACGGCGCGCTTGCTTTTCGGCTTCATCGCGAGCCAGTCGGGCCTGGCGCAGCTCGAAGCGGTGGCGGGCATGATCGGCCCGGGCCGCTTCTAGGCGCTGCTGGCGTATGGCGTCCTTGCTGGCGCGGTAGTAGCCGACCAGTGGAATATGGCTGGGGCAGACGTACTCGCAGGCGGCGCATTCGATGCAATCGAACAGATGCCAACGCTCAGCTTTGTCGTGTTCCTGGCTTTTGGTAAGCCAGTACAGCTGCTGGGGTAGCAGGCCGGCGGGGCAGACCTCTTCGCAGGCGGCACAGCGGATGCAAGGCATCTCGGCCGCAGGGTCGGGCAGCTCCTGCTGCGTGGCGGCGATCAAGCAGTTGCTGCCCTTGGTCAGCGGCGTGCTCAGATCAGATAGCGGCTGTCCCATCAGCGGACCGCCCCGAACCAGGCGGTGGAGGCGCTCGCTATCCAATCCAGAAAAAGTCAGTAGCTCAATGATCGGGGTGCCGAGGCGGGCAATCACATTGCCGGGGCGTTTGAGTGCCTCGCCGCTCAGGGTGACGATGCGAGATACTAGCGGCGTGCCATCGCGCACCGCGTGCAGGGTGGCGCGCAGTGTGCCTGGGTTATGGCATAGCACACCGATATCCGCCGGCAGGCCACCGCTGGGTACTTCACGGCCCAGCAGGCGCTGGATCAGCTGGCGCTCTCCGCCACTGGGGTAGCGGGTGGGAATCACGTGAATGCTGACCGGCGTGTCTCCTGTTGATGAGTGCTGGCTAGAACTGTCATCCAGGCTGGCGCGTAGCGCGGCCAGCGCCTCGGGCTTGTCGTCTTCGATGCCAACCAGAATTGATTCGGCGCCAGCAAGATGCGCTATCAGACGAGCGCCTTCCAGCACTTCATCGGCAAAGGCGCGCAGGGTGGCGTCATCGCAGCTGATGTAGGGCTCGCATTCGGCGGCGTTGATGATCAAGGTATCGATGGCATGGTGCTGGCGAACCCGCGCCTTAATCTGGCTGGGAAAAGCCGCGCCACCAAGGCCCACCACGCCGGAGTGATCCAGGCGCTTCAGCAGGGTCTCGCTATCGCTGTCTCGCCAGCTCAGCGGCGCAAGATGCTGCCATTCATCCAGGCCGTCAGACGTGATGAGGATGGCCACAGCGTCGATGGCCGCAATATGGCCGGAAATACTAGCGTGCAGGTCGGCAGACAATGTGCCGCTGGCTGTAGCAATGCGCTCGCCGGTGAGCACCCGCTGGCCGACGGTGACGCAGGGTGTGGCCGGGGTGCCGGCGTGCTGGTTAAGTGGTAGCACCACCCGTGCGGGCATGGGTGCGCTGCGCAGCGGCACGTCACGGGTCTGCGCTTTACGGCTGGGCGGCGTGATACCGCCTGGCATGTCAAAAAACTCAGTCATGCAAACGGTCCTGAAGCGAAGCTTCTGTGTTACCTGTGCCGCCATCGCTGGCAATCAGTGGCATGGCAAGCTGAGGCTGGCGGCCGAGCCCGGGATGTGGCGGCGTTGGCGCTATCTGTCGGGGATGCGGCAGCATATCGATGCAGTCTACCGGACAGGGTTCGAGGCACAGGTCACAGCCGGTGCACTCATCAATGATCACCGTGTGCATGTGTTTGGCAGCACCGAGGATGGCATCCACCGGGCAAGCCTGAATGCATTTGGTGCAGCCGATGCATTCGTCTTCACGGATATAGGCGACCATGGGGCCCTGTTGGGCGTCGCCGTCCAGCGGCTTGGTGTCCCGGCCGAGCAGTTCGGCCAGCGCGGCGATGGTGGCCTCGCCGCCCGGCGGGCATTTATTAATTTCGTCGCCGTTTTCGATGGCCTCAGCGTAGGGGCGGCAGCCGGGGTAGCCGCACTGTCCGCATTGGGTCTGGGGTAGCAGAGCGTCGATTTTCTCGACCAGCGGATTGCCCGGCACGCGTAGATATTCGCCGGCAAGGCCGAGCAGCACACCCAGTACGCCGAACAGCACGACCAGCGCAGCAATAGCCAGGATGGCCAGCACGATAGCGTTGTCCAATAGGGAGCTCACCGCGATACTCACAGCAGCACTCACAATGAGACCAGGCCGCTGAAGCCCATGAAAGCCAGTGACATCAGGCTGGCAGTGATCATGGCGATGGCTGCGCCGCGAAATGGCAGCGGCACATCAGCACCCGCCAGTCGTTCGCGCATCGCGGCAAACAGCACCAGCACCAGCGAAAAGCCTAGCGCTGCGCCGAAGCCATAGAAGGCCGCCTCCATCAGACTGGTGCTGCGCTTGAGCGTCAGCAGTGCTACGCCGAGTACAGCGCAGTTGGTGGTAATCAACGGCAGGAAGATGCCCAGTACCTGGTGCAGCAACGGACTGGTCTTGCGTACCAGTAGCTCGGTGAACTGTACTACCACGGCAATCACCACGATAAAGGCGATGGTGCGCAGGTAGGCCAGGCCCAATGGTTCAAGCAACAGGTGATAGACCAGATGGCTTGCCACCGCTGAAAGAGTCAGCACGAAGGTGGTGGCAAGTGACATGCCCAGCGCTGGCTCCAGTCGGCTGGACACGCCCATGAAAGGGCACAACCCCAGAAACTGCACCAGCACGAAGTTGTTGACCAGTGCTGTGCCGACCAGGATCAGCAGAATCTCGCTCATCGGGCCAGACCTGGCGGGCGCAAATGCGCCCGCATGGGATGTTTCAGAGTGATCAGCTGACGCGCTGCCCCGGTTCGGCACCGGAGTCCGGAGACAGCAGGTAGATTCCGCTATCGTCGCCAGCAGCGAGTACCATGCCTTCGGAGACACCAAAACGCATCTTGCGCGGCGCCAGGTTGGCGACCATAACGGTCAGCCGGCCCTCCAGGGCTTCCGGCGCGTAGGCCGAGCGGATGCCAGCGAAGACGTTGCGGGTCTCGCCGCCAAGGTCCAGCGTCAGCTGGAGTAGTTTATCTGCACCTTCTACATATTCGGCCTTGGCAATACGCACAATGCGCAGGTCGAGCTTGGCGAAGTCGTCAAAGCTGATCTGTTCGGCGATGGGGTTGTCGGTCAGCGGTCCGCGTGGGGCGTCCTTGAGTTTTTGCTCTTCCACCAGATCCTCCTTCGATGCCTCAATCATGGCTTCAATCCGGTCGTTTTCGACACGGGTCATCAACGGCTTAAACTTGGCAATTTCGTGATCCACTAACAGCTCATGGCGGCTGTCCCAGTCCAGGCTGTCGAGTTTCATGAACTTCCGCGCGCCTTCAGCCATGGCCGGCACTACCGGGGCCAGATAGACCATTAGCTGGCGGAACAGGTTGATGCCGACGGAGCAGATATCCAGCACCTGCTGCTGCTTGCCGTCTTGCTTGGCTAGCACCCAGGGCTCAGCCTCGGCGATATAGGTATTGGCCTCGTCGGCTAGCTCCATGATGCGGCGCATGGCGCGGCTGAACTCGCGCGCTTCATAATATTCGGCAATTTCGTCGCCGGCAGCGACAAAACGGGCCAGCATCTGTGGCTCGGCACACTGAGCGGAAAGCCTGCCATCACCGAGTTTCTTGACAAAACCGGCACAGCGGCTGGCGATGTTGACGACCTTGCCGACCAGGTCTGAGTTGACCCGTTGAGCGAAGTCCTCGAGGTTTAGGTCCAGGTCATCGATACCCGCGGTGAGCTTGGCGGCAAAGTAGTAGCGCAGATATTCCGGGTTAAGCTGCTCGGCGTAGGTCGAGGCCTTGATGAAAGTGCCGCGGGACTTGGACATCTTGGCGCCATTGACGGTGACAAAACCGTGGCAGTTCACCGCTGTGGGGGTGCGGAAATTGGCACCGTGCAGCATGGCCGGCCAGAACAGCGCATGGAAGTAGACGATGTCCTTGCCAATGAAGTGATAGACCTCAGCGTCGGAGCCTTCCTGCCAGTAGGCATCGAAGTCGAGGCCTTCACGCTCACACAGGTTCTTGAAGCTGGCCAGGTAGCCGATCGGCGCGTCGAGCCACACATAGAAATACTTGCCCGGCGCGTCGGGTATCTCGAAGCCGAAGTAGGGTGCGTCGCGGGAAATATCCCACTCGTTGAAGCCCGACTCGAACCACTCCATCAGTTTGTTGCGGATGGAGGGCTGGACGTGGCCGTCATTGATCCAACCGTGCAGAAAGTCAGCGAAGTCAGGCAGCTTGAAGAAGTAGTGGGTGGAGCTTCTGACTTCGGGGACGGCGCCGGAAATCGCAGAGACCGGGTCGATCAACTCTGTCGGGGTATAGGTGGCCCCGCAGGCTTCGCAGTTATCGCCATACTGATCGTCGGCGCGGCATTTGGGGCAGGTGCCCTTGATGAAACGGTCGGCCAGGAACAGGCCCTTTAGCGGGTCGTACATCTGCTCGATATCACGGGTGGCAATATGCCCCTTGTCGCGCAACCGGGTATAGATCAGCTCGCTGAAATAGCGGTTTTCCTCGGAGTGGGTCGAGTGATAGTTGTCGAAATCCACGCCGAAGTGCGCGAAATCATCCTGGTGCTCACGGGAAACCCGGTCGATCAGCGCTTCGGGGGTGATGCCTTCTTGCTCGGCGCGCAGCATGATGGCGGTGCCATGGGCGTCGTCGGCACACACATAGTGGCACTGGTGCCCGCGGCTTTTCTGGAAGCGTACCCAGATATCGGTCTGGATGTACTCCAGCATGTGGCCCAGGTGAATGGAACCATTGGCATAGGGCAGAGCGCTGGTGACCAGAATTTTGCGTGGGGCGCAGGCGGTGTTGGACATGATGACTCAGAGGTTCCCGTGGAATGTAAAAGGGTGTAAGGCAAAGGTCATGATTGTAGCCGGAATCCGTGTTTGCTGCATCTGCACGCTGGCTTGGCATATTGGCAAAGCCCGCCGGTACAGCGGGTGCTCACCGTCAGGACGTACTAACGATCACTCGCGCTCAGCATCGAAAAACGCCAACGCTGGGGTAGCCCTGGTCGGCCAGGTGAGCGGCCTGCATGCGGCTCATGACGCCGCGCTCACAATACAGTAGATAGTCACGCCCTCCGGGTAGCTCGGCAATGCGCTCGCTCAGCTCGAAAAACGGAATGACTATCACCTCAGCGTCAGCAACTACCAGCGGTGACACATCAGATTCGCCTGGGGGGCGGATGTCGATGATGCAGGGCGTCTGGCACTCGGCCAGTGTTTCTGGAGTCACGGTTGTGGGCTGGTACAGGGCAGAACGCTTGGGAGTCTCAAGCGTGCTTTGTCGCTCGGTCTCCATCAGCCGGTCGACGCGCGTGGTCACCGCACTGGCCAGTGCCGCGTCCAGAATGCCCGGGGTGAGCTGTGCCTCGGCGGCATCGACGTCGTCCGGTTTGGCGTTGACCTGGGGCCGTTTCGAGGTCGCGCCGCAATATTCCGGCATGTGTTCGGCGAAACGTGCCGTGCCGAGCTGGCGTGCCGCGTCGATAATGGCCTGTTTATCCTCGGCAATCAGCGGCCGCAGGATCGGCAGGTGACTGGCGCGATCGATGACACTGAGGTTGGCCAGCGTCTGGCTCGACACCTGGGCCAACGCATCGCCGGTAATCAGCGCAGGTATCCGCGCCTGCTGGGCCAGTTGGCTGGCAGCACGAGCCATCAGGCGCTTGAGTACCACGCTCATCAGGCCATCAGGCACCTGGCGCTGAATATCAGCAACCACGGTGTCGAAAGGCACTGACACAAAGTACACGTGGTGCGAGGCGCCGTAATGACGCCACAGATAGTGCACCACCTCGCGCACCCCGGCTTCATGGGCGGGACCGCCGAGGTTGAAGAACAGGAATTGCGTCTTGATGCCGCGTCGCATCATGCGCCAGGCCGCTACTGGTGAGTCATAGCCGCCGGAAATCAGCGCCAGGGCCTGGCCCTGCACGCCAAGCGGATAGCCACCCACTGCCGGATGGCGCTCACGGATCAGCTGCAGCTGGTCGTCGTTGAGGGTGATCGGCACATCGACCTGTGGATGTTTCAGGCTGACGCTGGATCCGGGGCTGGCGGCCAGCAGTGCCGCGCCCAGGTAGCGTTCAAGCTCAGGCGAGCTGA
>NZ_JBQDJZ010000088.1:0-6344 GCF_052095765.1 Halomonas sp.
GGCGGCAATTGCGGTGTCGCCCTGGGCGTTCTCAAATCTCACGCGCAGATTTTCCCCATCGATATAGCCGCGCTCTTTCAGCTCATCCAGCACACCCTGGCGACTGGCATCCAGCGCCGGATGCTCGACAATCTGGGTAATCCCCAGTGTGACGGTTTCTTGTTCCTGGCTCTGAGCTTGGACCTGGGCAAACCCAGCCACCATCAGTGATCCCATTAACGCGCTTAATACGGTACGCCGCATATCTTGCTCTCCTGAACATCCCTGAAATACCTGAAAGCAGGCAACTAGAACGCCAATACATCAATATGCAGCACGATAGCGCGTTAGGCGGGCGACGCCAATATACACCGGCTGGCCGGGACGTTATTCCAAGGCAATCCAGACACTTTTTAACGTGGAGTATTCTTCAAGCGAGTGGTGCGACTTGTCACGCCCGTTCCCAGACTGCTTCACACCACCAAAAGGCACCGACTGATCACCACCCGCCCAGTTATTGACGAATACCTGACCAGACTGCAAGCGCCGCGTCACGCGCATGATGCGGTCGATATCCTGGCTCCATAACCCAGCCGCCAACCCGTAGTCACTGTCATTGGCCAGGGCAATGGCCTGCTCTTCCGTGTCAAAACCGAAGACTGACAGCACCGGGCCAAATACTTCTTCACGACCTATCACCATGGTGTCGGTCACATCATCAAAGATGGTGGGTGGAATAAACAGCCCGTTTCCGCTTTGTGATTCGCCACCAGCACGCAGGGTTGCACCTTCTTCCACCCCTTGGCGGATATAATCAAGAATGCCCGCATGTTGTGCCTCATCGACAATAGCACCCATAAAACTGTCCGGGTCAAGCGGGTTTCCGGGCTGCATGGATTCCGCAGCAGCCAGCACCTTGTCGACAAAGGTAGCGCGTATCGAGTCTTCGACCAGCAGCCGCGAACCGGCAATACACACCTCGCCCTGGTTATGGAAAATCGCTTCAGCGGCGTGCTGTGCAACGCGGTCCAGATCCTTACAGTCAGCGAAGACAATATGAGGGCTCTTGCCACCACACTCCAGATATAACCGTTTAAGGTTGGATTGGCCGGCATACTGCGTTAATAGCTTGCCTACCCCCGTGGAGCCGGTGAAGGCCAAGCAATCAACATCCATGGACAAGGCCAGCGCCTTGCCCACTGTATGACCAAAGCCCGGCAGCACCTGGAATACACCGCGCGGAATGCCGGCTTCCCGGGCCAGTTCAGCTAACCGCAGTGCCGACAGCGGCGATTTCTCAGAGGGTTTGAGAATGACACTGTTACCTGCGGCCAGCGCCGGTGAAATCTTCCACGAGGTCATCATCAGCGGGAAATTCCAAGGCACAATAGACGCTACCACGCCCAGCGGCTCACGCAGTATCAGTGCCAGACTGTCTTCGCCCGTAGGGGCTACTTCGCCGTACTGCTTGTCGATGGACTCAGCCTGATAGCGCATACAGCCGATGGCACCGGACAAATCGCCCAGCGCACTATTAATCGGCTTGCCCATGTCCAGGGTATCGAGCAGTGCCAACTCGTTCTTGTTGGCCTCCATCAAGTCTGCCAGTTTAAGCAGTACCTGCTTGCGCTTCGCGGGTGCCATACGCGACCACTCACCGCGCTCAAAGGCCTCCCTCGCTACCTTGACTGCCTTGTCAGCATCAGCCTGATCACAGCTGGCCACCTGGGCCAGAGTCTCACCGGTAGCCGGATTAATCGCGGGGAACGTTTCACCACTGACGGCATCGACAAACGCATCCTCCACATAGGCGCGCGTCTCGAACTCAAGCGATGCTGCCAAGGCTTGCCATTCAGCAAGACTGGTTGGGGAATGTTTGTTGGAAGAATCGATGCGACTCATACGTGTTGCTCCTTCACTACAGTATCATTGGCTTTCTGTGACGCGGCCAGCAGCCTTCTGATGCCACGATAGCACCACCTGCCCCTGCTACGGTTTGGTAATCAATGTCACGACATTATCTTCATCTAACCCAAAGGTTTTCTCTTCCAGCGCGGCGGTACATTCACGCCCGGATGCTCGCGGTCGAGCAGCTATTAAGCGGGCGGTATCTTGATAGGCTATCAGACGCCCTCCAAAAAAGCAGCGCACGTTATTGTTTCCTCAACATATCCATCTTGACTTCGCGTTGCCAGTAATTTTTCAATTATTTTTTAAAAAACAATAAAATACTGATAACAAAGGTTATTTTAAATATAATCTTATCGACGTCAGTATCTATTCGCGGTAAGCGCCTTGACTAACAGACATTGCAAGCCCCACATTGTTGCTTCAACAACAACAGCTCACACCCACCATTGCCTGCGCCACTTCTGGCGCTACCAGACTGGGAGGCTAGAAATAACAATGAAAAGTCACACCTTAGGGCGTACCGTGCTGCTGCTCGCCTTACTACTGATCGCACTGTCCGCCGGCGCCCAGCCCCAAACGGCCACACAACTGGAAGCCCCCGACGTGATCCTGCGCGGGCTACCCTTCAGTATCAATGTTCAGGAACTGCCAGGAGACGGCCCTTACACTGCTATCATTGGTGATCAGCGCCTGAACGTGAGCCTCGACGATCAAGGTGGCGGAGTCATAGAGGGCATACAGGTCGAGGACGCTAGCGCCACATTGACGCTTGTCAATTCTGACGGCACACCATTAGCAAACCTGGATGTCAGGGCGATTTTCGCCTGGCTATCACTACTACCTGCGCTGGTCGCCATCGTTCTTGCCCTAGTCTTTCGCCAAGTGCTAATGGCCCTGTTCGTCGGCATCCTCCTAGGCGGCTGGATCTGGCATGGCATGAGTTTTTCTGCCCTGGCCAGAGCCTTTGGTGACTCGGTTAACGTGCACGTGCTACAAGCCGCCAGTGACAGTGAGCATATGTCCATCGTACTGTTCTGCCTGCTGATCGGCGGCATGGTCGGCATCGTGTCACGTAACGGTGGTACCCAAGGCATCGCACAGCGCATTTCCCGCGTGATTCGCGGGCGCCGCCAGGCCCAGACATCAACCTTCCTGCTAGGTATTGCCATCTTTTTCGACGACTACGCCAACGCACTGATCGTCGGTAATACTATGCGTGCAATTACCGACAAGATGGCTGTCTCTCGCGCCAAGCTTGCTTACATCATTGACAGTACCGCAGCGCCGGTATCGTCGATCATGCTGATAAGTACTTGGATCGGCTTCCAGGTGGGACTGATCAGTGAAGCAATGAGCAACATCGCTGACTGGAATGAATCCGCCTACTCAGTTTTCGTCAACGCCATCCCCTACAATGCCTACCCAATTCTTGCTCTGATTTTTGTATTCATGACCACCTGGCTGGGCCGGGATTTCGGCCCAATGCTCACCGCAGAACGCCGGGCAGTCGCTGCAGGTGGCAAACGCACCACACTCAGCAGCCGCGAAGCCATGGTCGAAGAAGCAGAAATCACCACCAAACCAGGCGTTCCCGTTCGTGCCTTGAATGCTATCGTGCCGATGTTGATTCTGGCAGGCATTACGCTAGGCGGCATTTATGCGACCGGGGTTGCGGCACTCGGACCAGGCGAGCACAGCCTGAAGGACATCTTCGGTGAAGGTGACTCCTTCAGTTCGATGATGTGGGGCTCGCTGGCCGCTTGTGTCGCAGCCATGGTGATGACCCAGGCTCAACGGCTGATGAGCATGACCGAAACAGCCCACTACTGGTTTGAAGGCGTTAAATCCATGCTTTTCCCGATCACCATCCTGATGATGGCCTGGGCATTAGCAAACGTGAACGAAACCTTGCAAACCAGCGACTTTCTGGTTGCGGCACTGGGTGAAAGCCTCAGTCCAGCATGGCTACCGACTGCAATCTTCATTCTGGCAGGGTTCACCGCCTTCGCCACCGGCTCTTCCTGGGGGGTAATGGGCATCATGATACCGCTAGTGATTCCGCTGGCCTGGGCGGTACTGGAACAGAACGGCATGAGCAACACACCAGATGGCATGTCGATTCTCTATGCGTCAGTCGCATCGGTATTGGCGGGCGCGGTATGGGGCGATCACTGCTCACCACTGGCCGATACCACCCTACTCTCCGCCATGGCCAGCGGCTGCGATCTGGTTGAGCATGTGCGCACCCAGCTACCCTACGCGATGCTGGTGGGGACGGTCTCAGTGATATTCGGGACCTTGAGCGTAGGCTATGGATTCAGCTGGTGGCTAGGGCTGTCAGCCGGCGCCATCGTTCTCTTCGGCACCCTGATACTGATCGGTAAACGTCCCGAAAGCCAACCTGCAACCGAACAAACTGCGGTAGAAGATTCAATCTAACTGTGTCGTCATAATCGCCCCAAGACTCTTGCCTTATTACAACAGAGCCCGCGGCTTTCACCGCGGGCTCTGTTCGTACTCTCGCTTTGAACTGTCGTGTTGAGCTATCGCTGAAAAGCAACCTCTCGAACAGGCTATCAAGCCTTTGAACAGGCCTCGGCGAAGCCCTTGAAGATAGCGTCGTACAAAGGGTGCTCGGTGGGCTGCCACTCTGGATGCCACTGCACGCCCAGCGCAAATGCTTCGGCACCGCTGACCGAGATGGCCTCAATCAAGCCATCTGGCGCCAGCCCTTCAACGACCAGGCCATCGCCAAGCCGGTCGATTCCCTGCTGATGAAGCGAGTTCACTGTTGAGTGAAGTTCAGGGTAAAGACCCGCAAGCACACCGCCCGGCTCAATCGTCAGCGCATGAGCCGGCGCATACTGCTGCTGAGCTTCCACACCCTGAGGCTCGCGGTGGTCGAGCTTGCCGGGCTGGTTCTGCACCGCCTGATGCAGGGTGCCGCCGAAGGCCACGTTGAGCTCCTGAAAGCCCCTACAGATACACAGCAACGGCATGCCAAGCGCCAGACTTTCTGGCAACCAGCTCAAGGCAGCGGCGTCCCGGTGCAGGTCGTCACGTGTATTTTCCGGTGCGCGCTCAGCACCATAACGCCCAGGCTCCACGTTGGTATGGCTGCCGGTCAGCAGCAAACCATCAAAACGCGAGAGCAGCCGCTTGGCATACTCGGCGTCGACATCCTCCCATACCGGCAGCACCACCGGATCCAGCCCATAGGTGCGCAAAGCGGTCAGGTACTTGTCGGTCACCATGTGGGCAGGATGGCCCTCGACGTCACGGCGACAGGCGATAACAGCTACCAGAGGGCGATTCTGCATAGGAGTCTCCTTGTAACATGCAAATAATTTTATATAACTAGCCACAGCAAATGCTGGAAGCCTCATCGACCATCTTTTTCAATGAGGCACCACTCATGCTTGGAAATATATTGATGCTTTGAATTATTGAGCTATACGCCAAGCTTGTCGCGCAGCCCATACCACCAGGAGCCCACTACCGAATAAGGAACACGCAGCATGCGCCCTCCGGGGAATGGGAGCCACGGCACCTTGGCGAAGACATCAAACCGGGTCAGGTCGCCGTCGATCGCCTCGGACAGAATACGACCAAAGGTGTGGGATCCTGTAACGCCATGCCCGCTATAACCATGGGCAAAATAAGTGTTGTCGCCGATGCGGCCCATCTGTGGAACGCGGCTGAACGAAAGGGCGAAATTGCCACTCCAGGCGTAGTCGATCTTGACCCCTTTGAGCTGCGGAAACACCTTATCCATATTGCGCTGCAGCTTGGCCTTGATATCGCTGGGATCTGCGCCGCCATAGACGGTGCCGCCGCCGAACAACATACGCTTGTCGCCAGATAGGCGGTAGTAATCGAGGATATAGCGGATATCTTCGACGCACACATCTGTTGGCAACAAGTCGTGCGCCTGCTCTTCACTCAGAGGCTCGGTCGCCATCACCTGCGTTGACACCGGCATGACCCTCGAAGTCAGCGTCGGCACCACGTGCCCCAGATAGGCGTTGCCGCACAGAACCAGCGTCTTGCACGTTATCGACCCCCTAGCCGTCCTGACCACGGGCTGCGGCGCCGCATGATCGACGTCAACCACAGGCGACATCTCAAAGATCAAGCCGCCATTCTGCTCAAACGCCGCCGCCTCGCCGAGGGCCAGGTTCAAGGGGTGCATGTGACCACCGGAGTGATCTATCAGCCCTCCGGCATAGATATCAGAGTTCACATGCTCGCGCAGTTGATCCTTATCCAGCATCTCCTGGTTCTTGATACCGTAACCGGCCCACAGGTTCATCCGCTCTTCCAGCTCTTTCACATGGGCCCCGGTGAGGCCGGTAAAGATATTCTTTTCCTTCAGGTCGCACTTGATGTCGTAGGTGCTGATCCGCTCGCGGATGATCTCCCCGCCTTCCTGCACGAGCCCGGCAACAAAGGTG
>NZ_JBQDJZ010000088.1:6354-10924 GCF_052095765.1 Halomonas sp.
TATCCTGTCCATAGCGTTTCTTGATCGTCTGCAGGCTGGCATTCAACCCGTTGACAATCTGCCCACCGTTGCGCCCCGAGGCACCCCAGCCGACCCGTGCACCCTCAATGATGGCTACCTTGTAGCCTTTTTCTGCAAGGTGCAGACCGGTCGAGAGTCCGCTGTAACCGGCACCAACGACACACACATCGATCTGGTGATCACCGATCAGTTCCGGCCGCTGCGACGCGGGGTTGGCGGAGGCAGCGTAATAGCTTGTGGTATGGCTGCCATCGCCGGCATAGGGGTGCTTTTGCAAAGTCATCACGTGACCTCTAGTTGGTTGTGTAAGGGACCAGGTAAGCATTTCTTTAGAAATAGCGCACTGTTGTCATTTTATCAACACAAGAGACAAAGAGAAACCAGCCAGATTATCAGCACTAAGACATTGTTAATAAACAAAAAACCAGAGAAAAACAAATATTTCATCGACTAAAGACTGACAAGATATGACATTATAAATTTGACAAAAGTAAGTAATGACCTAAAAAATGGCACCATCAACCAACGATCACAGCGTACAGGTGCCAACATGCCCTCACTCAATGCCAGCGAAGTAAACGACTTTCTGCAGCTGTATCCTGATGTTTCCAGTATTGATCTGCTAATCAGCGACCTTAACGGCGTAGTACGCGGCAAACGCATCCCGAGAGGAAACCTTGCGAAAGCTTGGCTCGAGGGAATCAATCTGCCGGCATCGGTATTCGCCCTCGACACCCTTGGTAACACTGTCGAAGAAACCGGTCTGGGCCTCGACAGCGGCGATGGTGATCGGGTCTGCCGGGCTATTCCCGGGTCCCTGATGCCCACGCCCTGGCTACGTAACGGCGAGCACGCTCAGCTACTGATGAGCATGGAAGACAGCGACGGTAGCCCCTTCTTTGCCGACCCGCGTCAGGTGCTTGCGCGCATGCTCAAGCGCATGAGCATGCGTGGCCTGACACCAGTGGTGGCATTGGAGCTGGAGTTTTACCTGGTCGATCGCCAACGCAACGAAAAGGGCATAATTCAGCCGCCCTGCTCACCGTCCAGCGGTGAACGAGCTACCCAGAGCCAGCTGTTTTCGATCAACGAGCTGGATGAGTACGCCGACTTTCTGGAGGACATCCAGCAAGCAGCACAGACCCAGAACCTGCCGCTGGATACCACACTCAAGGAGTGTGCACCCGGTCAGTTTGAGATCAACCTAATTCACTGTGATGATGTCCTGGCGGCCTGCGACAGCGCCGTACTTCTCAAGCGTCTTATCAAGGGTGTGGCACTCACGCATGGCTTCGAAGCCACCTTCATGGCCAAACCCTATGGCAATGAAGCAGGCAACGGTACCCATGTACACATCAGCCTGGTTGACGACAGCGGCAACAATGTATTGGCCTCCGATGATGGCGATGTGCTGGGTACTGAAACCCTGAAGCAAGCGGTCGCCGGACTGCTCGATTTGATGCCCGCCTCCATGGCACTGTTTGCCCCGAACCTGAACTCCTATCGCCGCTTCCAGCCGGGGCTCTATGTGCCGATGAGTCCCAACTGGGGCTTCGACAACCGCTCAGTGGCAATTCGCATTCCCTCCGGCCCTAACGCGGCGCGCCGTATTGAACACCGCGTTGCCGGCGCCGACGTCAATCCCTACCTGCTGCTTGCCACCCTACTAGCCTCAATCGACCACGGCCTGAGCCAGGAGCTGACGCCCGATGCGCCAATCACCGGCAATGCCTACGACCAGCATGAGCCGAGCCTGGCCAATAGCTGGACTCAAGCGCTGAACCTACTCGAAGAAAGCCAACCGCTAACCGAGGCGCTAGGCGAGGACTTCCTGCACGTTTTCATTGCTAACCGCCGGGCCGAACGTGACCTGGCCATGCAGGAAGTCAGCCAACTCGAGTATGACTGGTACCTCCGCCACGTCTGAGTCATCGATTTTTTCAATATACACAAGTCGCTCATCTACTATTTTCAGAACCAAAGGACAACAGGATGATAATCACAACAGCCCCTGCCTCATCCTTCGCAACCGGCTCTCGTCTTCGGCCTGCATCTGCTGGAGGTCAACCATGAGCCATACGACCCACGCCTTTGCCCCCTCTTACCCTGACCAGCGAGGCAAGGGCAAAACGCTATTGCTGGTGAGCGGCATACTGGCCGTGGTGGTCAGCCTGACTCTCACCCATGAGGCCTCCACTGAGTTTGGCTGGATCAGCATAATACCTTCGTTAATCGTACTGGTGGTGGCCATCGCTACCCATCGCACCCTGGAAGCACTGGCCATCGGCGCGCTTTCCGGGCTAATCATGCTGCAGCCAGATGACTTCATCGGCGAGCTCGCCGATATTTCGCTGACGGTAATGATGGATGAAACCATCGCCTGGCTGATTCTGGTGTGCGGCCTGATGGGTGGTTTCATCGGTATGCTGGAAAAATCCGGCTGCACCCTGAGCTTCAGTCACTTTGTCACCCGCATGGTCAAGACGCGCCGTCAAGCGATGCTCAGCACCGCGGGTCTTGGGGTCATGATCTTTATCGACGACTACCTCAATGCTCTAGCCACACCCGCAGCCATGAAACGCCTCACTGATCGCTTCGGAGTGTCCCGTGAAAAACTCGCCTACATTGTAGACTCCACAGCCGCCCCCATCTGCATCCTGGTCCCGATTTCGACCTGGGCGGTCTATTTCTCCGAGCTGCTTCAGACTAACGGCGCTACCGAAGGCGCAGGCATGTCGCTGTATATCCAGTCGATTCCCTTTATGCTCTATGGCTGGGTGGCCATCGGACTCGTGCTGTTGATGGCCAGCGGTATTATGCCGGACTTTGGACCGATGAAGGCTGCCGAGGCCCGCGCCAAAGCCGGCCAACCCATTCCCGATAACGCGCCCGATGTGGAGCTGGTTGCCGATGACGCCCCCCGGACTCGCCCATGGGTCGGGGTCCTCAACTTCCTAGTACCGATGGCAGTGCTAATCGGTGCCAGCGCCTGGTACGAGATAGACCTACTCAAGGGCGTGATTGTAGCGACCCTGTTTACCATCCTGCTCTACCTGATCCAGCGTCTAGCCACCTTCAGCACTCTGATGGACGCCATCATGGACGGCTTCCGTACCATGATGCTCCCACTGGCTATCGTTGCAGTGGGCTTTGTGCTACGCGAAATCAATGATCAGCTAGGCATGACCACCTTCTTGATTGACTCCCTGACCCCCTATATGACGGTCGCCTTGCTACCAGCCATCGTCTTCCTGTCCATGGCTGTCGTCGTTTTCGGTACTGGCTCTTCCTGGGGCGTGTTCGTGATTTCGATTCCTATCGTGATCCCAATTGCACAGCATATGGATGCATCCATGCCCTTGATTATCGGAGCATTACTTTCCGCTTCGAGCTTCGGTAGCCACGCCTGCTTTTTCTCCGACTCCTCAGTCCTCTCAGCCCAAGGGAGTGGGTGCCAACCGATACAACATGCTCTTACCCAGTTCCCTTATGTACTGCTGGGAGCTGGTATCACCACCTTGGGCTTTCTGGCGCTGGGTTTCACGATGGCCTGATCTTTCAAAAACCCGAGGCGTTGCACCTCAGCCATTGACTATCTCGTCCAACCTGCTGAGAGCACATATTGCGCAAGCCGGTGGTAAACGCATCAAGGAATCTGTAATAGCATATTGAACAGGCGAGACAACACTGCCCCTGCTACTTTACGGGGCAGTCCAGTGTGCTTCAATTATTTTATATATCCAGATACTCCGACTTTAGAAAGCCCGCGCCGGAGTAGTGCAGCTGACCACACGGCAGGTTGTGTCGCCGATATTGCGGAAACGATGCGGCACGTTAGTGTTGTAATAATAGGCCTCACCGGCGGCCAGCACCCGGGTTTCAGCACCAATGGTAATTTCAATCTCCCCTTCCAGCACGAATCCGGCTTCCTCACCTTGGTGAACGATCATCTCACGTCCGGTATCAGTACCTGCAGGGTACGTTTCGATCATGAAGCTGAGTGCGCGATCGCGGCGCTCGGCACCCACCAGCTTGAAGATGACATCCCCCGAACCCATGTCGACAAGCTCTTCAGGCGAGTAAAAAGTCTGTTGGCCATTGCTATCAAACTCAAGGGTAAAGAAATCACCCACGCTAATGGGAATAGCATCAAGAATTTTCTTTAATGAGCTCACTGATGGACTAACTTTCCCTTGCTCAATCAGCGATAAGCTCGAGTGAGTAACTCCGCACCTCTTGGCCAACTCGCGTTGGGAAATCCCTTTTAACGTTCTCAGTGCTCGCAAACGCACCCCTACATCATTTGACATCCAACTCTCCGTTCTTTTGCTGGCCTGACTTCAGAACAGCGAACCACTTTCCCTATCAGCGGAGTGCTGCCCTACCGCAGACTGACGGTGTGGCTTAGTAATTTATTTTACCGGTACCATAATGGAGGTAGTTTATCATGCCAGGGGCCTTAGCGGACTGCCTTAGAACACTCTGCCATCGCTTCTCAGGTAAGTGGCTATTCAAAATTTATCGTGCGCTCAGACCCGTAGCCGTCGAG
>NZ_JBQDJZ010000089.1:0-10886 GCF_052095765.1 Halomonas sp.
CGAAATGGCTTGGTGACGAAGTCGTCGGCGCCTTTGCTGAGCGCCTCAACAACATCTTCTTCGGCGCTACGATTGGTGACCATGATGACTGCGGGCGGCACCTCGAAATAGCCGCGAATCCATTCAAGCAGCACGATGCCAGAAGTGTCGGGCATTTCCCAGTCAAGCAGCACCAGCTTATAGGTGTCGCGCTTGAGCGCCCGAATCAGGTCGTCGGCGGTCTGAAATACCTGGATATCAACCAGGTCCGGTAGCTCTTTCGTACTTTCAGATAGCGCCTGACGCATCTGCTCAAGCGAGATGCTGTCGTCGTCCAGTACTGCTATGCGCATTATGACTCCTCACCGTGCATGGCATCATGCCATCCTGCGTCCTGCTGCAAAAAGCATGCTTGCATTTCGACAAGATAAACCCCACCACTACCATGAGGATACGGTTTTTAATATTAACTGCCAACTGTACTGATCTCGTTGTGCCCTAGGCCTTGGCTAGCTGTTTTCGAGGCACTCCGCGCTCAAGCCAAGGGCGCACCAATTCGACGCCCCACTTCTTCATAGGCTTCTATCACACCACCTAGATCCTGACGGAAACGGTCCTTGTCAAGCTTTTCTCGGGTGTTGGCATCCCACAGGCGGCAGCCGTCGGGAGAAAATTCATCGCCGAGCACAATATTACCCTTGTACACCCCGAACTCCAGCTTGTAGTCCACCAGCAACAGGTCGCCTTCGGCAAACAGCGCCTTGAGCACGTCGTTCACGCGGAAGGTTAGAGCTTTCATTTCTGCCAACTGCTGTGGCGTGGCCCAGCCAAAGGTTTCAGCCAACGATTCGTTGATCAGCGGGTCATGCAAGGCGTCATTTTTCAGGAACAGCTCAAAGGTGGGGGGCGCCAGCAACTGCCCTTCTTCCACGCCAAGCCGCTTGACCAGGCTGCCTGCAGCAATATTGCGCACCACGCACTCGACGGGAATCATGTCGAGCTTCTTGACCAGGCTCTCGGTGTCCGACAGCAGCGCATCAAAGTGGGTGGGAATGCCGGCCTCTTCCAGCTTCCCCATGACGAAGGCGTTGAAGCGGTTGTTGACCATTCCCTTCCGCGCCAACGACTCCATGCGCTCGCCATCGAAGGCACTGGTGTCGTCGCGGAAGGTCAGGACCAGGCGGTCCGGGTCATCGGTGGTATGAACTGACTTGGCTTTGCCGGCGTAGAGTTCCTGGCGCTTTTGCATGGGTGTCTCCATGGGGAGGGAAATGGTTGGTCGAGTTGCTGTTCGCAGATGCACTTTACAGAAAGTCAGCGGATGGCTTGCCAGCCTTGCCCCTGGTGCTGGGCGGCGATGGTCAGGCGCGATTCGTCACCGTCGAGCAGCGGGCACAGGGCCTCTAATGCCAGCTCGGGGCGGTTATTTTGCTCAGACAAATGCGAGCAGACAATGGTTTGTAGGCGGTCGAGCCCCAGCTGCTGAAGCAGCTCAGCGGCCTGGCGGTTGGCTAGATGACCCCAGCGCCCGCCAACACGGCGTTTGAGGTTTGCCGGATAGGGGCCGGTCTGAAGTAGGCGTTCGTCGTGGTTGCACTCAAGAAAGAGCGCATCGCAGCCGCGAAAGGCCTCGATGACATGAGCACTTGGATGGCCCAAATCGGTCAGCAGGCCAAGTCGACAATCGTCGGCGGAGAAGCAGAACTGCACCGGCTCGCGGGCGTCGTGGGGCACGGTGACCGGGTCGATGCTGAGACTATTGATGGTAAAGCGCTGCTGGGGGGTGATCCAGCACAGTTGCTGCGGCGCGATACGCCCGAGTCGGCCCGCGCGCCAAGTGCCCGGGGTGAGATATACCGGTAGCTTGTAGCGTCGGGCCAACGGGCCGACGCCGCTGACGTGATCGCCATGCTCGTGGGTCACCAAAATGGCGTCGAGCTGGCTGGCCGACACGCCCAGCCAGGACAACCGCTGCTCAGTGTCTTTCAGGGTAAAGCCGCAGTCAGCCAACAAGCGGGTGATGCCATCGCTGACCAGAGTTGCGTTACCCTGGCTACCACTGCCTAGCGAGGCGAAGAACAGCCGACCGTCGGCCAGCCCGCCACCCACCTGACAGAACAGCTGCTCTGCCGCATGAACCGGTGTGGCCAATGCGGTCATCAGCGCAACAGGTCCGCCACCCGCTCCAGCACCTCGTGCGCATCACTCTCGCTGAACTCTCGCTCGCTCTCGTTGCTGACGGTCAACACACTGCTGTTGGGCCCGGTGGCTTCGAGATCAAGACGCAACGTCTGCGACATCTGCCGTACATCGGGGCTGATGATGATTTCTAGCATGTTGCGGTCGCGCTCCGACATCACCATGTAGTCGATCAGGAAGTCGTGGCGCTGGGGTGAGGTTTCCAGCAGCTGACGCTCACCTTCGACGATGAAGTCGGCCTCCAGCTGGTGATTGAGCTCGGCATACACGCGTTGGATGGAAAACGGCAGCTTGAGCAGCCACTGGCCATTTTCTTTTTCCAGCAGCGGACGCACACGCTGCTCTGCGGGACGCTGCACCACCAGCGAGGAAGCGCTGGAAACAGCCGTTGTGGACTCGAAGTAACGCTCAAGCGCCTGCAGGCAGTCTCCCTGGGTAGTGCCGTTGCGCTCGCAACGTACTTCACTGATGCCGGCATGCAGGCCAGGTTGCAAGCTGATGTCGCCGGCATTGGTAACCAGCAAGCCCTGGGAGGGCTCCTGGCGCTGAATGCTCAGGCCTTGTTGACGTATAAAGCCCTCCATCTGACCCCATACGGCAGCCGGCTCGGCACCGACGACCAGCCAGCGCGTATCGCCGGCCTGACGGCGCGCTACGCTGCCCGGCTTCATCGAGCTGCCAACGCCCAGTGCACGCGGCGGCGACAAGCGAAAGTCCGAATCGACGGAAGCAAAGCTGCCTGCACTCTCGGGCACCGCCATGCGGTTGCCAAAACGCTGCTGATTGCGGGTTTCTGGCAGCACCAGCGGCTTACTCAGCTTGGCATCGGCGTAGTCAGTTTCTCGGTCATCAAAATACCCTTCACGGGCACAACCGGCTAAGGCCAGGGCAGCCACTAGCGGCATCCATTTCAGCGCAGAACTCATGCATCCACCTTGCATTATTTTTTAGAAAGCCCGTGTTAAAGACCCGTTTAACGGCCCGCTTTACAGACCGGACTCTACAACGCCCTGCTATCAGTCGTCGATCACACCGGCCAGCTGAAGTGCCTCGCTGACGGTGGAGTGGTATCTCTCGGAAAGCCAAGTCAGCGGCAACCGGATACCGGGCTCAATCAGCCCCATACGGTTGAGGCTCCACTTTACCGGAATCGGGTTAGCCTCAACGCCTAGGTTAGTATGCAGCGGCATCAGCCGAGTGTTGATCTGATGGGCCTTGTCGGCATCACCGGCCATGGCGGCGTGGCACAGGTCGCGCATAGCGCGCGGCGCCACATTGGCAGTGACCGAAATATTGCCGTGCCCGCCCATCAGGATGAAGTCACAGGCAGTGCCGTCGTCGCCGGAATACAGCATGAAGCCGCTGCCCTTGAGCTGGCTGATCAGATCTTCGCCACGCTCTAAGTTGCCGGTGGCGTCCTTGAGGCCAATGATGTTGTCTACCTCGGCCAGCCGCAACACGGTTTCGTTGTAGATGTCTGAGCAGGTGCGGCCCGGCACATTATAGATGATGACCGGAAGGTCGCTGCTCTCTGCGATGGCCTTGAAGTGCTGGAACAAGCCTTCCTGAGTGGGCCGATTGTAGTACGGCGCCACAGTAAGGCAGTACTCGGCCCCCACTTCGGTGGCGTAGCGCGTTAGCTCAACCGCCTCGCGGGTGTTGTTGGAGCCGGTGCCGGCAATGACCGGGATGCGACCGTCAACCTCTTCCACCACGCTGCGAATCACATCAAAGTGTTCGGCAAACGACATGGTGGTCGGCTCGCCGGTGGTACCGGCGGCGACAATGGCATCGGTGCCGTTGTCGAGATGAAAATTGACCAGGCGACGCAGTGTCTCCCAGTCAATATCACCGTTGACCTTCATTGGAGTCGCCAGTGCGACAATACTGCCTGTGACCATGCTACTTTTCTCCTCTCGCTACCGGCCGCTGCCAGTTTGAGCCGCCGCAGCGGTGCCCCGCCCGCGTTACAATACCAAATGTCGAATGTTACTCAGCACCAGAGGGACTGTACAGCAAGGACTTTACAGTTTGTCCTAGCTTGCGTGTAATCAAGTACCTATTCACTACCGCCCAGCGGCAACATTACCCCACCTACACTGGGCTAAACATGAGGAATTTCCATGTCTGTAAAACTGGGTCACGCCGTGCCGGATTTTACCGCAACCGCCACCGGTGATACACAACTGACGCTGTCAGCGCTGCACGGCCAGCAGGTAGTGATCTACTTCTACCCCAAAGCCAGCACCCCGGGTTGCACCACCGAAGGCGGCGACTTCCGCGACCACAAAGCCGACTTCGACGCCGCCAACACCCTGATTATCGGCGTCTCCCGCGACGGCATCCGCGCCCAGGAAAATTTTAAAGCCAAGCAGGAGTTCAACTTCCCACTGGTTTCCGACAAGGACGAAACTCTGTGCCAGCTGTTTGACGTCATCAAGCTCAAGAAGATGTATGGCAAGGAGCACCTCGGCATCGAACGCAGCACCTTCCTGATTGACAGCCAGGGCAAACTGGCCAAGGAATGGCGTGGCGTGAAGGTCAAAGGCCACGTTGAAGAAGTGCTCAACGCAGCGCAAGAGCTGCACCGTTCGCAATGAACCCACCCCACCGCCGCTGCGCGGCGGTTTCGCCCTGTGAACAAGGCTTCTACGAAAACCGGTGCCGCTGTCAGGCGCCTGGGGTTAGAGCTCTGTTCTATCTACCCCCTGCCTGGATCTGGAACACATCGGTAGGCACTCCAAAACGCTCAGCCAATTCACACACTTGGCGCCAGTTCAGTTGGCGCTTGCCCGAGAGGATTGCTGATACCACAGACTGGGCACCTACTTCTGGAAGCTCGCTTTGTAAGACACGATGTTCAGCCATGAGGTAGCGCAGCACCTCTGCACCAGGCGCTTTGGAAATGGGCCGATGGTTCTCGTCATAGGCTTCAATGACATCTCCAAGGCAAACAGCAAGACTCGCCAACGGATGGTCTTCATCATCACCCATCATGTCGAGCAACTCATCCAGAGCAGCCACCTTGGCGTCGTAGTCTTCTTCGTTTTGGGGTTCTGAAAGCAGCGGTTCAATGTACGCCCAGTGAATGGCTGCCTGATCAAGCATGGCGTTCATGGGTCACTCCTTCCATTTGGCTTTGTCATATTCGTCATGATCAAGAATGTCGCGGATAAAAACTCGCTTAGCCCGGTAGTGCACGATGGCAATCAGCCTGATCTTGTTGCCGCCGATATCGAAAACATGATGACTGCCAACCTTATCGGTGGCCGGAAAAATGCCCTTCATCGCAGCGAAGTCTTTGGGCTCGGCGACCTTCATCAGCCGATACCATGCTTCCAAAGCACTTGCAGACTGCGGCCACTTCGCCATGGCTTTCCAGATGCGTTTTTGTGTGACGATGTGCATGGACATTTCCCTGTCTCGACACAGAAAGAGTATAGCAGATTGCTATATCTGGCAACTTCCCATGTTTTAATGCACCCACCCCGCCGCCGCTGCGCGGCGGTTTCGGCATGTAAACATGCCTCCTACGAAGACCTGCTCAGCGGCACATTCAGGTTTCCCCACCAACCCCTGTCCAGCGGCACATTCAGGTTTTCGTAGGAGCTGTTTTCAGACACCGATGGCGCCGTCAGGCGCCTGATACGGCTTCGGTTTCTTCTCGACGCTGTTCGATTCCACGCGGCCAGGCGTAGAGCAGGGCTTTCATGAGTGTTGCCAGGGGAATGGCGAAAAATACGCCCCAGAACCCCCAAATGCCGCCGAAGAACAGTACAGCGAGGATGATGGAGACGGGGTGTAGATTAACCGCTTCGGAAAACAGCAATGGAACAAGGACATTGCCGTCGATGGCCTGGATAATGGCATAGGCAATGAGAACGTAGAAGAACTGGTCACCCAGGCCAAATTGGAAGCCGGCAACTGCCATGACCGGCAAGGTGGCAACCGCGGCGCCGATAAAGGGTACTAGGGTGGAAACTCCGACCAGCACGGCGAGCAATGCAGAATACCGCAGCCCGATAAAGGTGAAGATGAAGAAGGTAACGGTGGCGACGATGATGATTTCAATGAACTTACCGCGCACGTAGTTAGCTATTTTGTTGTCCATCTCTCGCCACACCCTACTCATTAGGTCGCGCTGGCGGGGCAGCAGCGATACGGCAAAGCTCACCAGCTGACTACTGTCCTTGAGCATGAAAAGCACAAGGATAGGCACTAGCACCAGGTAGATGATCAGCCCCATCACGTTGCCCAGCGAGGCCAATGACAGGGTGACGGCATGCTGCCCAAGCAAGCTGAGCTCTCGGCTGGCCATGCTGATCCAGGTCTGAATCTGGTCTGGAGTGATTAGTTGCGGGTAGAGCGCCTGAAGGTCATCCACCATTTCGCGGCCACTGGCCAGCATACGCGGCAGCTCATGCACGAAGTTGACCAGCTGGCTCCAGATCAGCGGCATCAAGATAAGCGCTATTGCTAGCAGGGTGCCGATAAATATCAGGTAAACCAGGGCGATTGCCAGCAGGTGCGGCACCCGGTGACGGGTCAGGAAATTCACTCCACCTTGCAGCAGAAAGGCGATAATCAGTGCGGTAAAAAAAGGGGCCAGCATTTTTCCAAACAGGATGACGGCGGCGAAGCCTAGCACCAGCACGATCAGCATGATCACTGCTTCTTCGTCCGAGAAGTACTGCTCCATCCAGCCACGAAACAACGAGCGCAGTGTCATGACGCCACCTCCTTTCCTTTGCGTATCCAAAAATAATAGATGCCGTTACGCTCCTCACGAGCCTCCAGCTCGTGGGTACTGAGTTCGACAAACGATTCGAAGTCGCGCCAGGCTCCAGCATCGGTGGCCATTACTTCTAACAGCTGGCCAGACGAAAGCCGGGACAGCGCCTGCTTGGCCTTCAATAAAGGCAGCGGGCATGCCAGACCGCGTGCGTCGAGCACGCCATCAGGTTGCACAGTCATATAGTCTCCCGGGACAATACTGGCGAGGTGTCGCTGCCGTTCGCTTTTTGCTAATCCAGCAACCTAGCTACCCGACAACAACCTTGTGTATTTAAAGGCACTTTCTATAGCGAATCAATGTCAAAGGGACGCTGTTGTCTGTGTCATGCTCACCGATGAGGTCCATCAATGCTGCGCGACTCTTTGCCTGGCTGGTCTGTTTCCCTGGTTTTTAGCCTGCTGCTGACCACCTCTGCGTTGACGCCTGTCTGGGGCCAAACCAGCCTCGATCTTTCACTACCCAGCCTAACTAGCACGAATACCCAGGCGATCAGCGGTGAGGAAGTGCGCCTCGGCCGCGCTTGGTTGCGCCAGTTCCGTGCCCATGCGCCGGGCTGGGAAGACCCGATCAGTGAGGACTACGTCAATACGCTGGTGGCGCGCCTGCTGCCGCACAGCCAGCTTTCAGGCATCGACACTGTAGTAACTCTAGTGGCCAGCGATCGGCTGAACGCGTTTGCCGTGCCTGGCGGCGTGATCGGGATCAATGCCGGCCTATTTGCTTTTGCTGAAGAGGAAGCCGCCATGGTGTCGGTGCTGGCCCATGAGCTTGGCCACCTCTCCCAGAGCCACTATGCCCGTGGCAAGGCGCGCGCTGAGCAGATGCGGCTGCCGGCCATGGCGGCGATGTTGACTGGCATGCTGATTGCTGCCGGTGGTGGCGGCGACGTTGGCCTTGCGGCCGCGGTAGGCTCCCAGGCGGCGCTGTATCAGGACCAGCTGGCTTACTCACGGCGCTTTGAGCAAGAAGCCGACCGTATCGGTCTGCAGGCCATGGCGAGTGCGGGTTATGACCCTCAGGCAACGGTTGATCTGTTTCGCACCATGCAGCGCCAGCTGGCATTGCAGGGCGGCAATCCGCCGGAGTTTCTGCTCACTCACCCGCTAACCGAGTCGCGTATCAGCGATGCTCAGTCGCGCGCAAGCCAGATCAAGGTCACCAACCCTCGCCCGGAAGACTTGGCCTACCACCTGACCCGCGCCCGAGCACTGCTGGCGATTCACGATCGCGACCCCAACCAGGCCGCAACCCGGCTAGAGCGCAGCAAGACTCCCTCAGCGGCCCAGCGCTATTTGGCGGCACTGATTGATGCTGAGAAAAAACACACCGATAGCGCGCTCAGGCAACTAGATAGCCTGGCACGGGCCAATCCGGACCTCGCCATGCTCCCGGCGTCAGCAGTTGAGGTGGCGCTGAAGGCAGGGCGTGTCAATGATGCGATTGACCGAGCGCGCAGGCAACTGCGGTTGATGCCGAGCTATCAGCCCACTCAGCTGATGTTAGGCGAGGCGTTACTGCAAACCAACCCTGATGAGGCCTACCGGATACTCAATGACCTCGCTGGTCAGCGACCCGAAGACCCCCAGGTGTTTGCGCTGCTGGCTGAGGCCGCTGGGCGCAGCGGTCGGGAGGCC
The DNA here is from genome assembly GCF_052095765.1 of Halomonas sp. Lineage (GTDB taxonomy): Bacteria > Pseudomonadota > Gammaproteobacteria > Pseudomonadales > Halomonadaceae > Halomonas. The sequence goes on from NZ_JBQDJZ010000089.1 coordinate 8,608, forward strand.
TGGGGGCATCTGGCGCGGGCCGAGCAGCAGCAGCTCACGGGAAATATCGACCGCGCTATCCACCAGCTTGATGTGGCCAAGGATGTGGCCAGGCAACAGGGCGACCTGAATGCATCCAATCGCATCGAGCTACGCCGCGAGGCGTTTATTGGCTACCGGGAAACCATGGATGAGTTCCGCTAGCCGCCTGCCCTGCTGCCTGGCTAGCCGTTGGTCAGGCATTGAACTCCAGCATGCGCGTCAGGGGCCTCAGTGCGGCCTGACGCAGCGACTCCTCTACCCTGACTTCACCGCTGCCCTGACGTAACGCAGCAGCCAGGTTGTCCAGCGCATTCATGGCCATCCATGGGCAGTGCGCACAGCTCTTGCAGGTGGCGCCGTCTCCAGCGGTGGGTGCTTCGAACAGAACCTTGTCCGGTGCGGCCTGTAGCATCTTGAAAAAGATGCCACGATCGGTAGCCACGATCAGTTGCTTGTTGGACAGCTGTTTCGCAGCCTTGATCAGCTGCGACGTTGAACCTGCCACATCGGCCAGTTCCACTACGGCGGCGGGTGACTCAGGATGCACCAGCACGGCGGCATCGGGATACAATTTCTTGAGATCCTCAATGCCTTTGGCCTTGAACTCCTCATGCACAATGCAGGCGCCGTCCCATAGCAGCATGTCGGCACCGGTTTTCTGCTGGATATAGGCACCCAGGTGTTTGTCCGGTGCCCACAGGATTTTCTCACCTTTGGCCTGCAGGTGCTCGATCACATCCACCGCGATGGAGGAAGTCACCACCCAGTCGGCGCGGGCCTTGACCGCCGCCGAAGTGTTGGCATAGACCACCACGGTCCGATCGGGATGGGCATCACAGAAGGCGCTGAACTCTTCCGGCGGGCAGCCAGTATCCAGCGAACAAGTAGCTTCCAAAGTGGGCATCAGCACGCGCTTTTCCGGCGACAGTATCTTAGCGGTTTCGCCCATGAAGCGAACACCCGCGACAACCAGAGTATCGGCAGGATGCTGGGCACCAAAGCGGGCCATTTCCAGGGAGTCCGACACGCAGCCGCCGGTATCTTCGGCTAGCTGCTGAATCGCATCGTCGGTGTAATAGTGCGCCACCAGTACGGCGTTGTTAGCCTTGAGAAGCTGCTTGATCTCTTCAACTCGGGCCTGATCTACGGTGGCAGGCCGGGTCGGGCAATAACTGATCGCCGGCTGTTCATACAGCTCGGCAGAGGTCATGTTTGTCATCGTGTCTACCACTGTGACTGGCAGGGGCTCCCCCTGCATTTCGCCAAGTGCCACAGCCGACGCGCTCCGCGCCGGGTGGCACAGCCGATGGGCTGGGCGATGCGTCTTCCGCGATGCCCAACCCACCATCATTTTAGACTGAACCGGGATGATTTGCTCGAACCACTGTTTTAAATGAATTGCAGGGGCAACCTTCAGGTTTTCAAGGAGCTGTCTTCAGACAGCGATGGCGCCGTCAGGCGCCTGGTTGATGCGGTTTCGCGGCACAAGCGCCTCTCCTACATCCTGGGCGAAACCACAATGCAAAACGCCCCTGCCTTGGTGTAGGCAGGGGCGTACTGTCTGGTGGGTCGTGCAGGATTCGAACCTGCGACCAATTGGTTAAAAGCCAACTGCTCTACCAACTGAGCTAACGACCCAGAGTGCTTGGCGGCTCAGTCGCCTTGCACTGGTCTTGCTATTGGCCTCTATGGCCAAGTAAACCGTTCGCTTGGTGGGTCGTGCAGGATTCGAACCTGCGACCAATTGGTTAAAAGCCAACTGCTCTACCAACTGAGCTAACGACCCTTGCGAACGCGTGCAGATATTACGGACTCAGCCAGCACATGGCAAGCAGTTTTTCAGTTTGGTGTTTTTCGGGTTGTCATGGACATCAGTCACAAACCGATGAAGAATGTCACCTGTGGCTTGCTGCCCACTTGCAACCCCCTTACTTATCCCTGCCAACAAGATGAGATCCAACATGCCTTTGCGTCGTCCGTTGCTGCTCACTGCGCTGGGCCTAGCGATAATTTTTAGCTGGGCAATGCCCTCTTTTACGCTATGGATTCACATCGATGACCGTGTTTTCTGGTTTTTCAACCACACTCTCAGTGCTGACAACCCTGGGTGGACGACGCTGCTGGCGGCGATGAACAGCCGCTTCTTTGATCTGGTGGTCATGGCACTCATGTTGGGGCTGATGGCGCTGGCCTGTCAGCGCGACCCCCAGGGAGAACGCATGAAAACTTTCACACCGCGAGAATGTCAGCAAGATACG
>NZ_JBQDJZ010000090.1:0-10878 GCF_052095765.1 Halomonas sp.
CCGCTGGGACCGGTGCGGGAGCCGTGGTAGCCACCGGATTGGGTGATGGCACCACAGTCGCAGCAGCACCGCGTGGCGCTGACTCGAAAGAGAGTGGTTCGCTGGACTGGCTGCTGCCTGACGAAGGTGGTAGCCCAGCAGCTGCTCCCGGGCCGGTGATTGGCCAGGAAGCATCGGCGGCGGCAGGCGCGTTAACAGAAAATGCGACAGAGCAGTCTCGCGAGCTAGAACAGCATACGAAAGACACCGTTGCCAGTGCTACGGCTAGCGTAAATGAGGCCGCTGAAAAGGCTGCCGAGGCTGAGGAGCAGGCGCGCAAACAGGCCGAGCAGGCTGCCCAGCAAGCGAAAGAGGCCGCAGAGGTAAAGGCCAGGGAAGCCAATGAAGCGAAAGAACTGGCTGACGCTGAAGCCCGTGAAAAAGCCGAGCAGAGCAGACAGGCCGCTGCGTCTAAAGCTAGCCAGAAAAGCTACACGCCGGTTGCTGAAGTGCCCTGGAGCTGGCCGGTTAACGGCGATGTGACGGGTGGGTTTGGTGAAGGCAGCAGCGTGACAGACGGCATTGATATCGCAGGTCAGAAGGGGCAGTCTGTTAGGGCAGCCGGCCCGGGCATCGTTGTTTATGCCGGTGACGGTGTGCGTGGTTATGGAAATCTTATTTTGCTGAAACATAACGATCAATACCTTTCAGCCTATGCCCACAACGACTCTCTCAAGGTGAGGGAGAATGACGTGGTAAACACTGGTGATGTAATCGCCACCATGGGTGATACGGGAGCGGATAGTGTCAGGTTGCATTTTGAAGTTCGCAAGGACGGTCAACCTCAGAACCCGCTTGACTATCTTCCCAAGCGTTGATTCAGACCGTTGACTTGGCGTCTTGATCTGGTCGTTGATCCTGTTCCAGCATGATGATGTGATACAACAATAATCAGCAGCCTGAATGTAGTGCTTTCATCAGGTGCATTGCGAGTGCAATCAGGGAGTAGCCAATGACCATGGTGAAACAGGATCGACACGACAGGGAACCGTCGAGGGACTCAGAAGAATTTGATGAAGAAATGTCCGTGGAGGATGAGGTTGCGGCCGAGATCTTGATTGACGATGATGCCGCTCAGGAAGAAAGCGCTGCCTTTGAAAAGGCGCTGAGTCGCGAAGAGGTAACACATCGTCACAGCCTGGATGCGACCCAGATATACCTTAATGAAATAGGTTTTTCCCCGCTGCTGACTCCGGAAGAGGAAGTGTACTTCGGTCGTTTGACCCGTAAAGGGGACCCCCAGGGGCGGGCCAGGATGATTGAGTCCAACCTGCGGCTGGTGGTTAAGATCTCGCGGCGCTACTTGAACCGTGGTCTGACTCTGCTTGATCTGATCGAAGAAGGGAATCTCGGTCTGATCCGTGCTGTGGAAAAATTTGACCCCGAACGTGGCTTCCGGTTTTCGACCTATGCCACTTGGTGGATTCGTCAGACTATTGAGCGGGCGCTGATGAATCAGACCCGCACGATTCGTCTGCCGATTCATGTGGTCAAAGAACTCAATATCTATTTGCGTGCGGCGCGTGAGCTGACCCAGAAACTCGACCATGAGCCTACTGCCGAGGAGATTGCCGAACACCTGGATAAACCGGTAGAAACGGTTAAGAAAATGCTCGGGCTCAATGAGCGCGTTTCATCAGTGGATACGCCAGTCGGGGGCGATAGCGACAAGCCGCTGATTGACACTCTAGCTGATGAGAATGAGTTAGGGCCGGAGTCGGTGCTGGTTGATGGTGATGTTAGGCAGCATGTGGACCAGTGGCTTTCACAGCTAACTGAAAAGCAGTGCGAGGTGGTGGTACGCCGGTTTGGTCTGCGCGGCCATGAAGTCTCAACTCTGGAACACGTCGGGGAAGAAATCGGTTTGACCCGGGAAAGGGTGCGGCAGATACAGGTTGAAGCACTCAAAAAACTGCGTCGGATACTCGACAGGAAAGGGCTGGACTTCGATACGATTCTTGAATAGTGCGCCAGCTTTGTTTGCTGAGTGACTGAAAGGGCCGGGCTTTGCTCCGGCCTTTTTGTTATCTGTATGCCAGCCATTGCAGGCTGAAAAACCGTCAATTCCTGTCTTTGGCGGTAGAACAATAAAAACACAGGCTGTAACGGGATTTTTTAGTGGTTCCATCGATGAAATTGCCTCACGGATGGAAAATAATACGCTGTTCCGGAAATGACGCCCTTTTTGTTATGTAAATTGTGTGGAGAAAATCATGGCACGTCCCCTGTATGCCGATATCGATCTGAACGCCTTGCGTCATAATTACTGCCTGGCACGCGATCTCGCGCCCCAAAGCAAGACCTTGGCGGTACTCAAGGCCAACGCCTATGGCCATGGCCTGGTAGAGTGCGCACTCGCGCTGCAGGCGCTGGTGCCAGCCTTTGCGGTTGCCAGTATCGAAGAGGCGGACAGGCTCCGTGAGGGAGGCATCAAGGGCCCCATCATGCTGCTGGAAGGCATTTTCGATGCCGAGGAGCTTGAGCGTGTTGACTCGCGCGGTTACTGGGTTGCTGTGCATAGCACGTGGCAGGCGGAAGCGTTGCTGGCCTATCAGCCCGTTCAGCCGATTCCGGCATGGGTCAAGGTCGATACTGGCATGCACCGCCTGGGATTTGCCCCTGAGCAGGTCAGCGCCATATGGGGGCGCCTGAAGGCGGCGCCAGAGCAGGTGTGCGATCTGCACCTGATGAGTCACCTGGCCACAGCCGATGCCGTCGACGACCGTTATTTCCGTCGGCAGATGGCGCTGATGACAACGCTGGCCGAGGAGCTGGCCGCGCCGACCTGTTTGGCCAACTCACCAGCGACGCTAGCCTGGTCGGAAAGCCATGGCGGTTGGAATCGGCCAGGCATCATGCTCTATGGTAGTGAGCCGCGTGAGCAGGTGACACCGCCGGGGGCTGGCCTGCAGCCAGTGATGACGCTGCGCTCCGAGATTATCGCGGTACGTGAGCTGGGCGAGGGTGAGGCGGTAGGCTACGGCGGCCGGTGGCGCACCACTCGGCCATCACGCGTCGGTGTGGTGGCCTGCGGTTACGGTGATGGCTACGACCGCCATGCGGTCGATGGTACGCCAGTACTGGTCAATGGGCAGCGTGCCAGCATCGCGGGCAAGGTGTCCATGGACATGCTGGTGGTGGATATCACTGATATTGCTGATGCCGATATCGGCAGTGAAGTCGTGCTGTGGGGCAGGGCCGCCACCGGCGAGCTGCTAGGCATCGATGAAGTGGCGGGGTATTGCGACACCATCAGCTATACCTTGTTGACCGGGGTGCTGCCCAGAGTCCCGAGGCGCTATCATAGCGTCTGATTTGTCTGATTCGGGGAACGATAGCGCCATGTCGAAGCAACAGGCTCGGCGAAAGAGCCAGCAAAAGAACGCTCCAGAGTACCGTCCACAAAAAACTGCCCTCGGCTTTGTGCACCCGCGTTACTGGTCCACTTGGTTGGCTATCGGTGCCATGTATGTGGCTGCCTGGTTGCCGTGGCGGCTGAAGCTGTGGGTGGGTCGTGCCATTGGGCTGATCGTATGGCGCTTCGTCAAGCGGCGGCGGCATATCGCCGAAACCAACATCCGGCTGTGTTTCCCGGAGCTGGACGCGGCGCAGCAGCGTAAGCTGGTCAAGGACATTTTCATTGCCAACGGTATCGGAATTCTTGAAACCGCCACCGGCTGGTGTCGTGACCCCGAGCATCTGCGCCACCGGGTCAGCTTTGATGGTCAGGAGCATATGGCGCGTGTTGAGGCTGCCGGTAAAGGGGCGTTGATCATCGGTATCCATTTCTCGACGCTTGATCTGGGCGGTGCACTGCACTCGCTGTTCTTTCCGGCTGATGTCGTCTATCGCCCTCACGACAACGCCCTGTTCGAACATTTCATGACTCGGGCACGCTCCAATATTTTCGGTGCCGCGATAGATCGCCACGACCTGCGCGGGCTGGTGCGGCGTATCAGGTCAGGCAATCACGTTTGGTATTCGCCAGACCAGGACTTCGGGCGTGAGGCCAGCGTTTTTGCGCCGTTTTTTGGCGTAGAAGCTGCAACCATCAAGCTGACGGCCAAGATTGCCCATATGACCGGTGCGCCGGTCATGCCGCTGATCTTTCATCGCAATCCTGACAACCGAACCTATCGGCTGGAATATCTGCCGCCGCTGGACAACTTTCCCAGCGGTGATGAGGTGGCCGATGCGGCGCGTATCAATGCGGTAATCGAGGCTGCCATAAGGCGACACCCCGAGCAGTACCTGTGGCTGCACCGCCGCTTCAAGACACGACCTGAAGGCGAACCTAAGTTTTATTGAGGGGGTTTTGAAACAGTTGACAATGATTTACAGGTGCAGCTACAACTGACCTTGCAAGTACCGACACCCGCTCATGGCTAGGTTCGGTTACTGTCCTTGGCTAGCAACTGCGGGTGAGTTCTCCAAAAAAGGAGCATTGTTATGCTAGGTAACGCATTAGTATTTCTGGTTATTGCTATCATTGCCGGGGTGCTTGGTTTTGGCGCTATCTCCGGAATTGCTGCCACCATTGCCAAGGTTCTGTTTGTGTTGTTCCTGATCTTGTTCGTGGTGTCGCTGGTTACCGGCAGGCGGCCCTGACGTCGTGCATCAGGGCTCACTTCAGGACTTAGTTAGGCTTTAAGGTGTCAGTTTTCATGGTCGGGCAACAGCGTGGGTAAATCGAGGCAGTGATCGCCGCCATTCAGCTGCTCGTTGACAAACTGACGGTCCATAAAATGCTCACAGATATCATCCAGTACGACTAGAATGCGCTCCGCCATGGATTGCAGAGCGTCAAGATTCGCACTCTCAGCAAATAGCGATAGCGTCTTGACGGCCTTCAGCAGCTCCAGCTGGATGCCTTGGTCCTGCTCTCCGTAAATCAATATCGGCACGAACAGCCGGTGCAGCAGGCTATCGAAGCGTTCCACTGGCCAGCTCACCCGGCGGCGTCCTTCACTGTCGACCAGAGTATTGGCCGGCTGCCACTGCAGATAACGGCACAGCAGGTCCGTCATGCGGTGTAAGCAAAGGGTAGCGGTGCCGGGGTCGTTGATCCCCGGTGATAGCGCCTTGATTGCCACCTCCATCAGCTGTGACATGCCATGGCTAAAGCATTCCTCCACCGACTCTCCGTCAAGATACACCAGGGTATCGCGTGCGCTTTTGCACCAGGCCTCATCCGGGGTTTGGTGTGTCTCTAGTATCATCGCAGGCTGGTTCTCCACCACATGCTCACCGAAACGGAAGCGCAGATGAATTACGCCATCCAAGCTCTCGGCAAGAGTGGCCAGTGCTGTGAGATCGGCGCTCTGTAGATAGCCGGCTTGATCGGTATATACCGCATAGCGGTTGGCAGTGATGGGAATTGGGGTCGGCAGATAGCGCCACTGTTCGGTGGACTCTTTCTGACGCTGGTGTTCCATGGAGTTGCGGGTCGCAATGTGCAGGTCGCGAGCCACAGTATCGATCTGGATCGAACGCGAGACGTTGTGGATGAAATAGACGAACAGTGCCAGGCAGTGAATGACCATGGCACAGGCCAGGTAAATCGCTATTGAGCGCCAGGTTTCCTGGTCTTCGTGCACATTGGGCACGATCAGCAGCATCAGTACGTATAGGATGGTGCCTAGGTAATTGCCCAGCACCCACTGATGATCGCGTTCCGAGACCAACCCAAACACCAGTTTCTGTGAGAAGTTTCCGCCGGCCTGTGACAGCACCGACATCACCATGGAAAAGCTGAATACCATCAGTGAAATCATGCCGCCAAGCAGCGCGGCCAGCAGTGAGCGCGCGTTGCCGGGTGACTCCAGACTCAGTTGGGTGATCAGCCTCGGTAACTGGTTATCGTCCAGTGGCGGCAGTAAGGCGACAAGACCAAGCGATACGTAGGCCATGGCCAGCAGGCTCGGAAAATAGGCAATGCTGTTGTAGAAATTGCGCAATAGCTGTGCCGGGCGCAGTACTGAAGTCGACATCGGGAGGTGATCCTGGAAAATGCCTGGATGGGTAAGTAAAACACAACAAGGCCCTGCTCTGTGAAGAAGCAGGGCCTTGTTGAATGTGCTACGCGTGAGGTGACCGGTGCTTAGGCGTCAATACGCTTGTATTTCATGCGGTGCGGGGTGTCGTTGCCGACACGCTTTTTGTGATCTGCCTCGTACTCAGCATAGTTGCCGACGAAGAACTCCACGTGGGAGTTGCCTTCAAACGCCAGGATATGCGTGGCGATACGGTCGAGGAACCAGCGGTCGTGGGAGATCACCAGTGCGCAGCCGGGGAAGGCCAGCAGGGCTTCTTCCAGTGCGCGCAGGGTTTCGATGTCCAGGTCGTTGGAGGGCTCGTCAAGCAGCAGCACGTTGGCGCCCTGCTTGAGCGTCTGAGCCAGCTGCAGGCGTCCGCGTTCACCGCCGGACAGGTCGGCCAGGCGTTTCTGCTGGTCGTTGCCCTTGAAGTTGAAGCGCCCCACATAGGCCCGTGACGGCACCTCATAGCCGTTAATATTGAGAATGTCCTGGCCGTCGGAAACGGCTTCCCATACGGTCTGTTTGTCGTCCATGGCGTCGCGCAGCTGTTCGACGTGGGCAACCTGCACAGTCTCGCCAATCACCACTTCCCCGGCATCCGGCTGTTCTGTGCCGTTGATCAGCTTGAACATGGTCGACTTGCCGGCACCGTTGCCCCCAACGATGCCGACAATGGCCCCCTGGGGTACGGTAAAGCTTAGGTCTTCATAAAGCAGCTTGTCGCCAAACGCCTTGCTGACGCCGTGAAACTCGATGACCTTGTCGCCCAGGCGTGGACCGGGTGGGATGTAGATCTCGTTGGTCTCGTTGCGCTTCTGGAAGTCGCCTGATTGCATTTCCTCAAAACGGTTAAGGCGCGCCTTGCTCTTGGCCTGGCGGCCCTTGGCGTTGGAGCGCACCCACTCAAGCTCCTGCTTGATTGCTTTGCTCTTTGAAGCTTCTTGCTTGGCTTCCTGTTCGAGGCGCTGTTCCTTGGCTTCTAGCCAGTCGGAATAGTTGCCCTCAAAAGGAATACCTTCGCCGCGGTCGAGCTCAAGGATCCAACCAGCGACGTTATCGAGGAAATAGCGGTCGTGGGTGATGGCTACCACGGTGCCGCTGTAGTCGTGCAGGAAGCGCTCAAGCCAGGCCACGGACTCGGCGTCCAGATGGTTGGTCGGCTCGTCGAGCAGCAGCATGTCGGGATTTGACAGCAGCAGGCGGCACAATGCCACGCGGCGACGCTCACCACCGGAGAGGTTACCGACGGTGGCTTCCCAGGGCGGTAGGCGAAGCGCTTCGGCAGCGACTTCCAGCTTGCGCTCCAGGTTATGGGCGTCGGCAGCCTCGATGATATTCTCGAGACGCGCCTGCTCGCTGGCCAGGGCATCGAAGTCGGCATCAGGCTCTGCATAGGCCATATACACGGCCTCCAGCTCTTCCTGGGCCTTCTTGATCTCACCCAAGGCTTCCTCGACAGTGTCGCGCACGTTCTTGGCGTCGTCGAGTTGCGGTTCCTGAGGCAGGTAGCCGACATTGATACCCGGCATGGGGCGGGCTTCGCCTTCGAATTCAGTATCGACGCCGGCCATGATGCGCAGCAGCGTCGACTTGCCCGAGCCGTTAAGGCCCAGCACGCCGATCTTGGCGCCGGGGAAAAACGACAGCGAGATATTCTTGAGGATCTGCTTTTTGGGGGGCACGATCTTGCCCACCCGATTCATGGTGTAGACGTATTGCGCCATGGAGACTCACCCGGGTTGAAAAATTCGATAATCGCAAGCGCAAAGGCGCTCATAACGGTCAACGATGATAGTGGTCGAGCCCTTGAAAGGCCAGTCTTTGCAAGGCCAGCCTTGCCCTTTATCCAGGTGGGGCTATGCTGGCCGGTGTTATGCCGGTGATGTCACTTCAGGCAACCGCTGAGCGACGGCGGCGCCAGTCAGTGCAATGGCCGCTAATACCACCAGCAACCCAGCCGCATCCAGCCACTGGGCAAGGGCTCCTACCATTGCACCGAATACCAGCATGAGCGCACCGGTCAGGGTGTTGGAAAGCGCCACATAAAGTGCGCGATTGTCGCTGTGAGACATATCGACAATATAGGTCTTGCGGCCCAGCCGGATGCCTGCGTGTGCGATTACCAGCAGGGCATAGACTAGCGCATATAACCAGATACCATACTGGCCTTCTGCGCTCCACCAGCTGACGGCCGCTGCGAGCAGGCAGCTGGTGGCTGCACCGATGGCGCCGTCACGCATCACCCGGCGACTGGAGGCATCTGAACGTTTGCCCCAGAGGGGGCTGGCCAACATGCCGGCCAATCCTGACACCACCACCAGAATACCGAGCCCCTCCAGGCCGCCTTTGCCATCATTACGCTGGCCGAGTATGACCACGTAAGGCAGCGCCAGGGCACTAGACAGTAATAAAGCGCGGGTCAGGTTGAATTGCAGCAGGGTTGAATCGCTGCGCAACATGCGCAGTCCGTCGCGCATGGCATGCCAAGCATTATCGCCACCCTCGACGGCGCCAGGTTCTTCGCCGATGCGCGCCGCACACACTGCATTGAGCGTCCAGCCGGCAGCGGCAACGGCCATTAGTATGGCAAGTGCCGGTCCGCCGGGGCGATCCTCAAATAGCATCAGGATGCCGCCCACCGCCAGCGTCATGGCCCCGGCGATGCTGCCGCTCCAGCCCATCAGGGTGCCGCGACGGCCTTTGGCAATGGTTTTCCCCAGCACGTCCTTGGTGGCAATCGATGAAATACCTCGCGCTGTGGCCAGCACCGTCAGGGCCAGCAGCACCAGGGCACCACCAAGGACACCGCTGCCACCCAGCGCTAAAAGCCCCAAGCCAAGAGCGGCGAGTGCCTGGAGCGCGCCGCCGATGACCCAGAACCATTTGCGCACCGGGCGGGCACGCATCATGCCCGCCACAAACATCTGTGGCAGTAGGGCGCCTGCTTCGCGAATTGGCACCAACAGGCCAATCATCCAGATGGGGGCGCCAATCGTCCCCATTAGCCACGGCAGAACCAGCCGAGCGTTGGACATTTCGTCGGCCATCTTGTTGCCCAGCGCCGCCAGCAGATGCAGCAGGAAGTTACGCGGCTGCTCGTTGCAGGCCGCCTCGGAAATGTCCTTGCACAAGCGGCTGTCCTCGTCGCCGGTGAGCTGCTCAAAGAACTGGGTCTGGGAAATATCGCGTGCTTTCATTATGACTCCGTGGCGGTATTATGGTCCCGCATTCTTGCGGGGGGCGTCTGTTATGTCACGCACATGTCAGGTGTCAGGTCGTCTCAAGAGGAGTCTGTATGTCCACTGATCGCCGCGCCATGCTCTTCGGGCTGGGCGCCGTGGGGTTATGGTCAACCGTTGCCACAGCGTTCAAGATAGCGCTGACCTACCTCAGCCCGCTGCAGCTGATATGGATTGCCGCCATTGTTTCGTGGCTGGTCATCGGGCTGTTAATGGTCAGGCAGGGCAAGCTGGGCGACGCACTGAGCAGCGGCTGGAAAACTGCCGCCTGGGCCGGGCTGATGAATCCAGTAGCCTACTATCTGGTGCTGTTCGCGGCCTATGACCGGCTTCCGGGGCAGGAAGCCATGGCACTCAATTATACTTGGGCACTGGCCATGGGACTTCTGGCAGTACCGATTCTGAAACAGAAGCTGACTTTGGTGGATGTGGTGTCTGGGCTGATTGCCTATGCTGGTGTATGGACCATCGCGACCCGCGGCCAGGTGGTTAACGTGGCCTTTGCTGACCCGCTGGGTGTGGGGCTAGCGTTGATCTCGACACTGATCTGGGCGCTCTACTGGCTGTTCAATGCTCGCGACCGGCGCGCCCCGCTGGTCGCCCAGTGGCAGAACTTCAGTGTTGGGGTGCCGGTACTCACACTGCTGCTGATTTTCGGGCCGGGTCTTGAAGGCTTTACGTTGAAAGGTGTGGGGGCCGGTATCTACGTAGGGCTGTTCGAGATGGGCATTGCCTTTGTGCTGTGGCAGGTGGCGGTGCAGACAGTGTCGCGCACAGCCAAGGTGTCGAACCTGATCTTCCTGTCGCCGCCGGTTTCGCTGCTGTTACTGTATTTTGTGGTCGGTGAGCCGATCATGGCGTCCACGCTGGCTGGACTGGTGTTGATCCTGGCTGGCCTGTTATTGCAGCAGTGGCAAAAAAGTCCTGCGCCGGTGTCTGAGAAAAGCAGCTGATATTTGAATATACCGCTGCTTTAGGTTCTGACATTGATGTGAGTAGCGGTCAGTGTGAGTTAGTTCAAGTCTTAGCTGGCTTGGAAACACCGTGCGGTAGTTATCTAGTTAGCCGCTTGCGGTGATGGTGAATCTCCAGCTTGGCCCGCGTGGTGGTTTTCCAGTAATCGCTCAAGCTTAGGCCATACCGTTTCAAGTAGGCGCGGCTGGGCCTCTGCCGTAGGATGAATGCCGTCGCTTTGCATCAGCTCTGGTTCAAGTGCCACGTCCTCAAGCAGGAAAGGCACCAGTGCCAGATCATACTCGCTGGCCAGCGTTTCATAGATGCCGGTGAAGGCAGTGCGGTAGGCTTCGCCATAGTTGGGCGGAATGTCGATACCGATCAGCAAAACCTCAGCGCTGGCGGCCTGGCTGGCTTCAATCATGGCGCGCAGGTTGTCACGCATCTGTCCCGGCGGCAGGCCTCGCAGGCCATCATTACCCCCCAGCTCCAGCAGAACAATATCCGGCGTATGTTGTCTCAGCTGCTCAGGCAGGCGCGTGATGCCGCCCGAGGCAGGGAAAATGCATGAAAAACCGCTCTACGACGGGCCTCGTAGCGCTTTACCA
>NZ_JBQDJZ010000091.1:0-10869 GCF_052095765.1 Halomonas sp.
AGAAGTGGGAAGCCTCACCCGTGGCGCGTCAGCGCTTAGGGCGGGGAGCAGTCACCGTCAGTTTGGCAAAGAAAGCGAAGTTGAACAGGACATGAGTACACGACTATCGTGTCTGTGCAAGCAAGGACAAGGCTGGTTGTTCTGGTCAAGTCAGAGCGGACACATTTTCAAGCCGCAGCTGCCGACTCAATCTCCCTCAGCGTCTGGTAACCCAGGGTTGAGTGGAGCCAGCAGCTGTTGTACTCCACCTCGATGTATTCGATCACATGCCACCGTGCTGCTTGTCGGCTCCAGTATCGCTGGCCAGCCAGCCACTCGCTTTTCAGTGAACCGAAGAAGCGCTCCATGACGGCATTGTCTCAGCATTCCCCTTCCGGCTCATCTAGGCCTGGAACCCGTTCTGATCCAGCGTGGAGAGGTAATCACGAGACGCATACTGAATGCCGCGGTTGCTGTAATGTGCGGTAAACACCTCAGGCTGCGCCGCGGAATGGCGCAAGTCATGGGCTAACCCGCCAGCAGGCATCGCTGGTGGGCTAGATGCAATATATAAAGAGATTAATTCTTATTGCCAAATTTTTTTGGGTTGTCGATCCATTCACAAACGGCAGAGCCGCTGTCAGAAAGCGGTACGCTCAGCGTGGCGAGAAGCGTCGGTTGATGCCGGTTTCGGCAATCATTCGCGTTGAAATTTCTTCCACCGAAAAGCGTGTGGTGTCGATGTAGGGAATATTCATCTGTCGGAATAGCCCCTCGGCCTGTTGGACTTCCTGCATGCACTGATCCATGGAACTATAGCGGCTATTGGCGCGGCGTTCATGGCGAATAGCTGCCAGTCGGCGAGGGTCGATCGTCAGGCCGAACAGCTTGTGACGTTGGCGGGCCAGCTCGTCGGGAAGTTTAAGGGTGCCGTCCTCGTCGTAGTCGTCTTCGGTCAGCGGATAGTTGGCAGCTCGAATGCCGAATTGCAGCGCTAGGTAGAGCGAGGTCGGGGTCTTGCCGCAGCGCGAGACGCCCACCAGGATGATATCGGCTTGGTCATACTGGTGAGTGCGTGCGCCGTCGTCGTTGTCCAGTGCAAAGTGTACCGACTGGATGCGGTCCATGTAGATAGCATCGCTGCCGATGGCGTGGGTACGGCCGACGCTGTAAGAGGAGCGGGTATCCAGCTCTTCTTCTAGCGGTTTGAGAAAGGTCGAGAAGATATCGACCTTGAAGCCGATGGCTTCGCGCACAACGTCGCGCACGGCTTCATCAACGATGGTGTCGATAATGATCGGCTGGTTGGCATCTTTGACCGCTGTGGCATCAATGATCTTTACCAAGTCCCGGGCTTTTTCCACGCTATCGATGTAGGGCTTGGTGACTTTGCGAATCTCTACATTCTCGAATTGGGCCAGCAGGCTGCGCCCTAGGCTCTCGGCGGTGATGCCAGTGCCATCGGAGATGAAAAAAGCAGTGCGGGTCATGGTGAACTCTGTAGTCGGCAAGTGGAGGGCCCATTGTCGTCGCGAAACCCCGTGTGCTCAAGCGTTCAGCCCTATGGTCGCTGTGCTTGCTGTGATCGTGACTACAGGAAATTAGGTGTTATGCGCGCTGTTGTAAAAAACCTCCAATGACTTCGATGTTAGACCAATGGCGTAGATCGACTGACGCTGATAGGCTTGCCAGCATCCATTCATGACGGCACGCATCGCAGGTCGGGCGGGTCATCCAAGGGGGTTTCGTGGGCGATTATATTCAGTGGTTCGAGCATCTGGGCATGAACGATGTCGAGCGGGTCGGCGGCAAGAACGCATCTCTGGGCGAGATGATCTCTAATCTCGCGGGTGCCGGTGTTACCGTGCCCGGCGGCTTTGCAACCACCGCTCATGCATACCGCGAGTTCTTAGCCCATGATGGTCTCAATGAGCGTATCAACCAGGCATTGTCAGTGCTGGATGTTGATGATGTTCAGGAGCTGGCCCGGGTGGGGGCAGAGATTCGTCAGTGGGTCATCGATACGCCGTTGCCCCCGGCCTTTGAAGAAGCGCTGCGCGAAAGCTATGCCAGTCTTCAGACGCGCCATCCCAACCTGAAAGTGGCGGTGCGTAGCTCGGCTACTGCCGAAGACCTGCCGGATGCTTCTTTTGCCGGCCAGCAGGAAACTTTCCTGAACATAGAAGGCTTTGAGAACATCAAGCGCGCCGTGCACGAGGTGTTTGCCTCGCTGTTCAACGACCGCGCAATTTCCTATCGTGTACATCGTGGCTATGCCCACGAGAACGTCGCACTGTCTGCCGGCGTGCAGAAAATGGTGCGTTCAGAAACCGGCGCCAGCGGCGTGATGTTTACCCTCGACACTGAGTCCGGCTTTGACGACGTGGTATTCGTGACCGCGTCCTGGGGCCTGGGTGAAACTGTGGTGCAGGGTGCCGTTAACCCCGATGAATTTTACGTCCACAAACCGACTCTTGCTGCCGGTCGTCCCGCTGTGCTGCGCCGCAATCTCGGCTCCAAGCTGATCCAGATGGTCTACACCGATGACACCAGCGCTGGCCGTTCGGTGGCCACGGTTGATGTGCCGCTGGATCAGCGTGGGCGCTTCTGCATCACCGATGAACAGGTCATGGCACTGGCACAGCAGGCGGTGATCATCGAGCAACACTACGGTCGCCCGATGGACATCGAGTGGGCGTTAGACGGCGACGACGGCGAGCTGTACATCGTTCAGGCACGTCCTGAAACCGTGGTGTCTCAGCAGCAGGGCGGCAATCTTGAGCGTTTCCAGCTCAAGGAAAAGGGCCGCACCCTGGTCACTGGCCGTGCCATCGGTCAACGCATCGGTCGCGGTGCGGTCAAGGTGGTGTTCTCGCCGGAAGACATGGACAAGGTTCAGCCTGGCGATGTGCTGGTCACCGACATGACCGACCCGGATTGGGAGCCAGTCATGAAGCGGGCGTCGGCCATAGTCACCAACCGTGGCGGACGCACCTGTCATGCGGCGATTATTGCCCGTGAGCTGGGCATTCCCGCAGTGGTGGGGTGCTCTGATGCCACCAAAGCCTTGTCCGATGGTCGTGACGTGACGGTTTCCTGTGCCGAAGGCGATACCGGCCACGTCTACGATGGCTTGCTGGAATTCGATCGCACCGTCACCAGCGTTGATGCCATGCCGGAAATTCCGTTCAAGATCATGATGAACGTCGGTAATCCCGACCGCGCCTTCAGCTTCGCCGGTCTGCCGAACTCCGGTGTTGGCCTGGCGCGCCTGGAGTTCATCATCAACCGCATGATCGGCGTGCACCCCAAGGCGCTGCTTGATTACGACACCCTGTCAGCCGAGTTGCAGCAGAGCATTGATCTGCGTATCGCAGGCTATGATGATCCAGTCAGCTTCTACGTTGATAAGCTGGTTGAAGGCATCTCGACGCTGGCGGCGGCATTCTATCCTGAACGAGTGATCGTGCGTCTGTCGGACTTCAAGTCCAATGAGTACGAAAACCTGATCGGCGGCAAGCTGTATGAGCCAGGTGAAGAAAACCCCATGCTGGGTTTCCGTGGCGCATCACGTTATATCTCCGACTCCTTCCGTGCCTGTTTCGAGTTGGAGTGCCGCGCCCTCAAGCGCGTGCGTGAAGAGATGGGGTTGGACAATATCGAGATCATGGTTCCTTTTGTTCGCACCACCGAAGAAGCCAGCCAGGTAGTGGATCTGCTAGCTGCCAATGGTCTCAAGCGCGGTGACAATGGCCTCAAGTTGATCATGATGTGCGAGCTGCCGGCTAACGCCTTGCTGGCCGATGAGTTCCTTGAGTACTTCGACGGCTTCTCAATTGGCTCCAACGACTTGACCCAGCTCACCCTAGGGCTGGATCGTGACTCCGGCATAGTGGCCCATCTGTTTGAAGAGCGTAACCCGGCAGTCAAGAAGCTACTGGCCATGGCCATTCAGGCATGTAAGGCTCAGGGAAAGTACGTAGGTATCTGCGGTCAGGGGCCGTCAGATCATCCGGACCTGGCCAAGTGGCTGATGGAGCAGGGTATTGATTCGGTTTCGCTGAATCCCGATGCGGTGCTTGAAACCTGGTTCATGCTGGCCGGTGAGCAGCTGGCCTGAAGTCTGGTATAGCATGATGTTGATCAAAGGCCGGCTCCTCAAGGAGCCGGCCTTTTTTGTCGCGGCGTTTAATTGCCGCAGGCTTTAATCGTATCGTTTCAATACGCCGGTTAATTGCGCAGCCAGTTACGCAGCTTGACCAGCAGTAGCTCGCCATCACTCATTTCACCGCGCTGCTGGACCAGTTTGGCAAGGCGTGTCGGGTGGTCGGTGATGATGGCATCAATGCCTAGATCCATCAGGCTCGACATCTCGCCAGGGGCGTTGACCGTCCAGGCATGCAACTCATAGCCGTAGTGGTTAGCGAGGCGAATTTCTTCCTTGTTGATGCGATTGTGGCGCAGGCCCAGTGCATCAAAACCTTGGCGCTCCAGTGTGCCGGGCACGACGAGCTCGGCCAGCAGGGTAACGCGCAGGCGTGGCTCGCGCTGCTTGATCGCATCGACCAGCCATGGGCGCCCGACAGCCAGACGAACGTCGTTGAACACTTCAGGCGCACCGCAGTGGGCGGCGGAATAGGGTATCTTGACCTCTTCGCGACATGCTTGGCGCTGGGCGGTTTCGTCATCCAGGGCGTCGAGTACAGCTTCCACAAGCGCGGCTTCTTGGCCGGGCGTGGGCTTCATATCGATCATAATGCCAGCTTTGCCGCGGGTGATTTCCAGCGCTTCGCTGAGCGTGGGAATTGGTTCGCCAATAAAGGCATCCCCAAACCAGCTGCCCACATCGAAGCCTCTCAGTTCATCAAAGCTCACTTCGGCAATACCCCGTGGGTCGCCGATCAGGCGTTTCAGGCTGCTGTCGTGATAGAGCACGGCTTTGCCGTCAGCGGTTAGACGCACATCGGTTTCCACGTAATCGGCATCGTCAGCAATGGCTTGCTTGAAGGCAGCCTTGGTGTTTTCCGGTGCACTGAGCGAACTTCCACGGTGGGCGATGATGGTCACGTCATCGGCCAGCGTAAAGCTGTTGATGATCCACCATGCCTGGCTGATGGCAAACATCAGCAGGCCAACTTCAACTGCCCAGGCCAGCCGGTTCGATCGGGTACGGTCAGGCGAAGGGGAAAAGTGCGGCGGGTGGTCGCTTAGGTATAAATATAGGCAAGCGCCAAGTAGGGCGTTAGCAGCAATCCCGAGAAATGTGATGGCAAGGGTGAACAGCACGAAAAAAGTGACGTAACCGAGCATTGCGATGAGCAGCAGCCCGTGATTGTCAGGCAGCCAGCCAATCAGAGGAGTAAGCAGCTCACTGAACAAGGCGCTGGCGATTACTGGCAGGGCAGCAATGATTAGCAACAGCGTCAGCACTACCCAGCTGAGCGCCCAGGCGTTACCTCGGGTGAGCTGGAAACTGAGGCCAAGCGCCTGTATCGCCGTGGAGTGCTCCAGCACGACGATGGGCAGTGCCAGAATCCAGCGCACGTAAAGCGTGGCTGCAGCTGCAGTCCAGACCAACACCAGTGGCACGGCAATGCCCAGGAAGTACCATAGTACCATGGGCCGTGCATGGGTTAGGTAGTAGGTATCCAGGCCACCGAGTATGGCGTCATACAACCCGGCCAGGATAACAGCCACTGGCAGGACCAGTAGCAAGTGGGCGCCTACCTGGAGAATGATCAGTGCCAGAAGAGCTGGCAGGCGTTGCAGGGCCAGCCAAAGCGCCGTGAATGCCGACTGGACGTGACCATTACCCGGGCGTACTGCTAGCAGCATCATGCCGGCCTGTTGCAGATACAGCACCATAAAGGTTAGAACGACCGTTAACAGCAGCCATGCAGCACCGGACGGACTCATGAGTAGCCCCAGCAGTTCGGAAGCCGTGAGCACTGGACGACCGAAACGCTCAAGTATCCGGGTTAGCGTCCAGGCAATGCCAGGCAATACCAGCAGCGAGGCAAGCAGCGTAAAAAACAGGTGATAGGCAATCAGCGAGCGCAGGTGATTTCGCAGTGCGCTGAGTATGCTGCGTGCCAGGCTGCCTGGTTTCAGCGTGGCTAAAGGCGTTGCAGACATAGGAATAAAGATACGGGGTCGTGAGGTGAGTGGGGGTGTTGTAAACAAATCCGTGTTCCTGCCGGGCCAGTGTTAGTCCAGGCCGGCAGGAAAATCCGGTGAGCAGGAATCAGCTTTCCAGCGGCAGGCGTTTATCAGCAATCAGAATGCCGTTGTTGTCGGCATACAGCCACTGGCCTGGCTTGATGGTGGCACCGCCGAAGGTGACGTCAATATCGCGCTGTCCTTCGCCACGCTTCTCGCTTTTGCGCGGGTGGGTGGCCAGAGCCTGAATCCCAAGGTCCAGAGTGACCAGGATATCGACGTCGCGCACACAGCCGTACATCACAATGCCGGCCCAGCCGTTATTGACGGCCTGCTCGGCGAGCATGTCACCTAGCATGGCACAGCGCATGGAGCCACCCGCATCAACTACCAGTACAGCCCCGTCACCGGGCTCGGCCACCGCTTGCTTGACCATGGAGTTATCTTCAAAGCATTTGATGGTACGCACCGGGCCGAAGAAGGCGTCGTGGCCGCCGACGTTAGAAAAGAGTGGGTCGAGCACTTGCACATCAGAGAAGTCGTCGCAGATATCTGGTGTCACGATAGTTGGCATGAAATGGGTCCTTGTGAGTAGCAAAAGTCAGTAGGCAGAAATCAACGCAGCCACTGTAGCAGACCATTAAGTGCTTTGCCGATGCTAACAGGGAGAGCAATTTCTGCACCACAGTGGATGCGGATACAAGCGCAGGCAGCATAAAAAAAGCGCCCCGTAGGGCGCTTCGGTTATCGACTCCGGCCTGGCTGTTTAAGCGGCAGGCCTTCGACGTTGCGAGCATCGGAGACGAAAAGTGTTCCTGGTCAAATGGCTTCGACCGGGATCACATTGGAGGCTGCTTTCTGAAACTCCTCCATTTCATGGAAGTTCATGTACCG
Organism: Halomonas sp.; assembly: GCF_052095765.1. Classification (GTDB taxonomy): domain Bacteria; phylum Pseudomonadota; class Gammaproteobacteria; order Pseudomonadales; family Halomonadaceae; genus Halomonas. The sequence continues at coordinate 7,033 of NZ_JBQDJZ010000091.1, forward strand.
GTAGATTTCACCGGACATAGCGTCGAACTCACCCATGTAGCGCTTGTAATCTTCAACAGAGGGCAGGCGACCTTCGACCGCTGCGATAGCGGCAAGCTCGGCTGAGGCCAGGTAGACGTTGGCACCGTCACCTAGTCGATTGGGGAAGTTACGCGTGGACGTAGAGACCACCGTACTCTTCGCTGCGACTCGCGCCTGGTTACCCATGCACAGTGAGCAGCCCGGCATTTCCATGCGCGCACCGGCGCGACCATAGATACCGTAATAGCCTTCTTCGGTCAGCTGGTGCTGATCCATGCGGGTCGGTGGCGCCAGCCACAGACGTGTTTTCAAGCTACCGGCGGGCTGCTTCTCAAGCAGCTTGCCGGCGGCGCGGAAGTGGCCGATGTTGGTCATGCATGAGCCGATGAACACTTCATCAATGGTCTCGCCAGCCACTTCAGACAGCAGGCGCGCATCGTCTGGGTCATTCGGGGCACAGAGTACCGGCTCGGTGATCTCGGCTAGGTCGATCTCGATTACTTCGGCGTATTCGGCGTCGGCATCGGCACGCATCAGCTTCGGGTTGGCCAGCCACTCTTCCATGGCTAGGATGCGACGTTCGATGGTGCGCTTGTCACCGTATCCGCTGTCGATCATCCACTTGAGCATGGTGATATTGGACGTCAGATATTCAGCAATGGACTCTTCTGACAGGGTGATGGTGCAGCCCGCGGCACTGCGCTCGGCCGAAGCGTCAGACAACTCAAACGCCTGCTCGGCGGTGAGGTCTTCAAGGCCTTCGATTTCCAGCACGCGGCCCGAGAAAGCGTTCTTCTTGCCGGACTTCTCGACGGTCAGCAGCCCCTTCTGGATGGCGTAGTAAGGGATGGCGTGGACCAGGTCGCGCAGGGTGATGCCGGGTTGACGCTCGCCCTTAAAGCGCACCAGCACGGATTCTGGCATGTCCAGCGGCATCACGCCGGTAGCGGCGGCAAATGCCACCAGACCTGAGCCCGCGGGGAAGGAAATGCCCATCGGGAAACGCGTGTGCGAGTCGCCGCCGGTGCCTACGGTATCAGGCAGCAGCATGCGGTTGAGCCAGCTGTGGATGATGCCGTCGCCGGGACGTAGCGAGACACCGCCGCGGTTCATGATGAAGTCGGGTAGGGTGTGGTGTGTTTCCACGTCGACCGGCTTGGGATAGGCGGCGGTGTGACAGAAAGACTGCATTACCAGATCAGCCTGGAAGCCCAGGCAAGCCAGATCTTTCAGCTCGTCGCGGGTCATCGGACCGGTAGTGTCTTGGGAGCCCACGGTGGTCATCTTCGGCTCGCAGTACATGCCCGGGCGAACGCCGTCCATGCCGCAAGCCTTTCCGACCATCTTCTGGGCTAGGGTGAAACCCTTGCCGGTATCCGCCGGCTGCTCAGGGGTGCGGAACACGTCGGAGACAGCAAGCCCTAGCGACTCACGAGCCTTGGCGGTCAATCCACGGCCGATGATCAGCGGGATACGGCCGCCGGCACGTACTTCGTCAAGCAGCAGTTGGGTTTTAAGTTCAAAGGTGCTGACGACCTCGTCGGTGTCGTGCTTGCACACCTTGCCTTCATAGGGGTAGACGTCGATAACGTCGCCCATGTTGAGCTTGGAGACGTCCATCTCGATGGGCAGGGCTCCGGAGTCTTCCATGGTGTTGAAGAAGATCGGTGCAATGTTGCCGCCGAAGCAGAAGCCACCAGCGCGCTTGTTGGGCACGTTGGGAATGTCATCGCCGAAGAACCACAGCACAGAGTTAGTAGCGGATTTACGCGAGGAGCCAGTACCGACCACGTCGCCGACGTAGACCACCGGATGGCCCTGGGCCTTGACCGCATCGATTTGCTTGAGCGGGCCTACGACACCCGGCTCAACCGGCTCGATACCATCACGCGTGTTCTTGAGCATGGCGTTGGCATGGAGCGGGATGTCTGGGCGCGACCAGGCATCCGGCGCGGGTGACAGGTCGTCGGTGTTGGTTTCGCCGGTGACCTTGAACACGCTCAGGGTGATTTTTTCATCCAGCTTGGGGCGGGCCAGGAACCACTCGGCATCGGCCCAGGACTGGATCACGTCTTTGGCCACGGCGTTGCCAGCCTTGGCGCGCTCTTCCACGTCGTGGAAGGCGTCGAACATCAGCAGGGTGTGTTTGAGCTGTTCGCCCACCTCAGTGGCAAGTTCAGCATCGTCGAGCAGCTCGACCAGTGAGACGATGTTGTAACCGCCTTGCATCGTGCCCAGCAGCTTGACGGCGTGAATCCTGTCGATCAGCGGTGAAGTGGTTTCGCCCTTGGCAATGGCGGTCAGAAAGCCAGCCTTAACGTAGGCAGCTTCATCAACGCCAGGCGGCACACGGTTGGTGATCAGGTCGAGGATGAACTCTTCTTCACCAGCCGGCGGGTTCTTCAGCAGTTCGACGAGAGCAGCAGTTTGCTCAGCGTTCAGGGGCTTGGGTGGTACGCCGGCCTGGGCGCGTTCCTCGACATGTTGGCGATAGGCTTCAAGCACGTAGTGTCCCTCATTGATGGTGGTGTCCGGGGAGTCCGGTGCGAATGACGACACGGTCAGCAGGTCGGCAATTCTAGAAGAAATTGTTGACAATGTTAAGTCGCAGGCAGTCCTGTCTCGCTTGTACTTTGGTCGTCGGTGGTTGTCCCATGGCAGTCTGGGGCAGGTGTTACTGCCTCTGTATCGCGGTAACATGATGTGACGATTAACGGATGAGGGATGACATGGCGGGCCCTATTGCTTCTCCCTGTGTTGGTGTCTGTTCAACCACCGTGGGAGACAGTGTTTGCCGCGGTTGTCAGCGAACCAGCGGCGAGATTCTTGACTGGTTCAGCATGACGACAGCTCAGCGCGAGCAGCGGATGGAACAGCTCGATGCGATGCGCGAGCAGGTGGCTGAGCGGTTTTTTGCAATTGTTAATATTGAACGGCTCAATGACCAGCTCAAGCGTCACCGGATACGTACTCGCCAGAATCAGCCGCCACTGTCGTGTGCCGTTGAGCTGCTGAGAACAGGCCGTCGGCAAATGCGCGACCTTTCCCGCTATGGCCTGGTCGCTCATCGCCCCGGCAGTATTGAGTTGTTGTATGAGCAGCTGTGTGCGGATCTGACTGAAGCCGCTGAAGCACGTTGCTGCGCGACGGATAATTATCACAAAGTGTGAGTTGCCAATGACATCATCACTTGCTGTTTCGCCCGTTGATTCGCTACTGCCTGATGGGCTGTTGACGTTCCTTGACTGCCCCACGCCGGATGCCTGGGTTGAGGCTGCGCTTGGCAATATCGAGCTACTGTTGATCGACCACGCCCAGTGCGAAAAGAAGGCCGCGTCTACCGCCATGAGCCTGCTGTATCGCTATGTGGATTTCCCTGAGCTGCTCAAGTGCATGGCGCAGCTGGCGCGGGAGGAGCTGCTGCACTTCGAGCAGGTGCTCAAAATCATGGAAGATCGGGGTATCGCCTATCGCCATTTGACGGCATCACGCTACGCAGATGGGCTGCGGCGTCATGTGCGTACCCAGGAGCCAGACCGGCTGATGGATATCCTGATTGTGGGAGCGCTGATTGAGGCGCGCAGCTGCGAGCGCTTTGCCACGTTGATTCCCCACCTGGATTCGTCACTGGCGAGGTTCTACCGTGGCCTGGTCAAGTCGGAGGGGCGCCATTACGAGGAGTACCTGATGCTTGCCCGGCAGGCTAATGGCGGAATTGACAACCAGACCTTTGAGGCGAGAGTTGCCTTTTTTGCCGCCCGCGAGGCCGAACTCATCAGTACGCCAGACACCGAGTTACGTTTTCATAGTGGTGTG
>NZ_JBQDJZ010000092.1:0-10410 GCF_052095765.1 Halomonas sp.
GTGTCAGTTATCCTACATACATTATGCACGAAAACTTTCGGTTAGGCACTTAGGTCGAGCATGGCTTGCTCCAGAGGGTCGCTGGCCTCACCACTCTGGGCGGCACGGCATTCCTCTTTGCTTAAGCCTAGCTTCCGAGCTGAAAAGGTATGTCCGCTAACACAGTAGTGACATCCATTACGGTTGGCTACAGCCAAAGCAATTAGCTCTCGCTGGCGCCCACTTAGCACGCCATTGTTTTCGATGGCCTCTTCGAATGCCAAATAGCCTGTCAGGCTTGCTCCATCGATACCCAGCGCGGTGTAGAAGTTAGGAATCATGCCGTAGCTTTCCTGAAATCCTTTCAGAATAGGGGTGGCAAGCTCATCGGCTGTATCAAGATTGACGGGTTTCATCGTACACCTCATAGCGTAAATATATCGTGGTAGGTAGCGTCTAGCACGGTGTTTGCAAGTTAGATTAACGCGAGTTCAGGAGGAACTTGGTATAACTTACTATTCGTAACTATACCATTGGTAAGTTTTGTTGCAACTGTGCCAACATGTCAATCAAGGGTGGTTTTTGTGCAGCGGCCAAGTATAGTGAATTACACCAAGACGCTAGGTTCACGGTAAGGCATCGTTGCCTCGGTATAGCAGGCTGCCCCTTTGTGTGCAGAGCTCTGTGCATGAGGAAGGTGCCAACCCTCGTTAACTCTTCATGCTGACTGACAGGACACCTCAATGAAACGTGAAACACTTGCCTTGCACCACGGTTATGCGCCAGATAGCCAGCACGCTGTTGCGGTGCCGATTCATCAAACGACGTCTTTTTCCTTTGATAGCGCCCAGCATGCCGCAGACCTGTTCGACCTGAAGGTAGAGGGCAACATTTATTCGCGGATCATGAATCCGACCTGTGGCGTGTTGGAGCAGCGTGTGGCTGCGCTCGAGGGCGGTATTGCCGGACTGGCAGTGGCGTCCGGCATGTCAGCCATCACCTATGCCATCCAGACCATTGCCGAGGCGGGTGACAACATCATCTCGATCAGCGAGCTCTATGGCGGCACCTATAACCTGTTCGCTCACACGCTGCCGCGCCAGGGCATCGAAGTACGTTTCGCGGATCGCCACGATTTCGACGCCATCGAAGCGCTGATCGATGACCGTACCCGTGCTGTGTTCTGCGAGAGCATCGGCAATCCGTCCGGCGGGGTGGTGGATCTGGCTAAGCTGGCTGAAATTGCCCATCGCCATGGTGTACCGCTGATGGTCGATAATACCGTGGCTACGCCGTTTCTGTGCCGTCCATTTGAACACGGCGCCGATATTGTCATTCACTCAGCCACTAAATACATCGGCGGACATGGCACCACCATCGGCGGGGTGATCGTCGACAGTGGCAAGTTCCCTTGGGCTGACCATGCGGAGCGATTCCCGCTGCTTAACCAGCCGGACCCATCCTACCACGGCGTCTGTTATACCCGGGACCTGGGCGCGGCTGCGTTTATCGGGCGGGCGCGAGTCGTTCCGCTGCGCAATATGGGCGCGGCACTGTCGGCCCAGGCAGCGTGGAACCTGTTGCAGGGGCTTGAGACGCTGGCATTGCGTATCGAGCGAGTATCATCCAATGCGCTGATCGTGGCGCGTCATCTTGAGCAGCACCCACGCGTCCTCTGGGTGCAGTATGCCGGACTTGAGAGCCATCCTGACCATGAGTTGGTCCAGCGTTACATGAGCGGCCATGCCTCAGGCATCATGAGCTTTGGTATCGAGGGTGGCCGTGAGGCCGGAGCGCGCTTCTACGATGCGCTGGGGCTGATTCTACGACTGGTCAATATCGGCGATGCCAAGAGCTGCTCGTCGATTCCGGCGTCGACCACGCACCGTCAGCTTAATGACGAAGAGCTGGAATCAGCCGGTGTCACTGCTGATATGGTGCGTCTGTCCATCGGCATCGAGCACGTTGATGATCTGCTGGCCGATATCGATCAGGCGCTGGAAGCCTCGGTCGGGTGAGTTCAGCAGGCTGAGCTATCTGAACGGGTCGAGAAAGCGTCTGTCCAGCCACTGCTTGGCTTTCATGGCCAGGCGGCCGGCAAACCAGCTGCGCCCCCGCACTGCTAGCCCCATCCCATTGCCCAGGTTGAGAATGGTCAGGGCCTGGGGTTGGGGTTGGTAGTGGCTAAGCGGCTGGTGAGCGTACCAAGCTGCCAGGTTATCGAGCAGAATCGGTGCCTGGCGAACCCCATAAACACCGAGTCGCGGTAGCGGGTGGTTAATCATTGCCGCGCAGTCACCAGCGGCAAACACCCATTCGGCAGCTGTGCTCTGTAGGGTGTCTTTTATCGCCAGTCCGCGCCCTTCAATCACCGGTAACCCCAGTTCCGCAATTACCTTGGGCGGTGCCAGGCCACTGGCCATGATCACATGGTCGGCTTCCACGTACTCAGGCTTACTGGCGTCATCAGCAACTGTGCTGAGGAGAACGCCTCCGGCAACACGTCGTTGGAAGCTGCGTGAATCCAGCCATTCAATACCACGTTTTCTTAGGTGCCGAATGAGCCAACGACTGGCGCCACTCGGGGCGTCGGGGAGCGGTTCGGTGCTGCGACTGACCAGTGACACGCTTGCCGGTGCGCCGTGTCGCTCAGCCAAGGCACGCAGGTTGCAGGCAATCTCAATGCCGCTTGCACCCGCCCCGATGACCACCAAGCGAGCGGCGTGGCCCTGAGCAAAGGTGGTCGTGAGTTGCTGGCGGAGTTTCACCAGCGAGGTGATCGGTTTGACTGTCCACAGGGGCGGGATCGGTACCTCAGTCAGGGTACCTGTTATACCGTTATCTTCATTGGTGGAGAATGCATCAGGCAAGGTGCGTGAACCCACATTCAACGATACAGCTGAAACGGCAAGACGCTGTCCTTTGTCCAGAAGAATCTCGCGGCTGTGGGTATCCAGCCCAGTGAGGCGTGCCCGAATCAATTGAACGTCGCCACCTTTGCGTGCCTGACGAACCAAGCGGGCCGGCTCAAGCCGGTCATCGGCGGACTGATACTGTCCGCCCAGCACACCACTGGCCATGCCGGAATACCAGAAGCCGCCTGGCTCAACCACAACGACCTTCCCAACCGGCAGTCGGTGGCGGTTGGCAAGTAGATGCAGGTGAGCGTGGCCGGCGCCAATCAACGCGAGGGGAAGTGTCGAGCGCATCAGGCGTTACCCCTGCGTGTACTTTGCAGCCAGGCCGACCAGGAGTACATGGCGAGTCCGATCCAGATCAGCACAAAGGTGCCCAGCTGAACGCTGCTGAGGGGTTCATTGAAAATGAACAGCGCAATCAAGAATTGTATGGTCGGGTTGATGTACATCAGAAAACCCAGCGTCGACAGCTTCAGGCGCCGCGCCGCGCCGGCGAAAGCCAGGAGCGGAAGGGCAGTGATTACGCCGCTGGCGACCAGCAGCAGCGACTGGGTCTGGGTTTCAAGAAAATGAGAGGCACCGGCCAGGCTCAGCCCGCCCAGCGCCAGAAGTCCCATGGGCAGCAACAACAAGGTCTCCACCAGCAGGCCCGACAGGCCATCCAGCGGCACCTGCTTGCGCAGCAGCCCGTAGGTCCCAAAGGTGGCGGCCAGTATGAGGCTGATCCAGGGAAGCTCGCCAAGCATGACCAGTTGCATGGCAATCGCTACCCCGGCCAGCGCCAGTGCCGCAAGTTGTAGCGGCGCCATGCGCTCACGCAACACCAGCATGCCAAGACCGACGTTGACTAGTGGGGTAAGGAAATACCCCAAGCTGGCCTGCAGCACATTGCGAGTCTCAACCGCATAGATATATAGGCCCCAGTTTATGGCGATAAGAATCGCGCAGGCCAGTACTCGGCCCAGGCGGCGTGGCTCGGCCAGCGCCCGGCGAACCGGCGACCAGCGCCTGAGTAGACTCACCACCAGTACCAGGAAGACACACGACCAGATGACCCGGTGAATTACCACCTCATAGGCGGGAACCCCATCAAAGAGGGCGAAGAACAACGGAAAGCAGCCCCACATCATGTAGGCGCCAAGGCCAAAAGCAACGCCCTTGCTGGCGTCGGCGTCAAATCGCTGGTTCATTGGCGGCTCTCCCGAAAATATAGCAGCCTATCATATTGTGGTTGTGCCACGTCACGCCTGTTTCACTCTGGCTGATTTCAGCGTGAGATGTTGGCCCTACGGTCTCCGATGGCAGGGAAAGATGGTAAGATTTTCGGCACAGCGGTGCTGCTTTATGGGGCCAACCTTAAGCACCTGAAATCAGCTTATGGAGGGAGTGTTGGAATGTCACAGCTCAGAACGACACTGGTTCAGGCTAATCAACGCTGGGAAGATCCGGCGGAGAACCGACGCCTGCTTGAAGAGATGCTGGGCGATTTAAACAGTGATTCGACGGACCTCATTGTGTTGCCGGAAATGTTTGCTACCGGTTTTACCATGAACTCCCGGGCCATGGCGGAGCCGATGGCAGAAAGCGCTACCGTGGCCTGGCTGGTTGAGCAAGCTCAGGAGCGCGGCTGTGTGGTCACTGGTAGTGTGGCAGTGGTGGAGGATGGTAACTATTACAACCGTTTAGTCTGGGCCTGGCCGGATGGCAGTCTGACCTGTTATGACAAGCGTCACCTGTTTCGCATGGCCGGAGAGCATAAGCGTTATGCCATGGGCGAGTCGCGCGAAGTGGTTACACTCAAGGGGTTCCGCATTTTGCTGACCGTATGCTACGACCTGCGCTTCCCGGTCTGGCTGCGCCAACGTCCTGCGGCGGGTGAGCATTTTGAGTACGATGCCATGCTATGCGTAGCCAACTGGCCGGCTGCTCGTCGCCATCCGTGGCGAGTACTATTGCAGGCACGGGCTGTGGAGAATCTGTGCCCGGTGATTGGTGTCAATCGCGTCGGCGAGGACGCTAACGGAATGGCCTACTCGGGAGATTCGATGCTGGTGGACGTCAAGGGCGAGGCGTTGATCGACGAGCCGCGCGATCAACCTTTTGTGCGCACCGGAGTGTTGGATCTCGATGAGGTCAGGGCGTTCAGGGAGAAATTTCCGGCTTGGCAGGATGCCGATCGCTTTTCAATACTTGAACGCGCTGATCAGCAGGAGGGCGCGTGATGCGTCTGGATCGCTTTGTCAGTGAAACCACTGAATTGACGCGCAGCCTGGCTAAGCGAGCCATCATGCGTGCAGAAGTATGCGTCAATGGCGAGCCGGAAAAACGTGCCGCTCGCCAGTTGAACGCGGACGATACAGTGACCTGGAACGGAGAGCTGTTGGCGCTTGTCGGGAAGCGTTACTTAATGCTGAATAAGCCGACAGGTATTGAATGTTCTGCGCGCCGTGGCCTATATCCCCGTACTATCGATTTGATTGACCTGCCCAAGGTTGAGCGGCTGAATCCGGTCGGGCGTCTTGATGTGGACAGCTCAGGACTGATCCTGATGACCGACGATGGCCAGTGGCTTCACCGGATCACGTCGCCTAAGAAAGCGCATCCCAAGGTGTACTTGGCCACGCTGGCGCACCCGCTGTCGGGGTCAGAGGCCGAGGAAGCCATTGCAGCCTTTGCTGAAGGTGTCGCGCTTGACGGAGACGAGCTGCCAACGCGGCCCGCTGAGCTGGTAATGCTCGATGACTACCACGCACGTTTGACGATTACTGAAGGGCGATACCATCAGGTGAGGCGCATGTTTGCGGCTATCGGTAATCATGTCGAGGCGCTGCATCGTACCTTGGTAGGCCCACTAGAGCTCGGAGACCTAGCCGAGGGCGACTGGCGCGAGCTGACCGAACAGGAAGTCGCCAGTTTCTAGGTGTGCAGAAACTCGCTGACAATAGTGTCGGCTCAACTGAATATGGCTGGGCGAAAGAAGTAGGTGTGGCCGTGCGGGGGAAATTTGAGCATTTACCTAACTCATTGAACCCATGATAAAGTCTATTGATTCAATCCTGTTGAACAGGGAGATCTTGTGCTGGAACGCCTGCAACGCCGCCTGGGATTGCAGACCATACCGGGTGTGTTTTTCACGTCGGTGGTGATCACGCTGCTTTTCGTCATCCTGGCTGTCCCCTTTGACGACATCGTTGCGGCAAAATTCGGTCAGTTAAGCGATTGGGTGGCGCAGTACCTGGGCTGGTTCTATATCCTCACCGTCAGTAGCCTGCTGGTTTTCCTGCTCAGCCTTGCTGTCAGTCGCTATGGCAAGATTCGCTTGGGAGATGACAACAGGCGTCCTGACTACTCCAATCTGACCTGGTTCACGATGCTATTTGCCGCTGGCATCGGCACTATCCTGATGTTCTGGGGCGTGGCTGAGCCGATTTCCCATTTTGTCCACCCGCCTTTTACCGGTGTGCAGCCGGGTTCAGAGCAAGCCGCCGGGGATGCCATGACCCTGTCGCTTTACCATTTCGGGCTGCACACCTGGACCATTTTTGCCATGCCGGGGCTGGCCATCGCCTACTTTTCTTATCGCCACGGTCTGCCCATGCGCATCAGTAGCCTGTTCTATCCCATCCTTGGTGAGCGGGTGTTTGGCCCAATGGGCTGGGCAGTGGATACGATTGCCGTGATTGGGACCCTGTTTGGCGTGGCCACTTCGCTGGGCCTCGGGACCCTTCAGATCAACAGTGGTCTAGGGTATCTCTTTGGTGTGCCATCCAATGGCCTGGTTGAGGTCGTGCTGATTGCTGTGATTACCTCCATCGCCGCCGGCTCTGTGGCACTGGGGCTGGACAAGGGGGTACGGCGGCTTTCCCAGATCAACATTGCCCTGGCCATCATACTGCTTGCCTTTGTTCTCATTGCAGGCCCCAGCGTCTTTATTGCCACCGGCATGGTGCAGAGCTTGGGCGGCTATCTTGACGCGCTGCCGTGGCTCGCGTTCTGGACCGAGTCGTTCCGGGACACTGACTGGCAGCAGCAGTGGACGCTGTTTTACTGGGCATGGACGATTTCCTGGGCGCCCTATGTGGGTATTTTCATCGCCCAGATTTCCCGGGGGCGTACCATCCGCGAATTCATACTCAGCGTTTTGATTGCGCCTACTGTCTTCACTCTACTGTGGTTCGGAGTTTTCGGTCTTTCCGCCATCGAGGTGGAAATGAGCGGCCAGGTAGCTCTCGCGGAACGGGTCCAGCGTGATCCCTCGGTGGCCATCTTTGCCTTCCTGGAAACCTTGCCGCTGGCCAAGCTGGCATCAGCGTTGAGTGTTGTCATTATCATCATTTTCTTCACGACGTCGTCCGACTCTGCTTCGCTGGTGATTGATACCCTGACTCGGCGTGAAGATCAGCCTTCACAGGTGCGCCAGCGCGTGCTGTGGGCGGCCGCTCAGGGTGGAGTTGCCGCAACCTTGCTGCTGGCTGGCGGGCTGGACGCCCTGCAGAACGTGATTACTTCTTTAGGCTTACCCTTCGGCATCCTTCTAGTATTCATGGCTGTGGCACTATACAGGGCACTGCGGGCTGACTATCGCGGTTACAGCATTGATGAACTGGTCAGGGGAAGGGCTTTTCCGGAAGTGACGGCTAACGCTGATATCAAGCAGGAGACTGAGCATGTACCAGAAACTGATCATCGCCATTGATCCCGAGGATCACGGTGAAGCCAAACGTGCCCTCGCGGCCGCGACAGACCTTCTGGCCGAGGACGGTGAGCTCCATCTGGTGAGCGTTTACAGTCCCGGCGGCGGCGGGTTTTTCCCTCACGTGGCAGGTGAAGCCCCCGAGAAAAAAGAAGCCGAAGTGCAACAAACTCTGGATCTTCTGGCGCGCAAATATCTGCCGATGAACCGTGATGCAAGGCTCCACGTGGTGGCAGGTAGCGCCGGTGAAAAGCTGGTCGGCTTGGCAGGTCAGCTGCACGCTGATCTGCTGTTGCTGGTATCGCGCGGTGACAGCACGCTGTGGCCGCTGCGTCGGGCAACGGTGGAGTACGTTTCGATACATGCGCCGTGTCGGGTGCTGGTACTGCCGTCGCAAAAGAAGGCCGGCCGTGAAGAGACGCTGGATAACAGCGATTGATTCTCACTCTGATGGCTTGCTCAGCAGGCCGGCAGCCTCCACCAAATCGCGCGTATAGTCACTGCGGGGTTGGCTGAGTACATCGAGGCAATCGCCGCTTTCCACCACTTTGCCATCTTTGAGCACCATCACCTGGTGCGCCATGGCGCGTACCACGGCCAGGTCGTGGCTGATGAACACATAGCTCAGGCCGCGACGGGCTTGAAGGTCTCGCAGCAGTTCGACCAGTTGGGCTTGAACAGTGCGATCCAGCGCTGAGGTGGGTTCGTCCAGCACCAGCAACTCGGGCTCGAGTATCAATGCGCGGGCGACGGCGATGCGCTGGCGCTGACCTCCGGAAAATTCGTGAGGATAGCGTGAGGCAACGTTATCAGGCAAACCGACCTCGCAGAGGGTGTCGAGAACGCGCTGGTCGATCTCATCACTGGATAGTTCAGGGTGATGAAAGCGCAAGCCTTCACTAACGATATCGGCTACCGGCATGCGCGGCGAGAGCGAACCGTAGGGATCCTGAAAGACGATCTGAAAGCGTCGCCGCTGGCGGCGCAGCGACTCGCCGCTCAGGGTATCAATACGCTCCCCATCGAAGTAGATTTCACCCTGGCTGGGGGTCAGGCGTAATAACGCCAGGGCCAGTGTGGTCTTTCCGGAACCGGATTCGCCGACTATGCCCAAAGTTTCGCCCCGAGCGACGCGCATCTCCAGCGGATGAACCGCCTGGAATGCTGGCGGACGCTTTGAGAACAGCCGTTTGGGACGCTGGAAACTGACTTCGAGGCCACGCAGTTCAAGTAGCGTTTCCGAGGATGCTGGTGGTGCCGGGCGTCCGCTGGGATCGGCATCAAGCAACTGTTTGGTATAGGCGCTTTGCGGGCGATTGAATACGCGTTCCACCGGGCCGCTTTCTTGAAGCTGGCCGTTCTTCATCACGCAGACGCGGTGTGCGTGACGACGTACCAGGTTGAGGTCGTGGGTGATCAGCAGAATGCCCATGCCGTGGGTGTCGCGAAGCTGATCAAGCAGGGCGAGGATTTCTTTCTGTACCGTGACGTCCAATGCGGTGGTCGGCTCATCAGCAATCAACAGCTCCGGGCGGTTGGCAATGGCCATGGCAATCATCACCCGCTGTCGTTGCCCACCGGAAAGCTGATGGGGCCAGGCGTCGAGCAATTCGTCGGGGCGTGGCAAGTGTACCTGGAGAAGCAGCTCACGGCTGCGCCGGCGAGCCTCTTGTCCTGACAACCCTTGGTGCAGGCGTAAGGTTTCGCTGATCTGGCGGCCTACTTTATGCAGCGGGTTGAGGGAGGTCATGGGCTCCTGGAAGATAAAGCCGACCCGGCTACCGAGAATGCGCTGCCAGTCGCGGGGCTTCAGCTGGGCCAGGTCGGTATCGCCCAGCCAACGCTGGCCCTCAACACTGGCACTGCTGGGTAACAGATTGAGTGCCCCTAGCGCAGTGACGGACTTGCCAGAGCCAGACTCACCCACCAGCGCCAGGGTTTCGCCGCGCTTGATCTTCAGCGACAGACCGTCAACGACAGGTTTGTCGTTAAAGGCGATGCGCAGCTGTTCAAGGCGCAGTAGCGGAGAGAGGTTCATACTGCTGACTCCCTGTCCGTCAAGCCGATGTTGCTACTGTTTTCGCTCCTGTCTTCGCCAGTACCTCCAGTAAGCGGCACATGGCGCGGGTCAAAGGCGTCGCGCAGGCCTTCACCAATGAACACCAACAGCGACAGCATGATGGCCAGAGTCATGAAGGCCGAAATACCGAGCCAGGGTGCCTGCAGGTTATTCTTGCCCTGGGCTACCAGCTCGCCCAGCGACGGCTCGCCCGGGGGCAGACCGAAACCCAGAAAATCTAGAGCAGTGAGTGTGGTGATGGCACCGGTAAACAGGAAAGGAATAAACGTCAGGGTGGCCACCATGGCGTTGGGTAGCACATGTCGCCATATGATCAGCCGCGATGGCAGGCCAATGGCCTTAGCCGCTTTTACGTACTCTAGGTTTCGCGCACGCAGAAACTCAGCACGTACGATATCCACCAGCCCCAGCCACGAAAACAGCAGCATGATACCCAATAACCACCAGATGTTGGGCTCGAACAGGCTGGCCAGGATAATCAGCAGAAACAGTACCGGCATGCCCGACCACACCTCGATCAAGCGCTGACCGATCAGGTCTGTCTTGCCGCCAAAATACCCCTGTACACCACCAATCAGCACGCCAAGTACCAGCGAGCCGAGGGTCAACGCTAGGGCGAACATCACCGACAACCTAAAGCCGTAGATAACACGCGCCATGACATCACGGGCCTGGTCGTCGGTGCCTAGGGGGCGTTAACAATTGCTGATGGAGGTCTGCCTGATTTAGCATGACTGTAT
>NZ_JBQDJZ010000093.1:0-10316 GCF_052095765.1 Halomonas sp.
GACTTCTTCAAGCACCGCCGCTACTCGAGGCTCGTCGTGATGGCCCTTGAGATCCATGAAGAACACATAGTTCCACACACCACTGCGCGACGGACGCGTCTCGAGTCGTGTCATGTCAATCTGGTGGCGATGGAACGGCTCCAGCAGCTCATGCAACGCACCAGGCTGGTTGCGCATGGCCACCACAATGGAGGTCTTGTCGTCCCCGGACTGGGGCACGTCCTGATCACCAATGATCAGAAAGCGGGTGGAGTTGTCCGGCTGATCCTCGATCTTCTCGGCGATATGCGTCAGGCCGTACAGCTTGGCCGACATGTCGCCGGCAATGGCTGCGCTGTGCCACTCGGTCTTGACCAGCCGCGCCGCCTCGGCATTGGACGACACCGGCACGCGCTCGGCCTGCGGATAATGGGCATCCAGCCACTTGCGACACTGGGCAAAGGACTGCGGGTGCGAGTAGATCCGCGACACCTTGTCCCGCCGGGTGGTTTCGGATACCAGCAGATGATGGTGTATGCGCAGCACGACTTCACCGCAGATGCTCAGACCAGACTCCATGAAGGAGTCCAGGGTGTGGTTGATCACGCCCTCGGTAGAGTTTTCTACCGGCACCACGCCATAGTTGACGGCGCCGGCTTCGACTTCGCGGAACACCTCGTCAATGGCCGCCATGGGCAGACTGATGGCGCTTTCTCCGAAGTGCTTGAGCGCCGCCTGCTGGGTAAAAGTGCCTTCCGGGCCCAGATAGGCCACCTTGACCGGCTGCTCCAGCGCCAGGCACGCCGACATGATCTCGCGGAACAGGCGCGCCATTTCCTCATCGGAAAGCGGTCCCTTGTTGAGCGCCATGATGCGCCGCAACACCTGGGCTTCACGCTCGGGCCGATAGAACACCGCCTGAGCATCGTCTTCTGCTGTTTTGACATCCGCCACCCGACGAGCGCAATCGGCGCGCTCGCTGATCAGGCGCAGAATATCGTTATCCAGCCGGTCAATGTTGTCGCGCAGCGCGTCCAGCGACTGTGGGGTCTCTGCCATGGGTCATCCCCTGCGTTGTTCAAAGTCAGCCATGAAGCTGATCAGGGCGTCCACTGCCTGCTCGGACACCGCATTGTAGATACTGGCCCGCATGCCACCTACGCTGCGGTGCCCCTTGAGATTCAGCAGGCCGGCAGCCTCTGCCTCCTGCAGGAACAGACTGTCGAGACGCTCGTCGGCCAGCACAAAAGGCACGTTCATACGCGAGCGGTTTTGCGGCGCAATCGGGTTGGAATACAGGGCGCTGTTATCAATGGCGCTGTAAAGCATTTCGGCCTTGCGGGTATTGATGGCATCCATGGCCTCAAGGCCACCCACGTCATGCTTGAGCCACTGGAATACCAGCCCGGCCAGATACCAGCTGTACGTAGCCGGTGTATTGACCATGGACCCACCCTTGGCAAGCGCCTGATACCCCAGCAGCGATGGCATGCCGGCACAGGCCTGATGCAGCAAGTCATCACGCACAATGACCACAACCAGCCCCGCCGGGCCGATATTTTTCTGGGCGCCCGCGTAAATGATGCCAAAGCGCGAGACATCCAGGGGTCCGGACAGCATGCTGGATGACATGTCGCAGACCAGCGGTACTTCACGGCCGTCCGGATGTACCGCGCGGGGAATGTAGTCGAACTCCAGGCCGCCGATGGTCTCATTGGCGGTGTAATGCAGATAGGCGGCATCCTCGCTAAGTACGATATCTTCCTGGCGTGGCAGCACCCTGTGACTATCGGCTTCACTGCTGGCAGCCACATAGGCGGCACCAAACAGGTGGCGCGCCTCATCAATGGCTTTTCTACTCCAGATACCGGTATCCAGGAAGTTGGCAGTTCCCCCTTGACCAAGCAGGTTATAGGGCACGGCAGAAAACTGCAGCGTGGCCCCACCCTGGGTAAACAGCACCCGATAATTGTCAGGAATCGCCAGCAGCTCGCGTAGATCCTGCTCGGCCTGTTCAGCAATCGCTATGAACTCGCTGGAGCGATGGCTCATCTCCATAACCGAAAGCCCGTACCCTCGGTAGTCTTTCATCTCGGAGCGCGCGCGATCCAACACAGCAGTGGGCATCGCAGCAGGGCCAGCACAGAAATTAAAGTGTCGTGTCATTACTCTTCAACGCCCCTTCAGGATTCCAGATCGGTGTCATCAGCCTGTTCGCCGCCAGCACCTTCTTCAGCCATTATCTCGCCGCCATCACCTCGACTGTCCTCGCTTTCATCGCCACCATCTTCGTTGCCGTCATCAGGCAGCTCGTCGATACGCACTGTCTTGACCAGCGACTCGTCGCCCGTCATGCGAATCAGCGTCACACCTTGGGTGTTGCGCGAGGTAATCGAGACTTCCTCGACGCGGGTGCGCACTAGGGTACCGCGGTCAGTGATCAGCATCATTTCATCGTTACTATAGACCTGCATAGCGGCCACCAGCGCACCGTTACGCTCACTGGTCTGCATGGCAATGACACCCTGGCCACCACGCCCACGCAGCGGAAACTCTTCCAGCCGGGTACGTTTACCGTAGCCATTTTCGGAGGCGGTCAGGATATAAATCTGGCCATCGCCAACCGGCACTGTTTCGGTGCCCTGCCCGTCGCCCGACTCCATGCTCACGCTTGTGCGCGCGCCGCTTTCAATAGCTGTCTCTGCCGGTGAATCGACGGCTGATTCGTCTTCGACATCGATCATCTGGCTTTGCGGGATGATCAGGCTGATCACCTCGGCACCGTTCAGCAGGCGCATACCGCGCACACCGCGCGCGGTGCGGCCCATGGAGCGCACATTGCTTTCTTCGAAGCGGATCGCCTTGCCGTTGGAGGACAGCAGCATGGCATGATCGGAGCCACTGGTGATCTTGGCACCTACCAGGCGGTCGCCTTCCTCCAGGTCAATGGCTATCAGGCCGACGCTGCGCGGCCGTGAGAACTGCTCCAGACTGGTGCGCTTGACGGTGCCTCGGGCGGTGGCAAAGAAGATATAGCTGTCCGGATCGTAATTACGTACCGGCAGGATGGTGTTAATCGACTCGCCTTCATCCAACGGCAGCATGTTGACCAGCGGTTTGCCGCGCGAACCGCGGCTGGCTACCGGCATCTCGTAGACCTTAAGCCAGTAGACCTTTCCGTGGTTGGAGAACAGCAGCACGGTGTCATGGGTAGACGCCACCAGCAGGTGCTCGATAACGTCTTCGTCTTTCATGGCCGTGGCCGACTTGCCGCGCCCCCCGCGACGTTGAGCCTGATAATCTGACAGCGGCTGGGTCTTGGCATAGCCAGTACGCGATACCGTCACCACCATGTCTTCCTCAGCGATTAAGTCTTCCATCGACAAGTCGAGATGGCTGGCCTGAATCTCGGTGCGGCGCTCATCACCGTACTGGTCGCGCACGGCGACCAGCTCTTCACGGATGACTTCCAGCAGGCGCTCGGACGAGGCGAGAATCTCCATCAGCTCGGCGATGCGCTCAAGAATGCTGGTGTATTCATCGAGCAGCTTTTCTGTCTCAAGTCCGGTCAAACGGTGCAGGCGCAGTTCCAGAATGGCCTGGGCCTGAGCCGGTGACAGCCGGTATTCGCCGCTGTCGTCGCTAAGGCCATACCCCTCTTCCAGCTCTTCGGGCTTGCACGACGTAGCACCGGCGCGCTCCAGCATGCCGGTCACTTTACCCGGCTTCCAGGTACGGGCCAGCAGCCTTTCCCTGGCTTCGCTGGCTGACGGCGACGCCTTGATCAGCTCTATCACTTCATCGATGTTAGAAATCGCCACCGTCAGGCCTTCAAGCAAGTGCCCGCGTTCGCGGGCTTTTCTCAACTCAAACAACGTGCGGCGGGTGACAACTTCGCGGCGGTGGCGGACAAAGGCCTCAAGAACTTCCTTGAGGTTCATAATCCGGGGCTGGCCGTGCTCAAGCGCCACCATGTTGATACCAAACACATTCTGCAGCTGGGTCTGGGCAAACAGGTTATTGACCAGCACATCACCGGACTCGCCGCGCTTGGTTTCGATCACCACCCGCAGGCCGTCCTTATCAGACTCATCGCGCAGCTCGGCGATGCCTTCGATTTTCTTATCCTTGACCAGCTCAGCAATCTTCTCGATCAGCCGCGCCTTGTTCACCTGATAGGGCAGCTCAGTGATGATGACATGGTCACGACCGGTTTTTTCATCGTGCTCAACGGTATGCAGCGCACGCACGTAAATGCGCCCGCGTCCGGTGCGATAGGCCTCGACGATACCCGCCCGGCCATTGATGATGCCGGCAGTAGGAAAATCAGGCCCGGGGATGTACTCCATGAGATCGTCAACACTGAGCGTATAGTCATCAATCAGCGCCAGACAGCCGTTGATGATCTCGGTCATGTTATGTGGCGGAATATTGGTGGCCATGCCCACCGCAATGCCCGAAGAGCCGTTGATCAGCAGGTTAGGCACTCGGGTCGGCAGTACCTCGGGAATCCGC
Organism: Halomonas sp.; assembly: GCF_052095765.1. Lineage (GTDB taxonomy): Bacteria > Pseudomonadota > Gammaproteobacteria > Pseudomonadales > Halomonadaceae > Halomonas. The sequence continues at coordinate 4,495 of NZ_JBQDJZ010000093.1, forward strand.
TCGGTACCATCATAGTTGTCGACCCAGTCGACGGTGTCTTTCTCAAGATCGGCCAGCAGCTCATGGGCCAGGCGCGCCATGCGCACCTCGGTGTAACGCATAGCTGCAGCATTATCACCGTCAATGGAGCCAAAGTTACCCTGACCGTCAACCAGCACATGACGCATGGAGAAATGCTGGGCCATCCGTACGATGGTGTCGTAAACCGCGCTATCACCGTGAGGATGGTATTTACCGATCACATCGCCGACCACACGGGCTGACTTCTTGTAGGCCTTGTTCCAGTCGTTGCCCAGTTCATGCATGGCAAACAGCACCCGCCGGTGCACTGGTTTCAGACCGTCACGCACGTCCGGTAGCGCTCGGCCAATAATCACGCTCATCGCGTAATCGAGGTACGACTGCTTCAGCTCATCCTCGATATTGACTGGCAGAATCTGTTTGGCGATGTCACCCATGGGTCGTCGAATCCTTTGCACTGCAACAGGTTGGCGCGTCACGCAAGCGTGACATATGGCGCAATAACAGCGTCACATCATACCACCCCAATCGAGGCAAAGGCAGCGGGCTATTCCATCACCAGTGGAGTCATAGCGTCGCGCAGCTCCCCCTCAACCGGTACTGCCTTGTTGGCCGCCACATCCAGCAGCACAAAGGTCACATCGGCACTGGACACCAGCTTGCCGTCCCTGGCACGACGGATATCCTGATGCATGCGCGCACTGCGTGTGCCGAGCTCGGCCAAACGGGTCTCAATTTGCAGATCGTCGCCATCCACCGCTGCACGGCGATAGTCAATGTTGAGATTGACCGCAACAAACGCCACCCCTGAGCGCCTGACCACCTCAAACAGCTCAGGGCGCGCATCAAAATAATCCCAGCGCCCCTCTTCCAGAAACTCCAGATAACGCGCGTTATTGACATGGCCATAGCCATCCAGGTGATAGCCCCTCACACGGATGGGGGTAATGGTCATCAGGGAAGCATCCATCAGATAGTCTCCATAAAATGTGCACAGAATCAGCTCGAGCAACGATTTAGCCAGCGAAATGGCGCGCATTCAAACGATAGTTTAAATCCACCAGTGTTTCGACACTGTTCTTGGCTCTCTGCTGGCACCACCGCTCACCATTGGCCATAATGACGCTCTTTTGTTTGCTGGGAAATGCTCCATGTGGTTCAAGCACTTGCACTTATATCGCCTGCACGACGCCCCACAGCTCGACGCTACAACCCTTGAGAACGCCCTCGACGAGCAAGCATTCCGCCCGCTGGGTGGCAGCGAGCCAAGGCGCCTTGGCTGGTGCGCACCAGCAGGACGCGCGGGTCATCACCTGTTGCACGAGCTGCAGGGCCAGAGGCTGATCACCGCACTGCGCCAGGAACGACTACTGCCCGCGGCTGTGGTACGCGAAGAGCTCGAAGAGCGCGCCGACGCCATTGAAACCGCTGAAGGTCGCAAGCTGCGCCGCCAGGAAAAGCTCGCGCTCAAGGAACAGATCTACGAAGAGCTGCTGCCCAGAGCCTTCGTGCGCAGCCAGACGGTGGACCTGTGGTGGGACACGACCCGCTCACTGATCGCCGTCAATACCAGCAGCCGCAAACGCGCCGAGGAAATTCTCGACTTGCTTCGCGACACCCTAGGCAGCCTCAAGGTCACTCCGCTGGCTACCCATACGCTGCCCATACGCGCCATGACCACCTGGCTCGGTGATCCCGGCACTCGCCCGCAGGACATGGTGCTTGGCGATCAGGTCGAGCTCAAGGCCAAGGGTGATGAAGGCGTTTTGCGTGCCCGCCAGGTGGACCTGGATAGCGATGAGATCCAGCAGCTATTGGAAAGCGGACGTCAGGCCAGCAAACTGGCGCTGGGCATTGAAAGTCGGCTCAGCTTTGTGCTGCACGATGACTTGGCGATCAAGTCGCTACGCTTTGACGATGCCTTAATTGACGAAGCGTCCCAGTCTGACGACGGTGACGACGCCCTGGTACGCCTAGAAACCGACTTCCTGCTGATGACCCAAGCCCTGGGGGAATGCATCGACAGATTGGTGGCCTGGCTCGACGGCGAAGCCAGCTCGCAGGCCACCCCCCAGACGGCGGCGCAGACAGTTTCATATCCCGCATGACCGATAACGGCCCGGCAAACACACCATGAACAGCGACAGCACTATCAAAACCCATGACAGTAGCCCCAATATCGACGACAGCAACCAGGACCCGTTTGCAGCCATTCGCCCGTACAACGACAATGAGGTTGCTGAAGTACTGGCACGCCTGGCACATGACCCGGAGCTTCTTGACGCCCTGACCCGTTACCGGCTACCCCGTCTGGCCCGGCTCATGCCCCGAGTGGCTCGCGCCCTGGCCAGCATCGTCGTACGCTGGGAAGTGCGCAACGTGCACAGCGTCAACGAATTCCAAAACCGCATTGCCGGCTACATGCAACGCATGATCCGCACCACCACCGACAGTTTTGAGGTAGAAGGACTCGACTCGCTGGGTGAGCTCAAGGCCGATACCGCCTACCTGTTTATCGGCAATCACCGTGACATCTCGCTGGACCCGGCCTTTGTCAACTATGCGCTCTACCTTTCGGGACGCGATACGGTCCGCATCGCCATCGGCGATAACTTGCTCAAAAAACCGTATGTCACCGACCTGATGCGGCTCAACAAGAGCTTTATCGTGCCACGCAGCTCGCGAGGCAAGCGGGCCATGCTGGCCGCCTACCAGTCGCTTTCCGCCTATATCCGCCACTCGATCACCGCTGACAACCACTCAATCTGGATGGCCCAGCGCGAAGGCCGCGCCAAGGATGGGATCGACCGCACCGACCCCGCCATCATCAAGATGATTACCATGGACCGCCGTCGTGAAGATCGCAGCTCAGACATTGGCGATGCGGTCGCCGAGCTGCGTCTGGTGCCGGTGTCGATCAGCTATGAGTACGACCCCTGCGATGTGCAGAAAGCCCGCGAGCTCGATGCCGTCCAGCGCAGTGGCAACTACGAAAAACAGGATTTCGAAGATATCCAGTCAATCGTCGCTGGCATTACCGGCCACAAGGGTCGCGTCATGCTGCGCTTTGGCACACCGCTGGATGCCCGTCACACCAGTGCCGAAGCAGTCGCCGCCGAAATCGACCGCCAGGTGCTACAGAGTTATGAGCTGTTTCCCAGCCACTACCTGGCCCTGGAAGCACTCGGCGAGGCCCCTGACCTGATGGACAGCAGCGCCATCAGCGCATCCGACCGGGCGCGATTTAAGGCGCGGCTTGACGCCGTACCAGAGTTTCTGCGTCCGCTATGGCTTGCCCAATACGCCAACCCAGTGAAATCACGGTCCAGCAGCCGTCTTACATCCACGCAGGACTTTTCAGTAACGCCAGGCCAATAACGTCAGACGCCGATGACCGGTCGATGAGAGAGTAACAGCACCAATGGATACACAAACAGCGGCGCAGCAGCGCCAGCAGAATACACGCAAAGCCCAGCGTGTCACCCTGCTGGGTGCGAGCATCGATCTGGTGGCGGGTATTGCCAAGCTGATTACCGGCTGGCTGGTGGGCTCAGCCGCTCTAGTCGCCGATGCCATTCACTCCTTTTCTGACCTAATCACCGATGTGTTTGTCCTGGCGGCAACGCACTATGGCCGTCAGGCACCTGATAGCGACCACCCTTACGGGCATGGCCGTATTGAAACATTGGCGACCCTGCTGCTTGGCAGCGTACTGATTTTTGTTGCCGGCGGCATTGCCTGGTCCAGCCTGGAAAGCCTATTTGCCGACCAGACAATAAAGCCGCCGGGCTACTGGGCAATTGGCGTTGCCATTATCGGACTGCTATCCAAGGAGTGGATCTTCCGCTTTACCTTGCGCGTAGCCAAGGAAATCAACTCCTCACTGCTTGAGGCCAATGCCTGGCACTCACGCTCCGATGCGCTGTCGACCGTTGCCATCCTGATCGGACTGGTTGGGGCTCAGCTGGGAGCTGGCTGGGTGGATACCGTGGCCGCCCTGGTGGTCGGGTTGATGATCGGCTATGTTGGTGTAAGGCTGATGTGGGAGTCCAGTCGCGAGTTGATTGATACTGCCCTGCCACTGGACGAACAGCAGGCGCTGCTCGAAGAGGCTAGCGCGGTTCCTGGTGTTCACGGCGTACATGACCTGCGTACCCGCCGGGTAGGTGGCGATGTATTGCTCGATCTGCACCTTGTCGTAGCGCCCCGGGTTACCGTCTCTGAAGCCCACGGCATCGGCAATGAAGTATGCCGTCGCCTGTATCAAGCCTATCCCAAGGTTATCGATATCACCTTCCATATTGATCCTCAGGACGACACCGGTGCTCCGGACATCGAGATCGGGGCCGACTTGCCGCTGCGTGACGAGGTCGAGCGCCAACTGAATAGTGTGTGGCAGGCACAAGCTGCCTGGCAACAGCGTATTGATCTAAACCTTCACTACATAGACGAACGCATCGACGTCACCCTGTTTGTGCCAGAAAGCCAGCCGCCCACCAGTCTTGACGCCGCCTCCGCGACACTGCGCGCCGCTACCGCCGACCTTGAATGGATGGGCCAACTGCAGCTGTGGCAGGGGCCGGTCAATGAATCTCGATCCCGGCAACAAACGTGCTATCGTCCCAGCTAATTGCCAGTAAAACGCTGATCAGCGAACCACTCTTTTTTAGCGGCCAGCGGTATAGTCAACAACTGTTCAGATACCAACCAGGAGCTCAACATGTCCTCATCACAGATCCAGAAAACCCGTGTGATCAATGAGCTGCGTGAATTCATTCGCAAACTGCTGCAAGATCCTAAGGTGCTCGAGCAGGCGCTCGACGTGGCCAGAAAGCACTTGGCCGAAGACAACCAGAAAGATGTGATGACGCGGATCGCCAGCGAGATTTCCGACATCACCAGCATCCATATTCCTGAAGACCCTGCCGACCACTCTGAAGCTGACCGTCTGTTTCTTGAGTTGCTCAAAGAAGTGGTCAATGAAGAGCAGGCACTTTACTGATCAAAAACAGGTAGACCCGCTGAAGCGGGTCTACCTGTTTTACGACTGTCTTTAACTCACTATTGTTGTCCCCCGCCTGAAGCTGTTGAAGCATCGTCATGGACAAAGCGTCACCGGCCCCTTGTCCTCAAACTTCCTACTGACATTACCGACCAGCCCGTTCTCGAGTTGCAGTTCGGCGACCAGTCCCAGCTTGAGTAGCAAACTGTCCGGCCTCGTTCAAGCCATCCACCGACATAAAATCAAACGGGGTGGCAATGACACTGCCGTATTTTGAGGCCCAGGACAGCCCACCCTTGATGCCATCGTCACGGCAAGTGCCTGCGGCTGGAGGCAGTCGAAAATGTTAATATTACGCCCTATCACCTTACCCTAATTCGGTCGCGCTCTGTATGTCTTATCTGCTCAAGATGTCCCCAGAAATCATGATCAAGTCACGCCAGGTGCGTCGCAACATGAGTCGCCACTTGGCCAGCAACGTTCGCACCATTGTGCGTCGTCACGCACCTGAAGCCCGGGTCAAAGACGCCTGGGATCACCTGCACTTGCGCCGCGTGTCGCCAAGCGCGACGCTGACCGCGATGCTGGCCCGTATCCCGGGTATACATGAAGTCCAGCTGGTGGACCTACTGACATACCAATCGTTTGAAGCCACCCGCGACCTCGTCGTAGCACACTGGGCTGATAGCCTTCGTGGCCAGCGCTTCCGCGTCAGCGTCAAGCGCAGCGGCCGAGACCATGATTTCAGCTCGCCTGAGCTTGAACGCTACCTGGGCGCGGCACTGCTGGCCGCCAGCCC
>NZ_JBQDJZ010000094.1:0-10157 GCF_052095765.1 Halomonas sp.
CTATGACGTCTTCGAGGCCGAGCAAGAAGTGCATGAACGTGCCCCGAAAGAGGCACGCCAGCAGGAGCGCGAGGCTCGACGCTTCCGCCGGGAGCGCGACGAGGATACCGTCCGGTGAGTGCCGTGCACATTGACCGCCAGCAGGCCAGCAGCGCTAACAATTTACCAAGCGCCGAGGCACTGGAGCGCTGGGTGGTCGCGGTGCTCAGCCACCACCCCGAAGAACAGCGTAACGAACTCACCGTGCGCTTCGTGGATGATGACGAGAGCTACCGCCTAAATCATACCTATCGCGGCAAGCCATCGCCTACCAACGTGCTGTCCTTCCCGTTCGAGAGCCCGCCCGAGGTAGCGCTACCGCTGTTGGGTGATCTGATCATCTGCGCACCAGTGGTCCAGCGCGAGGCCCGTGAGCAGGCCAAGGCGCTGCAGGACCATTACGCCCATATGGTTATTCATGGCACCCTGCACCTGATGGGCTACGATCACCTGGAAGATGACGAGGCCGAGGTCATGGAAGCTCTGGAATGCGCTATTCTTGCTGAGCTGGGCATTGCCTCCCCTTATCAGACAGTAGCTGTAGAGCCGTCAGACTCCGATACCGAGGATAAGAGAACTAACCCATGAGCGAAGACCGATCGAGTAGCCAGGGCAACAAGAGCTGGTTCGACAAGTTGTTCAGTGCGCTTTCCGGTGACAGTGATGAACCCAGTTCACGGGCCGAATTACTGGAGTTCCTGCGCCAAGCCGGCAGCCGCCTGAAGCTGGAACAGGATGCGATCACTATCATGGAAGGCGCCTTCAACATCAGCGACCAACAAGTACGCGAAGTCCTGGTACCCCGCTCCCAGGTCACCGCCATCACGCTCGATCAGCCACTGGACGAGTACCTATCTGTCATACTCGAAGCCGGTCATTCCCGCTATCCAGTGATCGGCGAGAACCTTGATGAGATCAAGGGCATCCTGCTAGCCAAGGATCTGCTCCCTTTGCTACAAAGCAGCAGCAACAGTGCGGCTCCCTTCAAGCTGCAGGACGTCCTGCGCCCGGCCATGTTTGTCCCGGAATCGAAGCGACTCAACAGCCTGTTAAAAGAATTTCGCGACACGCACAACCATATGGCTGTGGTGGTGGATGAGTACGGCGGCACCGCCGGTATCGTCACCATTGAAGACATCCTCGAGGAAATCGTCGGCGATATCGAAGACGAGCATGATGCTGACGACGACGACGATATCCGCGCGCTTGGTGAAGGCCGCTACGCCATTCGAGCGCTAACGCCCATCGACGATTTCAACGAACGCTTCAATACGGACTTTTCTGATGAAGAGTTCGATACCGTCGGCGGCCTGATGATGCAAAGCTTTGGCCATCTGCCCGGCCGCGGTGAACACACCGACATTGATAGCTGGCGCTTTACCGTGCTTAACGCAGATAATCGCCGCATACGGCTGATCGAAGCCGAGCGCCACGACAGCGGTGTGACCCCCTAGTCCTATCGAGAAGCCAATGACTGCTTTTCTTCATCGTCCACTGGCGGGCTATCTGGCCGCCCTGGTGGCCGGGTTGCTGACCACGCTGTCTGCTGCGCCTTTCCACCTGTGGTGGCTGGCACCGCTGGCTGCCGGCCTGGTGTATGTCGGCCTGCATCGAATGACACCCCGCCAGGCCGGCCTCAAAGGCTGGTGCTATGGCCTAGGCCTGTTCGGTTCTGGTGCATCTTGGGTCTACGTCTCAATCCACGACTACGGCTACACCAGCATGCCGCTGGCACTGGCGCTGACCATGCTCTTTGTTGCTGCCATGGCACTGTTCATTGCCGTGCCACTGTGGCTTTATCGACGCTTCACCAGCGACCGACTATCCGTACTGACCTTTGCCGGTGCCTGGACACTGGGCGAAGCACTGCGCACCTGGCTATTTACCGGCTTTCCCTGGCTGTTGTTGGGCAGTGGCCAGTTGGATGGGCCCCTGGCCGCCTGGGCACCGATTGGCGGTGTGTACTTGCTGTCGATGATCACGGCACTAAGCGGCGCGCTGAGTGTCGCTCTGCTGCGCCGTCATTTCTCGGCTGCACTGCCCCTCGCAATACTCTGGCTGCTGCCGCTGGCACTTTCCCTGCTGGCAACCAACCCCTGGACCCGCTCCAGCGGCGAGCCAGTACGCGTCGCCCTGCTGCAGGGCAATCTTGATCAGGCAATAAAGTGGACCGCCGAGGGCCAGCGCACCGCCGCCGCAACCTACCTGACGCTGACAGCCAGTCTGAATGAGTCGGTCGATCTGGTGATCTGGCCTGAAGCGGCTCTGCCAATGCTGCAGGATCAGGCCCAACCTGTATTTGAGCGTGCGGCCCAGCTACTACCTGAGCAGACCGGCTTGATTTCAGGCATCCTCAGGCGCGATGAACAGGGACAGATCTATAACAGCGTGGTCAGCATGGGGACTGCCCAGGGCAGCTACGACAAGCGCCACCTGGTGCCTTTCGGAGAATATTTGCCACTGGAAAGCCTGCTGCGTGGCGCCATTGCCTTTTTTGACCTGCCGCTGCCTGTCGTGACACCCGGCCAGAGTCACCAGCCAGTTATGAGTGCTGGCGGCACACGTATCGGCAATGCGATCTGCTACGAGATCATCTATGCCGATCTTGTCGCCAAACAGGCCCGTCACAGCGATGTCATCCTAACGCTGTCCAATGATAGCTGGTTTGGTGGCTCCATTGGCCCGCTACAGCACCTGCAGATGGCACGCTTGCGTGCCCTGGAAAATGGTCGCTACGTGGTACGCGCCACCAGCAATGGAGTAACGGCTATCATTGACGCCCAGGGCAAGGTAACACAGCGCCTTCCTCAGTTTGAAATGGCCACCCTGATTGGTGAGTTCCAGCCCATGCAAGGGCTGACACCGTTTTCGCGCACAGGCAGCTGGCCGGTGTGGCTGATTGCGGCATTAATGGTGTTGCCCGGACTGCGTCTGCGCCGCAGTCCCCATGCTCTCTAACGCGGGAGGGGGATATAAGCACCGGTTTTCGTAGGGACGATGCTTACATCGTGAAACCGCCGCGTAGCGGCGGCAGACTTTGCCTATAGCGATAAGCTCTGGGCGCCTGGCGGCGCCCATCGCGGCTTGAAGACAGCTGCTCTCCTCAACCCTTGCTTTCGCTACTCACCTCACCAATCACCTCTGGAATCGTCATTTTCACATAGCGTCCCGGTGCGGCTTCGAGCACGCCCAGCTCACCATCGCCTGGCTGGCGCGCCTCAACCACTTTTTCGGGGCCTGCATCGGCATAGCCATTGCTGGTCATCCAGTTCTGCCAATGTGGCCACCAGCTGCCTTCGTGAGCTTCTGCACCTTCCAGCCACTGCTCATGGTTTTCCGGCAGTTGGTCATTGGTCCAGTAGCCGTACTTATTCTTGTGCGGGGGGTTGACGATGCCAGCAATATGGCCCGAACCGCCCAACACGAAGGTCACCGGCCCCTTGGGCAGCAGCGCGCCGTAGTAGGTGCTGTTCCACTTAGCGATATGGTCTTCCTTGGTGGATATGAAGTAGCTCGGCGTGGATATCTTACGCAGATCAATCTTGACCCCGTCGAGCTCAACACCATCTGGTTCCACCAGGCGATTACCCACATACATATGGCGCAGATACCAGGCGTGCACCCTTCCCGCCAGGTTGGTGCTGTCGGTGTTCCAGTAAAGCAGATCGAAAGGCCCCGGCATCTCACCTTTCAGATAGTTGTTGATGTAGAACGACCAGAACAGATCATTTTCGCGCAACAGGTTGAACGAGTAAGCCATGGCCCGCCCGTCCAGGTAGCCGGTTTTACCCATTTCCTCATCAAGCCAGTCGAGCACCGGCGGAGACAGCAGCACACCGATTTCACCGGGGTCGCGGAAGTCCTGCAGCGTAGTCATATAGGTCACCGACTTCACCTTGCGCCCACGACGTGTACTGGTGAGGTAGGCAACAGTCGAAGCGGTCAGGGTTCCACCCACGCAGTAGCTCATGAGGTTGACCGACTTCTCGCCAGTGGCCTGCTCAATGGCTTCTATGGCACTGATTGGTCCCATCTGCATATAGTCAGCCCAGGTCAGGTCGCCTTGCTCAGGCCCCGGATTGCGCCAGGAGATGAGGAATACCGTATGGCCCTGGTCTACCAGCCACTTGACCATCGAGTTGTCTTCACGCAAGTCGAGGATGTAGTACTTGTTGATCCAGGGCGGCACCATCAGCAGCGGGGTCTTGAACACTTTTTCGGTGGTCGGTGTGTACTGGATCAGTTGAATCAGCTCATTCTCAAAAACCACCGAGCCCGGAGTGGCTGCCACATTGCGGCCAACCTCGAAGGCGCTGCGGTCGGTCATCGATACGTTCAGGCCACCCGCAGCCGAGTTGCCCAGATCGCGACGCAGCTGCGCCAGCCCGCTCACCAGGCTCTGGCCGCGAGTCTCTACCAGCTGACGCATCGCCTCAGGGTTAGTGGCAAGGAAGTTGGTCGGCGACATGGCACTGACCAGCTGGCGCAAATAGAACGTAAGATTGCGCTGCTGATCCGGTGCGATGTCATCCATTCCTTCAACCAACCCATCGACCGTCTGCGAAAACAGCAGATACTGCTGCATCAACGAAGAGTAAGCAGGGTCCTGGGTCCAGGCGTCATCCTTGAAACGACGATCCCCACGCTGGGGCGTGATCAGCGGCTCCACGGTTTCGCCTGCCAACACACGCATACCGTGTTGCCAAAGCTTGACCTGATCTTGGATCAACTGCGATTGGACCTGCCACAGCCGGGAGGGATCTGACATCAGCGATTGGGCGCCAAGCTTGAGCTTTTCGCGCATGTCTTCATTGATTGCGTCGCCAAGTCCCGGCGGCATCAGCTGCTCAAGAGCCTCACTTATCAGCGCACGATATTCCTCGCCAACCTGTTGGAGTTGAGCATTCCACTCCTCCACTTCAGCCTGGGTAGGCACTTCAATCTTTTGCTGCATTGCTCCCTCCTGAGGCGCCGGACCCGAGATACCAACGCCAGATAGCACAGCCTGCCACTTGAACGGTTCAAGTGAACGCTGGCGGAATGATCATCGCCCCACCATAGCCAGACGGTAAGCGACCCGCTAGTTGTTGTTAACTGCTCTTCTTGCTTGCGCGGGAAGACTTACTGCTGGACTTGGCCGCCGGCTTATCTTTTTCGGCCTCTTTGCTGGCGGCATCAGCAGTAGCACTTTTGCTGGCGACATTGCTGGTGGCACTGGCCAGCTGCTCGAACATTTTAGTCTGTTCGGCAAACATTGCTTCAAGTTCCGCTTTGAACTGCAGGTTCATCTCAGAAAATGCCTTGGCATCATCCATCAGCTGCTGGGACAGCTCATTCATCATTTCTGCCTGACGGGCACTCAGCTCCTTGAAACCCTGCTCGTCCATACCTTGCTTGCCACTGAGCTGGGTTGTGGCGTCGCGCATGCGCTCGGTACCCATCTGGCTGTAGCGCCGCATTGTCTCCATCTGATACTCGGTCATGCGCTGCATGTTGTTCAACATCAGGGAGTTGAGTTTGCGCATCGGTTCAAAAAGCTGGCGCGTCTGATCGTTAAAGCTGTCAATCATCTTATTTTGCATGGTCGAACCCTTTATATGAGTAAGTTCACCGCAGCCAACTGAATTGCTGCACTGCACAAAGACTAGCCTTACCTGCGGTATTTTGCAAGAAACTGGCGCCCTGAGTGGTGCCTGTCTCAAACGGCCCAGGCCGCGACAGATCAGCTTTTCCCGGTATCACGAGAGCTCTTTTCACCTGAGCTGCGCGCCCTGGATGAAGCACTGCTGGCCTTGCTGCTCCTGGTTGATTTCTCGCTAGCACGACCCGTGACACTGCTCTTGCCTGAACTGGCTTTATCATCTTTCTCTTCCGTATCAGCATTCGAGCTGCTACGCGATGAGCTGGCAGCATTGCTGAGCATGTCGAGCATCATTTGCTGGTAGGTACCAAAGTTGGCAAGCCCCTGGGACAGACCCTGGGAGAGCCCCTGCCCTAGGCCCGGTTGCTGCAGGAACGGCTGCATCAGACTCATGGGGTCGTAGCCTTCAACCCCTGATTCCATCTGCTTGTGAATACGATCCAACAGGTCCTTCTGGAATGCTTCCACATCAGGCAGCCCCAAAGAACGACGGAATTCATCCGGGGTCAGGTCAAACTCAACATTTATTTTCATTGGTAGGCCCACTCAATTGATTCAACAGGACGAAGATTGCCAAGCAGATTCTGCATGACGCACCCGTCGGTGGCTGATCATCCGAGTGTAGCACTCACTCCGGCGACAAGTGCACCAAGCAACATTCAGCGCAGGCGTGGCGTGTCAACGCTGACGTCACCATTCTGAGCGCGCTGGCGCAGCAGGTGGTCCATGAGCGTCAGGGCCATCATGGCTTCGGCAATGGGCGTGGCGCGAATGCCGACGCAGGGGTCATGACGGCCTTTGGTGATAACCTCAACGGGTTGACCATGCATATCAATGGAGCGCCCGGGAATCGTGATGCTTGACGTCGGCTTCAGCGCCAGATGGGCAATCAGCGGCTGACCGCTGGAAATGCCACCCAGCACGCCGCCCGCATGGTTCGATAGAAAACCGTCCGGCGTCATTTCATCGCGGTGTTCGCTACCGCGCTGGGTCACGGCGTCAAAACCATCACCGATCTCGACACCCTTGACCGCATTGATGCTCATCAGCCCATGGGCCAACTCGGCGTCCAGCCGATCAAATACTGGCTCACCCAGGCCTGGCGGCACGCCTTCTGCGATGACGGTAATCCGGGCGCCGACCGAGTCCTGATCGCGGCGCAGCTGGTCCATATAGGCCTCAAGCTCTGGCAGACGCTCGGGATCGGGGCAGAAAAACGGGTTATTGTTTACCGCGTCCCAGTCGCACAATTCAAGTGTGATTGGCCCCAGCTGACTCATGTAACCGCGTACTTGAATGCCCTGGCTGGCCAAGTACTGCTTGGCAATGGCACCCGCGGCGACGCGCATGGCAGTTTCACGGGCACTGGAGCGCCCACCACCACGATAGTCGCGCCGTCCATACTTATGGTGATAACTGTAATCGGCGTGGGCAGGACGAAACTGGTCCTTGATTGCCGAGTAATCCTTGGAGCGCTGATCGGTATTCTCAATCATCAGGCCGATGGAGGTGCCGGTGGTTTCACCCTCAAAAATACCGGAAAGAACCCGCACCCGGTCCGGTTCGCGCCGCTGGGTGGTATGGCGTGAAGTGCCCGGACGGCGGCGGTCCAGCTCGTGTTGAATTATCTCTTCGCTGATGGCAACCCCCGGTGGGCAACCATCGACGATGGCGCCCAGGGCCGGGCCATGGCTTTCACCAAAGGTGGTAACAGTAAACAGCTTCCCAAAAGTATTGCCGGACATGGGTGTTCCTCGAAAATTGGAGTAGCTAAATCAGACAAAAGACGCAGCATGAGCGTCAAGCTCAGCAGCGGTCAGCACAAACACGCCCTGGCCGCCGCGCTCAAACTCCAGCCACATGAAGGGAACATCGGGAAAAGCTGCCTCCAGATGGCGGTCAGAGTTACCGACTTCAACAATCAGCACCCCGTCATCGGTCAGATGATCACGCACCTGGCGCAGGATTTGTCGCACAATGTCGAGGCCATCAGCACCGGCGCCCAGCGCCAGACTTGGCTCATGGCGAAACTCTTCGGGCATGGTAGCCAGATCCCGAGCATCGACATAGGGCGGGTTGGAGACAATCAGTTCATAACGCTGCCCTTCCACGCCAGCAAACAGATCTGATACCAATGCGCGCACGCGCTCACCGAGGCTGTGACGAGTAATATTGATGCGCGAAACCTCTGAGGCGTCAGGACAGACATCAATCAGGTCAACTTCACAGCCCGGCAGATGAAGGGCTGTGGCGATGCCGATACACCCGGAACCCGAGCACAAGTCCAGCACCCGAGCAGGCGGCTCCTCGGGGAACCAGGTAGCAAAGCCGTCCTCGACCAGTTCGGCAATCGGAGAGCGCGGAATCAGCACCCGCTCATCTACTGTAAAGGGCACGCCAGCAAAAAAAGCCTCACCCAGCAGATACGGCAGCGGGCGGCGAGTGGCAATGCGCTCACGGGCAATCGCAACAATACGCTGGCGTTCCATGGGCAGCAGGCGCGCATCCAGCACTTCAGGGTCAACATTCCAGGGCAGATGCAGAGCACCCAGCGTCAGCGCCACGGCCTCATCCCACGCCGAGTCGGTACCGTGACTGTAGTGCAGTCCGGCCAGATGAAACTCACTGGCGGCCCAGCGCAGGTAGTCACGCAAGGAGATCAGCTCTCCGACAAGCTGAGTATCATCAAGAGCCAGCGTGGAAGTCGCTGGGAATCGGGCGGGCTCGGCCACGGGGCATCCTATTTAACTGTCTAAGCAATGGTATGGGCATGACATTCGGTTAGCCTTGATTGTACCTTCACCAGCGGTTCACAGCCACGTCTGGCCCGGTATACTGGCAGGCTGCAGCCTACGCTTTCCAGCCGCCTTCAACCCCTGAGTGTTTACGATGAGCCAGCCCCCCTCTCGCTTCAATTCGGATCACCTCGACCCGGACGATATTAGCGCCTTTCGCAAGGCCTTGAGCGAGGCGGGTGTACGCCGTATGGAAAGTAACCGGGCCGATCCGGGTAAGCCCAGAAGCCGGGATCAAGGCTCGCGGCTGCGTCGTGAGGCCGCTGCTACCCATGACCCGGGCAGTCACCCGGGGCGCACTTCCGATGGCCGTGTCGAACCCGTTCGACCCTCGGAGACGCTGGAGTTTGCCGTACCCGATCTGCCCTATCGCACACGCAACCAGCTGAAACGCGGCCAGATTGCCTGGGAGGCCGGGCTCGATCTGCATAACTACAACCTCGATCAGGCCAGGGCCGAACTGGAATCGTTTCTTGATGATGCACGTGCGGCCAGAGCGCGCTGCGTTATCGTCGTGCACGGCAAGACCTGGGGCAGTAGCGCTGACTACCCGGTCATCAAGAGTCATGTGAATGCCTGGCTACGCGAGTGGCCCAGCGTGCTGGCCTTCTGTTCAGCAATCGATGCTGATGGCGGCACCGGTGCGGTCTATGTGCTGCTCAAGCGCAAGCATTCGAGGGATCACTAGCGTATCCACTCGAAAGCAAGTGCGTGGTGATTCAGGGCGTCACCGGCTTGGCTTTTTCAGCATATTCATAGCGATCCAGCGCCTGGTCTGCCAGGTGCTTGCCAAGCGCAATCAATGCCTCGGCGCGATGAAATTCGTAGGCGCCGCACACGGTTTTTGGCACCTCAATCAGCAGATCAGGCGGATAGCCTGCCACCTTGTACTTGGCCAACGCCGCCTGGGTGGTGTCAAACGCAGCCATCACCACATCCAGCCGCCCCCAGTCGGTGCTGTGGGACGACGGCTGCACAGCATCGTCGACATTTGTGCTGCCAAACAGGCGCGATGTCATGTCGCGCATGTCACTCAGCCAGCGATCCGAGCCTGCCTGCTTTAAAGCGCCGTCCTGCGTACTTTCCCGCTCCTTCTCCCAAGCCAGATCGCTTGCCGGAAGCAGCGACTCCAGGGATACCGGCGCCGGCGTATGTGCCGTGGCGTTAACGGCAATCACCAGATCCGCACCACTTGCCACTGATGGAATGATGGGCAAGGGGTTGAGCAGGCCGCCATCGACCAGCATCTGATCGCCGCGCTGGCTCGGGGTAATGACACCGGGCACCGCGATGGAGGCGCGAATGGCGTCAAGCAGCGGTCCGTTCTGGAACCAGACTTCGCGCTGGCGAACCAGGTCAGTGGCAACGGTAGTGAGCGGAATCGACAGGTCCTCGATTCTGACATCGCCCATCAGCTCTTCAAGCTTGCTCATGACTTTGACGGCGCGCATGGCCCCCATCGGATTCCAGGTCATGTCTACCAGTTTCAACAGGTCGAGATAGTCCAGCCGGGTCACCCAATCGCGATAGCCTTTCAGCTGACCAGCAGCGTAAACGCCGGCCACCAGAGCCCCCATGGAACAGCCCGAAAGCGCAACAATCTCATAGCCTCGCAACTCCAGCGCTTCGATAACACCGATATGCGCGTAGCCCCTGGCGCCTCCGCTACCCAGCACCAGGCC
>NZ_JBQDJZ010000095.1:0-5034 GCF_052095765.1 Halomonas sp.
TAGCCTGTGGAGCGACTGGATCGGGGGGCCGTGGCTTAGCCACGGCCTAGTGAAGGCGTGCTGAAGCAGGAAGGTTCTCGGGGCGACCCAATAACCTTCGCCCAAAGCGCCTGGCGCGGCGGGCGGGGAGTGTCAGAACTTAAGGTTTCGAATGATCCAAGCCCATAGCCGCGCCTGGTGGCGCGCGACCCTGGCCCTTTGTCTGGGCTCCTTTCTTGTTTTCATCAATCTCTATGCGCCCCAGCCGTTGTTGCCTGAGCTGCGCGAGACCTATGCTGTCTCAACACTGGGTATCAGCTTGGTGATGTCGGTGGCCACCCTGGCGGTGGCTGCGTCGCTGCTGGTTTTCGGCCCCTTGTCGGATGCCGTTGGTCGGGGAGCTATCATGCGCTTTACCCTTCTGGCAGGCGGTGTTTTATCACTGTCATTGGCTCTGGCGCCCAACTTCGAAACGCTATTGGTGTTGCGTGCACTGCAGGGGTTTTTCCTAGGCGGCTTACCGGCAGTGGCCATCGCCTGGATGGGCGACGAGTTTGAGAAGCGAGCGTTGCTGACCGCGGTGGGGTTGTATATTGGAGCCAATACCCTAGGTGGTATTGGGGGGCGCATCGTGGGCGGTTCGGTGGCGGAAGCGAGTACGGCCTCGATGAGTTTTGTGGTCGTGGGATGCATCACACTGGTCGGTCTTGTCGTGTTCTGGAAGCTGCTGCCTGCGCCAAAAGCCTTTACACCCCATCCGTTTGAATTGCGCACCGCGCTTGCTGATCTGCGCGCGCATCTGCGCAACCCGCTGCTGCTGGGGGCCTATCTGCTGGGCGGGCTGAACTTCCTGATTTTTATCAATCAATACAGCTATATCACCTTTCACCTGGCCGAAGCACCTTACTCCTTGGGCGCCAGGCTGCTGGGGCTGATCTTTCTCACCTACCTGGGTGGCACGCTGGGATCGGCGCTGTCTGGCCGCATTGCGGCGCGGCTGTCGCAGCCTATTTGCATGATGTTGGGCATTGTCATTCTGATGGCAGGCACCGCCGTTACCCTGGCGGATTCGTTGGGCTGGATCCTGACTGGACTCACCATCAATGCCTTTGGTTTCTTCCTGGCACATTCCATGGCGTCAAGCTGGGTGGGGCGTCAGGCACTTGCTGCCAGGGGCAGCGCCTCAGCACTTTACCTGGTGTTTTATTACACTGGCGCCAGCCTCGGTGGCTTCTGGCTGGAGCCGTTCTGGCAATCGTCCGGCTGGTTCGGTGTGGCGCTGGCGTCCTGGCTGATGTTGAGTGTCACCCTGGGGATTGCGATCTGGCTGCAGTACCGCGAACAGAAAGCATGAACAGCGCCTGAGCCGTTAGCTGCCAGGCGTAGCAAAACCACCGGCTTCATCGCCCCAGACTTCCTCAAGGCGTTCAACGCGGCCGCAGGCTGACTTGTAAAAGCGGTAGCGCAGTGGGTTTTCCTTGTAGTAGTTCTGGTGTTCCTGCTCTGCCGGATAAAAAGTGGCGGCATCAAGGATTTCTGTGGTGATGCTACGGCCGAAGCGCTTAGCCAATTCCTCGCGGCTGGCTTCAGCCAGCTCACGCTGCGCGTCGTTGCTGACAAATATCGCGCTGCGGTACGACTCGCCCTCATCGCAGAACTGACGGTTGACGGCGAAGGGGTCGATGTTGCGCCAGAACACATCTAGTAGCTCGGCATATTCGACCTGCTCGGGGTCATATTCTACTTCGACGACTTCCAAGTGGCCGGTGCCGCCGCTGACGACCTCCCGGTAACTCGGGTTTTCCGTATCACCACCGCTGAAACCGGAGAGGGTGGTGGTGACGCCAGCCACCTTGTCGAAGGCTTCCTCAACGCACCAGAAGCAGCCGCCGGCGAAAACAGCATGCTTACTCTCTGCCAGAGCGCTTACAGACAGTGCAGACAGCGGTAAGGCAATCAGTGCACCCGCGACCAGGCTGGCGAAACGCTGGTTGTGCAAGGCATGAACCCTGGCAGGAGATTTGTGTGGCTTGTTCGGCATGGCTGGCACTCCGGGATGAAAAAAATCTGCACCAGTTTGAACGTTTGTGCTCACGGTAGTTCAGTATAGGGGCCTGGCCTGATGGCCTAACATCTTATCAACCGCGTTTTTTACCGACAGGAGGCTTGGCGTGGCACACAAACGCCTGATTATTGCAGCAGGAATTATTGCGTTGCTGGCGGTGTTTTTTGTCAGTGATGCCTACCAGCTTCTGACACTGGAAAATATTAAAGCCAGCCAGGCGCGCTTTCAGGCGCTGTTTGATGCCAGGCCGCTGGCGGTTGCGGGCGTCTTCTTTGCGGTCTATGTGCTAATGGCGGCGCTGTCGCTGCCAGGAGCTGCGCTACTGACGCTGCTCGGTGGAGCGATGTTTGGCTTGGGCTGGGGCTTGCTGCTGATTTCGTTTGCCAGCAGTCTGGGTGCTGCTTTGGCAGCATTGATTGCCCGTAGCCTGCTGCGCGCGCCACTGGAGCGACGCTTTGCCACTCAGCTTGCGCGAATCAATGCGGGTATTGAGCGCGAGGGTGCCTTTTACCTGTTTACACTACGGTTGATTCCGATTTTTCCGTTTTTCGTCATCAACCTGGTCATGGGGCTGACTCGGATGCGGCTGACGACTTTCTACTGGGTCAGTCAGCTCGGCATGTTGCCGGCGACCGCTGTCTATGTGAATGCCGGCCGTGAGTTGGGCAGCCTTGAGTCGTTGTCGGGCATTCTATCGCCGGGGTTGATCGGCTCGTTTGTGTTGCTTGGTCTGTTTCCCTGGCTGGCCCGGGCAGGTGTGTCGTTTATGGAGCGCAGGCGATTGGCCAAGCGCTATAGGCGGCCCACGCATTTCGAGCAGGATATTGTCGTTATCGGTGGCGGCTCGGCAGGGCTGGTGGCCAGCTATATCGCCGCGGCGGTGAAGGCCAGGGTGATGCTGGTCGAGCGCGAACGGCTGGGAGGTGACTGCCTGAATACCGGCTGTGTGCCCTCCAAGGCACTGATTCGTGCGGCGCGCAGTGTTAGCGACATTCGCCGTGCCCCGCGTTATGGCGTGCAGGCTGGTGAGCCTTGCGTCAACTTTGCCGAAGTGATGAGCCATGTGCATCAGGCGATTCGCGAGGTCGAGCCCCACGATAGCCGCGAGCGCTATGAAGGGCTCGGCGTCGAGGTGGTGGAAGGCAATGCCCGTCTGGAAGACCCATGGCGGGTGCGTATCGGCGAGCGCGTTGTGACTACGCGCCATGTGATCATTGCCAGCGGTGCTCGGCCTCGAATTCCTGATCTGCCGGGTCTTGAGGATATCGAGGTGCTGACCTCCGATAATCTCTGGCAGCTCACTGAACTGCCTAAGCGGCTTGTCGTACTGGGCGGTGGCCCGGTTGGTTGCGAGCTGAGCCAGAGTTTCGCGCGCCTGGGCAGTGCGGTCACCCTGGTAGTGAGGGGTAAGCAGCTGTTACCACGGGAGGACGCCGACGTTGCCGATGAGGTGGTTCGCGGGCTGGCCCAGGACGGCGTAACCCTGGCGCTGGGCACCCGGGCGCTGCGCGTTATCGCCAAGGGTGCTGAAGACGGTGCTCATCTGTTGCAGGTCGAGCGTGACGGCGAAGCTCAGTGTTTAGCCTTCGACCAGTTGTTGGTGGCTATTGGGCGCAAGGCCAATGTCACTGGGCTTGGTCTGGAAGCGCTGGGTGTGGCACTGCGCGACGATGGCACCCTGTCGGTGGATGAAAGCCTGTGCTCGGTGCTACCCAATGTTTGGGCCTGCGGTGATGTTACTGGCCCTTACCAGCTGACCCATGCCAGCGCACATCAAGCCTGGCATGCCACGGTTAATGCGCTGTTTGGCGAGTTCAAGCGTTTCCGGGCCAGCTACCGCGCGATGCCGGCGGTGACATTCACTGCCCCCGAGGTGGCAAGAGTCGGGCTCAATGAACACGAGGCCAAGCAGCAGGGGATTGACCATGAAATCACCCGTTATTCGCTGAGCGAGCTGGACCGGGCTATCGCTGAAGGTGAGCGCGGTGGCTTCATCAAGGTGCTGACGGTGCCGGGCAAGGATCGCATTCTTGGTGCGACCCTGGTGGGCGAGGGCGCTGGAGAGATGCTGGCTGAGTTTACGCTGGCCATAACGCACAATATCGGCCTGAACAAGATCCTGGGCACCGTGCATCCGTACCCCACGCGCTCCGAGGCAGTGAAAGCGACCGCAGGGGTGTGGAAGAACGCCCATAAGCCCGAGCGCGTGCTGGATTGGCTGAAACGCTACTTTGCCTGGCGGCGCGGCCAGGCAGATAGACGGTGATATAAGGATCTGGCCATGCTAGATCGCTGGACCATGCCGATGACCCAGAAGCCGCTGCGTTGGCTGACGCGGGGGCTGGCGCGCGCGGGTGCAAGGCCCGACCAAGTAACGCTAGCAGCTTTCGTAATTGGCATGTTGGCGCTGCCGTTACTGGCGTTCGAACTGTATTGGGCGGCGCTGGTTGCCATCCTACTGAATCGGCTGGGGGGTGGTCTGGATGGGGCATTGGCAAGGTTGACTGATACAGCCAGTGATGCCGGGGGGTTTCTCGATATCGGCTTGGACTTTGTGTTCTATGCCGCCGTCGTGCTTGGCTTTGCGTTGGCCAATCCTGCCGCCAATGCTCTGGCTGGCGCGCTGCTGCTGTTTGCGTTCATTGGCACCGGCACCTCCTTCCTGGCCTTTGCCATCATGGCAGCCCGGCATCAGCTGCAGCGGCCCAGATTCCAGCACAAAGCATTTTATTACCTGCATGGGCTGACAGAGGGCACCGAGACAGTAGCTGCGCTGGTGGCATTCTGTCTGTGGCCTGAGCACTTTGCACTGCTGGCGACCGTGTTTGCCACTGCCTGTGTGCTGACGACCGTTACTCGGCTGTGGGGTGGCTATGTGACGCTGAAAGCCCTGGGAAAGGCCGCGACGGATGACTGAGCGCGAGATGTTTTAAAGGGCGCTCTGACGCAGGTGCATACATAAAAGCTGAGTGGGAAATAAGAGCAGGGCA
>NZ_JBQDJZ010000095.1:5134-10032 GCF_052095765.1 Halomonas sp.
AAAAAAGAAAAGGGCAGCGGCGAGGCTGCCCTTTGCGGGGTCATGCAGCGCTGAGCGGCTGTCAGCACAGCCGTCAGCACAGGCGTTAGCCCTTAGTGCTGGTGCCCGTCTTCGCCGTGCACATGGCCGTGCTCGATCTCTTCCTGGCTGGCTTCGCGCACTTCGGCAATTTCCACATCGAAGTTCAGCGGCTGTCCAGCCAACGGGTGGTTGCCGTCTACGGTAACCATGTCGCCTTGCACGTCGGTGATGGTGACCATCAGCGGGCCGCCATCAGTCTGGGCCTGGAACTGCATGCCCGGTTCAATGCTGTCAACGCCCTGGAATGACTCGCGGGAGACTTCCTGGATCAGCTGCGGCTGAATCTCGCCGTAGCCTTCTTCCGGGCTGACATTAGCTTGCAGCTTGTCGCCCGCTGTGCGGCCTTCCAGCTGCTTCTCGAGCCCCGGGATAATGTTTCCGGCACCGTGCAGGTATGTCAGCGGCTCACGGCCTTCCGAGCTGTCCAGCACCTCACCAGCCTCGTTGGTCAGGGTGTAGTGAAATGCCACAACGGTGTTTTGCGCAATCTGCATGAAAGAACCTTTGTTGAGTAAATAGCAGGGTTAAGCATTAATGGTAACGCGGCTGATTCGGGCTGTCAGTGGTCGAACAGGTTTTTTCAGTTTGCTTGAGCACACACTGAGACTAATTCACGTCAGCGGGCGGGTTGCTAGCTGCGGTTCCTGGGGCTACCCTTGCAGGGATTTCATTCATCACCCAGATCCAATCCTGATTCGGAGACCACAATGACGATCGCCATTATCTGGCTGGTTGCTTTCGTATTCTTTCTTTACATGCTGCTTGCGCGCTGGGAGGCCTCGGTCAGTGCCAAGCTCGATGCCCTGTTGCCAGCCGTCATGCGCAGCCATGATGATCGCTATGTGCTGGCGCCTGCATTGGCCGTGTTGCTGGCAACGGCGATTGTCGCGCCAGTCGAAGTGCTGATGGTTGCGATCATCATTGGTGTTGTGGCTCTGGTAGCCACTAAGGTCACAGGCTTCGTCATGGACAAAGCTACGCTTCGCTGATGCGTTTGCTCCATGGGCGTTACTGAACGAAAAAACCCGATACCATCAAGGTATCGGGTTTTTTGCTGACTCTGCAACGCTCAAATCAGACGCTGTGTTGCCAATGCCTCAAGCCAATGCCTCAATAGGGCACGACGCTGGCGTTGCGGCCGTTACCGACAATGCGCACACGCTGACCGACCTGGAAGGGCTGGTCGGCTTTCTGAACGATAACGACGTTTTGTCCGTCTTCCTTGCGCACTTCAATTTCCCAGGCAGTGACGCGGTTGAGGCGTTCTTCTGCCGCGCTACCGGCAGCTGCACCACCCACTGCGCCCGCTACCGTGGCGATCCTGCGGCCCGAGCCGCCGCCTATGCTACTACCCAGGATGCCGCCAATGGCGCCACCGCCGACGGTGCCGACTAGGCCTCCAGCACGGCTGTCAGCCTGAATCTGCACCTGACGCAGCGCAGTGATGGTGCCAATCGTCACGTTCTGGGCTGTCCCTGCTTGGTCGGCGGAATAGACGTTGCCCGAAAAAGGTGCGGTGTTGGCGCAGCCGCCAAGCGTCAGGGCGCTGGCTGCGATAATCGGAATAAGTCGCTTCATATGTGTTCTCCTTGAACATCCTGAGTGGGAGTAAAGGCCAAGACGGATGGTTAGTTAGGAAACGCTGTTTTGCTGATCTTAACGCTTACCCCAACACTACGCTAGCCTTGATCGCCGCAGCAGGCAAGAGCGCAGGAAAAAGGGAGGGGCCTGAGCCCGCTCCCTTTGTATCAAGCGCTGCTATGCAACAGCAGAACGCTGATGGATCAGAACTGGTTCATGGTGTTGTCGCCACCACCGGCCTTAAGGGCCGCGTCACCGTGGAAGAATTCCTTGTGGTCGTCGCCAATGTTGGAACCGGCCATGTCCTGGTGTCTGACGGTGGCGATGCCCTGACGGATTTCCTTGCGCTGTACACCTGCTACGTAGGCCAGCATGCCTTCGTCGCCGAAGTAGCCTTTGGCCAGGTTGTCGGTCGATAGAGCAGCCGTGTGGTAGGTCGGCAGGGTGATCAGGTGATGGAAGATACCGGCCTCACGAGCAGCGTCGCGCTGGAAGTCAGCCGTCCACTGATCGGCCTGGTCGCACAGTTCGGTGTCGTCGTACTTCTCGTTCATCAAGTCGTCACGATCGTAGGCGCTGACATCCTTGCCTTCGGCCTGCCAGGCATCGAACACCTGCTGGCGGAAGTTCAGCGTCCAGTTGAACGACGGCGAGTTGTTGTAGACCAGCTTGGCATCTGGGCAGACTTCACGAATGCGGTTGACCATACCGGCAATCTGGCCGACGTGGGGCTTTTCGGTCTCGATCCACAGCAGGTCGGCGCCATTCTGCAGGCTGGTGATACAGTCCAACACCACACGGTCTTCGCCGGTGCCCTGCTTGAACTGGTATAGGCCAGACGCCAGACGCTTGGGCTTAAGCAGCTTACCGTTCTGCTTGATCACCACGTCGCCGTTGTTGATGTCTGCGGCGTTTTCAACCACGTCGCCATCAAGGTAGCTGTTGTACTGGTCGCCCAGGTCGCCCGGCTGGTTGGTCACGGCGATCTTCTGGGTCAGGCCAGCACCCAGGGAGTCAGTACGTGCAACGATCACACCGTCGTCAACGCCCAGCTCAAGGAACGCATAGCGCACAGCGTTGATCTTAGCGATGAAGTCTTCGTGGGGCACGGTGACCTTGCCGTCCTGGTGGCCGCACTGCTTCTCGTCGGATACCTGGTTTTCCAGCTGGATTGCACAGGCACCGGCTTCAATCATTTTCTTGGCCAGCAGGTAAGTCGCCTCGGCGTTACCGAAGCCGGCGTCGATGTCGGCAATGATCGGCACCACGTGAGTCTGGTGGTTATCGATCTGCTTGACCAGTTCATCGGCCTTGGCGGAATCGCCTGCCTTTCTGGCCTCGTCCAGGTCGCGGAACAGGTGGTTCAGCTCCCAGTTGTCAGCCTGACGCAGGAAAGTATAAAGCTCTTCGATTAGCGCCGGGACGCTGGTTTTTTCGTGCATGGACTGGTCGGGCAGCGGGCCAAACTCGGAACGCAGAGCAGCGATCATCCAGCCTGACAGGTACAGATAGCGACGCTTGGTTTCGCCGAAGTGCTTCTTGATGGCGATCATCTTCTGCTGGCCAATGAAACCGTGCCAGCAACCCAGCGACTGAGTGTATTTGCTGCTGTCTGCATCATAGGCCGCCATGTCTTCACGCATGATTGCAGCGGTGTAGCGGGCGATGTCCAGGCCAGTGTGAAAGCGGTTTTGTACCCGCATGCGTGCAGCGTCGTGCGGGTCAATGTTGTCCCACTTGCCGCCCTGTGCCTTGCGCAGTTCTGTCAGTGCTTTTACCTGGTCCTTGAATCCTGTCATGAGTTATTACTCCCGGTTAATGGCCAATCACTTGATGTCTGCATCGACGGGTCTTGCCTGACGTCGCCGCGCTTTCCTTTGCTGCTATCCATACGCACTCAGCATATGCTGCAAGTGCGAGATGATGCCAGTCTTTTTTGCTTTGCGCCGGGCTGCCGGCTTGCCGCTGTTTTTCCGCTCGCGTTCTGATTTCTTCAAGCTCTGCACCGCTTCCGTCGGCGGTAACAACAAGAGTGTTACTGGTGGAGCTCGGCGGCGCAGGAGGTGTCAGCGGCTCGCTGCATCCTGTGCTGTTAGTCACTATGACCGGACAGGATAGTGTTCGGCAATTGGCCCTTGGGGGGAGGGGGGGTTGTAACTTGACTACACGGCGGCCGCTTTCGGGGCATCTGTGTAGTCACAAACAAAACGTGGGTATCAACCATGCAAAACGGGTCGAGTGCGTTCAGTCGATGAGGAGCAGTTTCATGTTGCGATGCAAAATTCCGGCCTCGATAAAGGCGTCGCCACAGGCCTGGAACCCCAGCCTTTCATAGAACGCCAGGGCATGAACCTGGGCGGCCAACTCGACCTGCTCAAACCGTTGGCTGCAGGCAGCCTCGATAGCAGCGACCATTAGTGCTTGGCCGACACCATTACCGCGCTGGTCAGCAAGTACCGCCACTCGGCCGATATGGCCGTCGGGCAGTAGCCGCGCGGTGCCGACAGGGCGTCCATTGTTGTAGGCCAGAAAATGCAGGCAGCCGAGGTCGAGACCGTCCCACTCTTCCTCTTGGGAGACCTGTTGTTCATCGATAAAGACAGTTCTGCGAATCTGCCCGGCTTCTTCACCCAGCGTGTTCCAGTCACCCTGTGCAATGGTGATGCAAGCTGTTTCTGCCGCCATTAGCCTCAGTCCTCTTGGTCGTCTTCCGGGTGCTCGTGAAAATCCCAGGGCCAGCACAGGCTGCCGACATCCAACAGATGGGTCAGCAGCTCGGCGGCACCATCATCCGCGAGCAGCTGCTTATCAAGAACCGTTTCAGGGTTGGCCAGGGCTTGAGCCAAACCAAGGCCGGTGGTGATGCCATCGCCGTCGGCAAACAGCGTGGCTAGGTGGGCGTCGAGAGCGCGCCAGGCAAAGCGTGACCCAGGGCTGCGCTCCAGCACTTCGCCATCCTGTAGCAGACCAACAAGCTCGGCCGGATCGCTAGGGGTGTCGTTGGGTGACAGCTGGTCGGGATACTTGGGCTGAGTCATCACTCGGCCAAACCACTGCGCCAGCTGAGCCGGATCGTCAAGAGTGTCGAGAATCAGAGCGCGCATGCGCGCCACGGCGGCATCATCCAGCTCGCTGGTATCCGGGCCTGCGACCATGCCGGCATCTGAATAGCGCAGCGAGCCGGGCAACTCCTCGCCTAGGTAGTCGGCGAACGAGGTAATCGCTTCGTCGGCTGC
>NZ_JBQDJZ010000096.1:0-9964 GCF_052095765.1 Halomonas sp.
TGTCAGTTATCCTACATACATTATGCACGAAAACTTTCGGTTAGGCACTTACTTACTCGATCACAGGGTCTGCACACTGTGATCTACCGCATTCTTTACCCGATCCTGCTGCTCGGTGTCAGCACAGTGCACGACAACCGTCCACTTGCCTGAGTCTGTCGCTTCACGCGTTTTTTGAACCACACGACCGTGGTCTGGTCGCAGCGACACAGCACCAGCCAGCAGCAACGCTAACACCGCACCCAGAAAGCCCAGGGCAATAAACGTCAACATCGGACTGGACTGAGTCGCAACCGGTCCAAATACCACCAATATTCCCGCAACAACCAGGCCGACGAACAAGCCAGCCAGCCCAAGAGTCACATGTGACCGGGCCATCGTTTTCGCAATTCCGCTGCTTTCGGGTTCAACCTTGCGCGCCACGTCAGGGTCATGGGGGCGTACCACCAGAACCTGAGATGGCGAAAGCCCGAAGTCATCAACCAGTCTCTTGGCCGAAGTATCTGCTGCAGACTGACTAGCGTATTCTGCCGTGATCTTGTGAGGGTACTTTTCCCCAGAAATCGTATTCTGTACGGACATAGAAAAACCTCCACATTCTCGTTCACAGTACGTTCATACCATTACTACTACAGTCTTGTTGAGCTATGTGCTGCGCACAAGTTCAATGCTCACTATCAATCCAGCAGCGCCTCGACGCTTTCTATCTCACCACAACGCTCTGGGGTATAGCCCGGCAAAGCAGAGACGGCATCGTGAAACGCCTGGCTGGACAGTACCTCACGCAGCTGCACCAAACGCGGATCACTCAGGCTACGTTGATGACAGACCAGCAGATAGTCTTCGCTGGCCAGAGGCACAAAATCCAGCCCGAAACGCCGCGCTGCGGCTTCCACACCGAAGCCCACATCGGCCATGCCAGACGCCACATAGGCCGCTACTGCCGAGTGGGTATACTCCTCCAGCGGATAGCCATTAATGTCTCCGGCAGCAATATCCTGCTGACGCAGCAGACCATCGAACAACGCTCGAGTGCCTGAATCCGCCTGGCGGTTAATAAAGTGCGCCTGCCCTTTCGCGCCATCAGCGAGATCGGCCAACCCTTGCATACCCAGCGGATTACCGGCTCTTACCATCAACCCCTGACGGCGCGTGATAAAGCGCACCAGACGATGCCCCCTTGGCTTGAGCAGGCTGCGGTAATCACTTCCCAGCCCAACTCCAGCCTTCCCGCGGGCCAGATGAAAACCGGCCAGCTCACAGGCACCTCGATTCAACGCCAGCAGCGCTTCCCTGGGGCTGCAGTACTGCAGATCGAGGCGAATCTCCTGACGCTTGAGAAAGTCAGGCAACAACTCGACGGCATAGCCGTGGCTTGCATGAAAACGCAGCACCGGCCTGACGCCTTCCAGGGTCTGGGCAATGGCCAGATTCAGCTCCGAGCCCAGGCTCTCAAGCTGTGGCCCCAGGCGGGCGCTCACCCGCTGTTCAGCCCACAGCAGCTTCTCACCCAGCGGCGACAGCCAGGCTCCACGACCACGCGCCATTTCCACCAGCGGTGTACCGAAGAACTCCGCCCACTTGTTGAGCTGGTTCCAGGCATGACGATAGGAAATACCTGTCGTTTCAGCGGCCCGAGTCAGCTTGCCATGGCGATGCACGGCCTCGAGCAGCACGAAAAGCTGACGGTCGAGCTGATTGCCGGCATCATCGCTGAAATACCAACCAGGTGTGATTTGGATCTTTTTCATATGAAGTAAGTTTCATGTTTTGCTAAACGAGATTCAATGCTAGCTTTAAAGCAACCGTGACGCACTAGAACACTCAGTTTTAGTGCCTGCTAAAAACGATAAATCATGGAAGTTATGCAGATTCGTTCATATTTATGACTAGCTACTGCATCCTACTCATGATCACCAAACATAGCCCGTAACAATGACCAGGTGACCCCGATGAGCACCTTACTCGAATGGACCCCTGCACAGATTCAGGACAGCATCGACGCCTTGAAGTACAAGCCAGGCGCGCTGCTACCGATTCTGCATGCCCTTCAGGAACGCATCGGCCACATTCCCGCTGACAGCGTGCCGATTATTGCCGAATCCATGAACCTGACCCGCGCCGAGGTACACGGCGTAATCAGCTTTTATCATCACTTTCGCACCACACCGCCGGGGCGCTATGTGATTCAGGTATGCCGCGCCGAGGCCTGCCAGGCCATGGGCGGGCGCCAGCTGGAAGCCCACGTCAAGACGCGCCTGGATCTCGACTATGATGCCACTACCCCTGACGGCGGTATCAGCCTGGAGCCTATCTACTGCCTGGGCAACTGCGCCTGCGCGCCCAACATCAGCGTAAACGAGCGGGTACTTGGCCGCATGAACACCACGCGCTTCGATACCCTGTATGACGAGCTGACTGATGAGATAAACGACGCCCTGCACACCCAGACGCTGGAGGTGAAGTGATGACCATCCGCGTATTTGTTCCCTGCGATACCACGGCGCTCGCCATGGGCGCCGATGACGTTGCCCAGCGCCTACTGGACGAAGCCGAGCAGCGCGGTTTGACAGTAGAGGTGGTACGCAACGGCTCACGTGGTGCCTGCTGGCTAGAACCACTGGTGGAAGTGGAAACCGCCGATGGGCGTCAGGCTTACGGACCGGTCGGCGCCGAGGATATTCCGGCGCTGCTAGACCAGGGCCTGCTGGAAGGCAAACGTGAGCATGCCTTGGCGCTGGGCAAGGTCGACGACATCTCCTGGCTGGCCAACCAGCAACGCTTTACTTTCGCCCGAGCCGGCATCACCGACCCGCTGAGCCTGGATGACTACCTGGCCCATGACGGCTTTCGCGGTCTGGAGCAGGCGCTGGAGCTCGACGCCCAGGCCATTGTCGATGAGATCAAGGCGTCGGGACTGCGCGGACGTGGTGGCGCGGCCTTCCCCACCGGCATCAAGTGGCAGACCGTGCTAGACACCCCGGCCGAACAGAAGTACATCGTGTGCAACGCCGACGAGGGCGACTCCGGCACCTTCGCCGACCGCATGGTCATGGAGTGCGACCCCTACATGCTGATCGAGGGCATGGTGATCGCCGGATTGGCAGTGGGCGCGACCCAGGGCTACATCTACGTGCGCTCGGAATACCCGCTGTCGTGTCGCATGCTCAATGTGGCCATTGAGCGAGCCGAAGCGGCGGGCTATCTGGGTGATGACCTGCGCGACAGCGGCCGACGCTTCCATCTGGAAGTCCGCATGGGTGCCGGTGCCTATATCTGCGGCGAGGAGACCTCGCTGCTGGAAAGCCTCGAAGGCAAGCGCGGCCTGGTGCGTTTCAAGCCGCCGCTGCCGGCCATCGAGGGGCTGTTCGGCCAGCCCACCGTGGTCAACAACGTGCTATCGCTGGCCGCCGTGCCGTTCATTCTCGACAAGGGCGGTGCAGCCTACGCCGAGGTCGGCATGGGCCGCTCACGAGGTACTCTGGTCGTCCAGCTGGCCGGCAACGTCAAGCGCGGCGGACTGATCGAGCTGGCCTTCGGCACCAGCTTGCGCCAGGTGATGGAAGACTTCGGCGGCGGCACCTATAGCGGTCGGCCGCTGCGCGCCGTACAGGTGGGCGGCCCACTGGGCGCCTATCTGCCGGCGTCCCAGTGGGATCTGCCACTCGACTACGAGGCCTTCAGCGGCGATAACGCAGTACTCGGCCACGGCGGCGTGGTGATGTTCGACGACAGCGTCGACATGGCCGAGCAGGCACGGTTCTCCATGGAGTTCTGCAAGGTGGAGTCATGCGGCAAGTGCACACCGTGTCGGATCGGCTCAACCCGCGGCGTTGAAGTGATCGACCGCATTCGCCATAACCAGAGCCGCGAGGCCAACCTGGCGCTGCTCGGTGAGCTGTGCGACACCATGGTCGACGGCTCGCTGTGCGCCATGGGCAGCATGACGCCGATTCCGGTGCAAAGCGCCCTGACCCATTTCCCCGGTGATTTCCTGCGTACGGTACAGCAGAGCGCGCAAGCTAACGCGGAAGGAGAGCCATCATGATCGAGTACTTTAACCCCAGCCTGTACGAGAGAGATCTCGGCACCCCGGCGCGTGAGGGCGCGCCGGTCACGGTTTCGATCGACGGCGTCAGCATCACCGTGCCCGAGGGTACGTCGCTGCTGCGCGCTGCTTCCATCGCTGAGATCAATATCCCCAAACTGTGTGCCAGTGACAACCTGGAAGCCTTTGGCTCGTGTCGACTGTGTGCCGTGCAGGTGGAAGGCAAGCGCGGCTATCCGGCGGCCTGCACCACCCCGGTGGAAGCCGGCATGCAGGTCACCACCTACAACGCGCATCTGGCCAAGCTGCGGCGCAATATCATGGAGCTCTACATCTCCGATCACCCGCTGGACTGCCTGACCTGCCCCGCCAACGGCGACTGCGAGTTGCAGGACGTGGCCGGCGACGTAGGGCTGCGCGAGGTGCGCTACGGCTTCGACGGCGAGAACCATATCTCCGCCGAGCAGGATCATTCCAACCCCTACTTCAGCTTCGACCCTAGCCGCTGCATCCTCTGTTCGCGCTGCGTGCGGGCCTGCGACGAAGTCCAGGGCACCTTCGCCCTGACCATCGACGGACGCAGTTTCGACTCCAAAGTCTCGCCGGGCCAGGACCAGGCCTTCATGGACTCCGAGTGCGTATCCTGCGGCGCCTGCGTGCAGGCCTGCCCCACTGCAACGTTGATGGAAAAGAGCGTGATCGAGCAGGGCCAGCCGGATCACAGCGTGATCACCACCTGCGCTTACTGCGGCGTCGGCTGCTCGTTCAAGGCCAAGATGAAGGGTAACGAAGTGGTGCGCATGGTGCCCTACAAGGGTGGTGCGGCCAATCACGGTCACTCCTGCGTCAAGGGCCGCTTCGCTTTCGGCTACGCTACCCACAAGGACCGTTTGACCACGCCGATGATTCGCGACAGCATCGATCAGCCGTGGCGCGAAGTCAGCTGGGACGAGGCGATCACATTTGCCGCCGAGCGGCTCAAGGCGACCCAGGCCAAGTACGGTCGCGAGAGCATCGGCGGTATCACCTCGTCACGCTGCACCAACGAAGAGACCTACCTGGTGCAGAAGCTGGTACGCGCTGCCTTCGGCAACAACAATACCGACACCTGCGCCCGAGTCTGTCACTCGCCCACCGGCTACGGTCTCAAGACCACCCTGGGTGAGTCCGCCGGTACCCAGACCTTCGACTCGGTGATGCAGACCGATACCATCATCGTGATCGGCGCCAACCCCACCGATGCGCATCCGGTGTTCGGCTCGCTGATGCGTCGCCGGTTACGCGAGGGTGCCACGCTGATTGTCGCCGACCCGCGCCGTATCGATCTGCTCAATACACCCCACCTCAAGAACGGCCAGCATCTGCCGTTGCGCCCCGGCACCAACGTGGCACTGATCAATGCCCTGGCCCACGTAGTAATTGATGAGGGCCTGGAAGACCACGACTTCATCAAACAACGCTGCGACAGCGAGGCCTACAACGCCTGGCGCGAGTTTATCGCCGATGCGCGACACAGCCCCGAGGCCACCGAATCGATTACCGGTGTGCCGTCAGCGGACGTGCGTCGTGCCGCCCGCAGCTATGCCACCGTCAACAACGGCGCTATCTACTACGGTTTGGGCGTAACCGAGCACAGCCAGGGTTCGACCATGGTGATGGGGATTGCCAACCTGGCGCTGGCCACCGGTAACATTGGCCGCGAGGGCGTGGGCGTGAACCCGCTGCGCGGCCAGAACAACGTCCAGGGCTCGTGCGACATGGGCTCCTTCCCTCACGAGCTCCCCGGCTATCAACACGTCGCCGACGACGTTGCCCGCAGCCACTTTGAAGCCGAATGGGGAGTTGCGATCGACCATGAACCGGGGCTGCGTATTCCCAACATGTTCGACGCCGCCATCGAAGGCACCTTCAAGGCGCTCTATGTGCAGGGCGAAGACATCGCCCAGTCGGACCCCAACACCCAGCACGTGGAAGCCGCGCTGACCTCGCTAGACTGTCTGATCGTGCAGGACATCTTCCTCAACGAGACCGCCAAGTTCGCCCACGTACTGCTGCCTGGCTCCACCTTCCTCGAGAAGGACGGCACCTTCACCAACGCCGAGCGGCGCATCAACCGGGTGCGCAAGGTGATGCCGCCGCTGGCCGGCAAGGAAGACTGGGAAATCACCCTGGCGCTGTCCGAGGCGCTGGGCTACCCCATGCACTACGATCACCCATCCGACATCATGGACGAGATCGCACGGCTGACGCCGACATTCACCGGCGTCAGTTTCGCTAAGATCGATGAGCAAGGTAGCCTGCAGTGGCCGTGCAACGAGGAATTTCCTCTGGGCACGCCAACCATGCACGAGGTCGACTTTCCCATCGGCCAGGGCCGCTTTGCCATCACCGAATACGTGGCCACCGAGGAGCGTGCTACCCGGCGCTTCCCTCTACTGCTGACCACCGGACGGATTCTGTCGCAGTACAACGTTGGTGCCCAGACACGGCGCACCGCCAACCAGGTGTGGCATGACGAGGATATCCTGGAACTACATCCGTCGGATGCCGAGCTGCGTGGCGTCAAAGACGGCGACTGGCTGGGCATCACCAGCCGCGCCGGGCACACCGTGCTGCGCGCCCAGCTCAGCGAGCGCATGCAACCAGGCGTGGTTTACACCACCTTCCACCACCCCGGCAGCGGCGCCAACGTGATTACCACCGATAGCTCCGACTGGGCCACCAACTGTCCGGAATACAAGGTCACCGCCGTTCAGGTCGAGAAGGTCAGCCAACCCTCGAAGTGGCAGCGGCGCTTCGATGACTTCGACCGCCGCCAACAGGAGTATCTGGCCGCCGCCCAACGCGACGAGGCCGCCGGAGCCGG
Source organism: Halomonas sp. (assembly GCF_052095765.1). Taxonomy (GTDB): domain Bacteria; phylum Pseudomonadota; class Gammaproteobacteria; order Pseudomonadales; family Halomonadaceae; genus Halomonas. The sequence continues at coordinate 6,915 of NZ_JBQDJZ010000096.1, forward strand.
TGCATGAAGGAATCTGGTGGAGCGCTTTCGCTATGGGTGCAAACCTACCAGCAGGGCCGTTCGGAGGAACTCCACGATCTGCTGGCCGACGAGGTGCCGGTGGCGCTGGTGTATAACGGCGTCTCCCACGCGGTGATGATGGCTAGCCCCATCGATCTCGACGACTTCGCCCTGGGTTTCAGCCTGTCCGAAGGTATTCTGGCCGATGCCTCCGAGCTGTACGACTGGGCGCTGCAAGAAACCGACGCCGGCTGGGTGGTGGAAATGACTATCGCCAGCCAGCGCATGGCTGCACTCAAAGCACGACGCCGTAACCTGACCGGGCGCACCGGCTGTGGGTTGTGCGGCACCGAGTCGCTGGATCAGGCCATTCGTCCGATAACTCAGGTTCAGGCACCGCAGCTCAGCCACTCCGCCGTGCAGCGAGCCCTTGCCGCCCTTGAGCAGTACCAGCCACTGCAAGCTATCACCGGCGCCAGCCATGGCGCGGCCTGGTGCAGTCTGGAAGGCGAGATTCTGCTGATGCGCGAAGACGTAGGGCGCCACAACGCCCTGGACAAACTGATCGGTGCCATGGCGAGCGGACGCCCGTCGCAGCCGACGCTTGATCACGCGCTTGAACAACAAGGCTTCGCGCTGGTCTCGAGCCGCGCCAGCTATGAAATGGTGCACAAGAGCGCCAGTGTCGGTATCGGCGCGCTGGTCTCAGTCTCCGCCGCCACCGCACTTGCAGTCCAACAGGCCCAGCTAGCTGACCAGCTACTGATCGGCTTCGCCCGCCCCGGACGCCATGTCGTCTATCATCGCCCCACTGCGCAAGCGGTGGCTAATGGCTAAATTGGTAAAGGAAATCATAACGATGTCAGCGCAGCGTAAAAACCTGATCCACATGGCCAATCAGATTGCCGAGAACCTGCGCCACGGTCGCAGTGACGACCAGGCGGCAAAAGACACCACCACACACCTGGAGAAATTCTGGGCCCGCTCGATGAAAGCGGACATCATTGAATGCTTGAACGACTACAACAGTGGGCTAAACCCCGTCGCCCATGCAGCAGTAGGGCAGCTGAAACAACGCGGCCGCACCAGCTGAAATGCTGAGTGCTGATTCAATACGACTGGACCACCGGGTAGCAAGCATCGCCCCACAGGGTACCGGGATTGTCCATCATGAGGGTCAGGATGACCGGTATCAGCTTGCTCATAAAGGCGACACAGTCGCGTAGCTGATCGCGGTTGACCGAGCTGTTCCAGGTGGCCCCGCCGTGTATCACCTGATTGCGCAGGGTATAGGTGCGATTCAGCGTAATACCGAGCACCGTGGTCGTATCCTGCTTGCCAAGCGCAATCTGGGCGGCCACCCGAGCTCTGTCAAAATGCCCTTCCCAGTCCTGCTGGCTGATAACACGGTTTTGATAATCCCAGAAGCCCTGAAACACGAAACGGTTATTGAGGAGCACACGAATGCTGCCCGGAAACTCTTCCCAAACCAGCTTGCCGAGTTGGTCGTCGGCATCCAGGCTCACGAGCTTTTCCAGAAACTCGGCAAACACCAGCTTTTCCGTGATTCGATGTTCTTCGTGTACTTCAGTTGCATAGGCGGCATTGAAGGCAATCCACAGGAAGATGAACTTGCCATCCACATCATCAGCAAGCTCAGCACGCTGAAGCCAGCTCAGCGCGCGATGCACCCGCAGGCTGAGATTGGGGTGAAATTCGCCACGCTCCTGGCGGTGACGCTGTTTCAGCGTTGCATAATCCATGGTGACACTCCTTTCACAGAGAAGCCGGCAGAACTTGACCGATCACTAGCCTCCAGTGTCTTTTCCTTAATTGCCTGCTATGGCTAAGCAACAAGGCAGATCAACGACTCCGAACTTCGTTCCAGATCTGCTGCAGTAGCTGCAGGTTATCGCCTTCAATCACTGGTGTGGTGACCAGCAGGTCGCGGTTGGCCGCTTCCAGCTTTGACACCTCACGCAACGACGGCGTCACTTGCTCGAGCGCCGCTTCGTTAGGCGTACGGTAGAATGCATAGTTAGCAGCCTGAGCAGCAATGTCAGGGCGCAACATGAAGTTCAGAAACGCATTGGCAAGCTCGGGATTCGGCGCCCGTGCCGGAATGACCATGGTATCCACGCCAAGCTGCGAGCCTTCCTTAGGTACATAGAAGGCCAGATGGCCGTATGTTTCCGGTGCATCCTGCTTGCGATAATCCAGATCGCCGCTATAGGTCACAGCAATCCGGTTGACGCCCCGCGCCACCTGTTCAATCGCAGCTGTGCTGTCGATAAAGCCGGTCAGGTTGTTGCGCTTCAGCGTCTTACTCATCAATCCGGCTGCCTCGACCCAAGGCTTTTCACCCACGCAGTCAAAGCCATTGCCCTGGTAAGCACAGGCCATGCCCATGGCCACCTGAGGATCGCCACCCAGCAGCGCAAACGGCTGATCAGGGTTGATCTCAGGGTCAAACAGCGCCGACCACGACGACTCGATATTCGGGAAGGTATTGGTGTCGTATACCACGCCGGTTACGCCCCACAGGTACGGAATACTGTACTGCTCTTCAGGGTCGTAGCTCGGTGTGCGAAACGCTTCCATCAGGTTGTCACGCCCACCGATGCTCTCAGTGTCTAGCGGCTGAACCAGCCCTGCCTGAATCAGGCGCGGTACGAAATAGTCGGTGGGCACGACGACGTCGTACTGGGCATCGCCGCCAGCTGAGAGTTTGGCAAACATCTCGGCGTTGGAGGTGAAGTAGTTCTGCACCACCTTGGCATCAAACTCTTGTTCGAAGGCCGTGATGACCTCCGGCGGCATGTACTCCGTCCAATTGAACAGATACAGCTTGTTCTCATCGGCAGCAGCGCTCAGTGCGAATGCCACCAGTCCGGCGCCCAGGCTTACTGCAAGTCGTTTCTTGTGCATTGTTGGTTCTCCTTGCTTGGGTTGTCGTCCTATATATGGGCCCATCATACCCTTGGCCGCCTCAAATGATAGGGGTCGGGAAGGCTTTGCCTCCCCGCCCTCCGAACCGTGCGAGCGGTTCT
>NZ_JBQDJZ010000097.1:0-9880 GCF_052095765.1 Halomonas sp.
TCCCTTCGAGAAAAAGTGTAAATCCGAGCAGATCCCGGGTGTACACGGCCAGCGCCGTCAGCGTCTTTCCGAATACGGCTTGCAGCTTCGTGAGAAGCAGAAAGTACGTCGCATTTTCGGCGTACTCGAAAAGCAGTTCCGCAACTACTACAAGGAAGCCGCCCGTCAAAAGGGTGCGACCGGTGAAGTGTTGCTGCAACTGCTTGAATCCCGACTGGACAACGTCGTCTACCGCATGGGCTTCGGCTCTACGCGCTCTGAAGCGCGTCAGCTGGTGAGCCACAAGTCCATTTCTGTCAACGGCAAGACCGTTAACGTGGCCTCATACCAGGTTAAGCCTGGTGATGTGGTTGCGGTCCGCGAAAAGGCCAAGAACCAGGCGCGCATCCAGACGGCCCTGGCGATTGCAGCTAACCGCGGTGATGTGGTCTGGCTTGAGACGGACTCCAAGAAGATGGAAGGCACTTTCAAGGCCCTGCCTGAGCGCGGAGACCTGTCGGCCGACATCAATGAGGCCCTGATCGTCGAGCTGTACTCGAAGTAAGCGGCCCAGCCGAGTCGCTTCTCCCCTGGGAGAAGCGACATTCAGTACCGAGTATCCGTTTGGCAGCCTGAAAGGTATTCATCATGCAGCGTTTCGTGACAGAGTTTCTCCGTCCTCGCGACATCAAGGTCGAAGAGATCAGTGCACACCACGCCAGAATCGTTCTCGAGCCTTTCGAGCGTGGCTTTGGCCATACCCTGGGCAATGCGCTGCGGCGTATCCTGCTGTCGTCCATGCCTGGCTGTGCCGTGGTAGAGGTCGAAATTTCAGGGGTTGAGCACGAGTACAGTGCGCTTGATGGTGTTCAGGAAGATGTTGTCGAAATTCTTCTGAACCTGAAGAATGTGGCGGTCAAGATGCACACCCGCGACGAAACCACCCTCTCGCTTAAGAAACAGGGGCCGGGCGTCGTTACGGCAGGTGATATTGTTCTGGATCACGATGTTGAGATTGTTAATCCCGATCTCATCATCGCCCACATCAATGAAGGCGCCGAACTCAACATGCAGCTCAAGGTAGCTCGCGGACGGGGCTATGAGCCCGCGGATGCGCGCAGTGATGCTGCTGACGAGTCGCGTGCCATCGGCCGTTTGCAGCTGGATGCCACTTTCAGCCCCGTGCGTCGTGTTTCCTATGCTGTTGAGGCGGCGCGCGTTGAACAGCGTACTGACCTAGACAAGCTGATCATCGATCTGGAAACCGACGGCACCCTGGACCCAGAAGAAGCCATCCGTCGTAGTGCGACCATTTTGCAAGACCAACTGGCCGCCTTCGTCGATCTTGAGGCTGACAAGGAACAGGAAGTGGAAGAGGAAGAAGATCAGGTTGATCCGACTCTGCTGCGCCCCGTAGACGATCTCGAGTTGACTGTTCGCAGTGCCAACTGTTTGAAAGCCGAGAATATCTATTACATTGGTGATCTGATTCAGCGCACCGAAGTTGAGCTGCTGAAGACGCCCAATCTCGGCAAGAAGTCCCTGAATGAAATCAAGGAAGTGTTGGCTGCTCGCGGCCTGTCCCTCGGCATGCGGCTGGAAAACTGGCCCCCGGCAAGCCTGAAGGACGACAAGGCCTCCGCGTGAGTGTCGACTCGAGTCCCAGTTTGGTAAGGAATCACAACCATGCGTCATCGTAAAAGCGGTCGCCAACTAAACCGCAACAGCTCGCACCGCCAGGCCATGTTCAAGAACATGAGCGTGTCGCTGATCGAGCATGAAATGATCAAGACAACTCTGCCCAAGGCCAAGGAACTGCGTCGCGTTATCGAGCCGCTGATTACCTTGTCCAAGAATGACAGCGTTGCCAACCGTCGTCTGGCCTTCAGCCGTACTCGCTCGAAAGAAGCAGTCGGCAAGCTCTTCAGTGAGCTGGGTCCGCGTTACGTCGAGCGTCCGGGCGGTTACGTCCGTATTCTCAAGTGCGGCTTCCGCACCGGCGACAACGCGCCCATGGCCTATGTTGAACTGGTTGATCGCCCCGTCGTGGAAGAGGCTGCTGGCGAGGAGTGATCCTCAACGCACCTGCTCTACGATCAAAGCCGGCTCCCAAGAGAGCCGGCTTTTTTATGGAATAGAATATTTTCCTAGAGAATTGCTGATGTCTTACTGCGAACTCGTGCAGTAAGACATCAGGTTTGGCTCAAAGCCGTTTTGGTTTGATGTTTTCTCTTTGCGGCCAGTTCTAGCATCGGCTTGAGGAAACGTCCGGTATGAGATACCTCGTTGTTTGCTACTTGCTCGGGTGTGCCTTCAGCAATGATTTGCCCTCCGCCGGAGCCGCCCTCGGGGCCAAGGTCGATTAGCCAGTCGGCGGTTTTGATCACATCCAGATTGTGTTCGATCACCACAATGGAGTTGCCGTGGTCGCGCAGGCGGTGCAGAACAGTCAGTAGTTGGCGTATATCTTCGAAGTGCAGGCCAGTGGTGGGCTCATCAAGAATATAGAGTGTCTTGCCTGTATCACGTTTGGCCAGCTCTCTAGCCAACTTGACCCGCTGGGCTTCACCGCCTGATAGGGTGATGGCACTCTGCCCCAAACGGATATACGACAGCCCGACATCGAGTAGTGTCTGGAGGCGGCGTGCAATGGCGGGGACCGGGCTGAAAAAAGCCAAAGCCTCTTCGACGGTCATTTTCAACACTTCGTCGATACTCTTGCCTTTGTACTTGATGTCCAGGGTTTCACGGTTGTAGCGCTTTCCCTTGCACACATCGCAGGGAACGTAGATATCCGGCAGGAAGTGCATCTCCACCTTGATCATGCCCTCGCCCTGGCAGGCCTCGCAGCGCCCGCCCTTGACGTTGAACGAGAAGCGCCCCGGCTTGTAGCCCCGTGAACGGGACTCCTGGGTGCCGGCGAACAGCTCGCGGATTGGAGTGAAAATGCCGGTGTAGGTCGCGGGGTTCGAGCGAGGGGTGCGCCCGATCGGGCTCTGGTCGATGTCGATGACTTTGTCGAGCTGGTCGAGCCCCTCAAGCTTGTTGTAAGGCGCTGGCGTCAGGGTAGTGGCGCGGTTGAGTTCCCGGGCGGCGATAGGCATCAGCGTGGCGTTGATCAGCGTTGACTTCCCTGATCCCGACACGCCGGTAATACACACAAACAGTCCCAGTGGCAGCTCAAGGGTTACGTTCTGCAGGTTGTTGCCGCTAGCGCCGCTCAGGCGCAGTATTTTCTCTGGGTTGACGGGAATCCGCCATGACGGTATCGCGATTTCTTTGGTGCCGGACAGATACTGACCGGTCAGCGAATCGGGATTGGCCATCACTTCGGCAGGCGTACCTTGGGCCACTATCTGGCCGCCGTGAACACCGGCACCGGGACCGATATCCAGCACGTGGTCGGCCGCCAGAATGGCATCCTCATCGTGCTCCACCACGATCACAGTATTGCCCAGATCGCGTAGGCTTTTGAGGGTCTCCAGTAGGCGGTCGTTATCGCGCTGGTGCAGGCCGATGGAGGGCTCGTCGAGGATATACATCACCCCGACGAGTCCAGCACCAATTTGGCTTGCTAGACGGATGCGCTGGGCTTCACCGCCGGACAGGGTCTCGGCGCTGCGCTCCAGATTGAGGTAATCGAGCCCTACGTTAACCAGAAATTCCAGACGTGCGTGGATCTCGCTGATGATCTTTTCGGCAATCTCGCCACGTCGCCCTGGCAGCTTCAGCGCTGCAAAGTAGGCCAGCGCCTCGCCGATGGGCATTCGCACCAGCTGCGGCAGTGGGCGGTCGTCGATAAAGACGTTGCGTGACTCCTTGCGCAGCCGCGAACCCTCACAGCTGGTGCAGGGTTGAACGGCGATGTAGCGCGACAGTTCTTCACGCACCGAGTTTGATTCAGTTTCCCGGTAGCGGCGCTGCATATTGGGCAGCACGCCCTCGAACGGATGTTCGCGGGAGACTTTTTTGCCGCGGTCGTTAACATAGGAAAATTCGATGTCATCTTTGCCGCTGCCGTTCAGGATGACATCGCGCTCGTGTCGTGCCAGGTCTTGCCAGGGTGTTTCCAAGGCAAAGCGGTAGTGGTTAGCGACTGACTGCAGCTGGTTAAAATAGTAGACGCTGCGCCTGTCCCAGCCCTTGATGACGCCCTCGGCCAGTGACAGCTGCGAATGGCTGATTAACTTGTCCGGATCAAAGTACTGCTGTACGCCCAAGCCATCGCAGCGTGAACAGGCGCCGGCGGGGTTGTTGAACGAGAACATGCGCGGCTCAAGCTCGGCGATGGAGTAGCCGCACACTGGACAGGCGAAGCGCGCCGAGAAAGCAATATCGTCGGCCTCGCCGTCCATGAAGTGTACCGTAGCCACACCGTTGGCCAGCCCCAGCGCAGTCTCGAACGACTCGGCCAGGCGCTGGGCCAGGCCGTCGCGCACCTTGATGCGGTCCACCACGACGCTGATATCATGCTTCTTCTGCTTGTCCAGCGGGGTAATGTCGTCAAGCTCCAGCACCTGGCCATCGACCATGGCGCGAACGAAGCCCTGGGCGCGCAGCTCGGCCAGCAGTTGCAAGTGCTCGCCTTTGCGGCCCTTGACCACCGGGGCCAGCAGCATCAGTTTGCTGCCCTCGGGCAGTGCCAGCACCTGATCGACCATCTGCGAGATGGTTTGGGCTTCGAGATCTTCGCCGTGTTCGGGGCAGCGCGGCGTTCCCGCCCGGGCGTAAAGCAGGCGCAGGTAATCGTAGATTTCGGTGATGGTACCGACAGTGGAGCGCGGGTTATGTGAGGTTGATTTCTGCTCAATGGAAATTGCCGGTGACAGGCCTTCGATATGGTCGACGTCGGGTTTTTCCATCATCGACAGGAACTGGCGCGCGTAGGTGGAGAGCGATTCCACATAGCGACGCTGACCTTCCGCGTACAGAGTGTCAAAGGCCAGCGACGATTTACCAGAGCCTGATAGCCCAGTGACTACAATGAGCTTGTCCCGTGGCAGTTCGACGTCAATCTGCTTGAGATTATGGGTGCGGGCACCCCTGACCAGAATCCTGTCCATTCATACCTCGTGACGCGCGACAAAAGATCGATTATACGCGGCCCCGCGCAACCCCGGCAAAGTCTCTCGTCGCGCCACGCTTCCACAGCGTCGTGGTGAAAGCTAGAATATGCGCTTCACCTTGGGCGCTACGCCCTGTCTATGGATGTCCTAAACGCTATGACAAAGGTCTCAGGACTGCTGTTAGTCTCCGAGCGGCGAGCCATTGCCGGGCTGGCTGGGCTCTATGCGTCACGTATGCTTGGCTTGTTCATGGTGCTGCCGGTGCTGGCGCTGTATGCCGATGCGTTGAGCGGCTCGACGCCGCTGCTGATTGGTCTGGCGTTGGGGGTCTATGGCCTGACCCAGGCCGTGCTGCAGATACCGTTTGGCCTGCTGTCAGATCGCCTCGGTCGTAAGCCAGTGATTGCCTTTGGCCTGTGTTTGTTCATGCTGGGCAGCATGGTGGCGGCGCAGGCTGACAGTATCCAGGGCATTATCCTCGGGCGTTGTCTGCAGGGTAGTGGCGCGGTGGCTGCCGCCATCATGGCGCTGCTTGCCGACCAGACCCGTGAGCAGGTGCGCACGGCGGCCATGGCGACCATCGGCCTGTCGATTGGCGTGGCTTTTGGCGTGGCCATGGTGCTGGGGCCGCTAGTGTCGACACACTTCGGCCTGGCCGGTGTGTTCTGGTTGACCGCTGGCCTGGCGCTAGTTGGTCTTGTGGTGCTGTGGAAGTTGGTACCGCCGGCACCGCGCCGCTCGCGGCATCGCGATGTGGGTCTGGATCGCCGCCAGCTCTCGTCAGTTTTTCGGCGCTCGGACCTGTGGCGCTTGGATATCTCGATTTTTTCGCTGCACTTGCTGCTGATGGCGATCTTCGTCGCGGTACCGCTGCGTTTGGTCAATGCTGGCATTGAGGTGCAGCGCCACGGTTGGATCTATCTGTCGGTCATGGTGGTGGCTTTCCTGATTATGGTGCCGCTGGTGATCGTTGCTGAAAAGCGCCGCCGCATGAAGCTGATGTGCCTGGGTGCTATTGCTGCCATCACTCTCAGCCTGCTGGGGTTGGGCTTGGTCAGCGGCCTGGCCGGGCTGTTGGCTTGGCTGATGGTATTTTTCACCGCCTTTAACCTGCTTGAGGCCACCCTGCCTTCGATGCTCAGCAAGCTGGCACCAGCCGGTGCCAAGGGTACTGCTATGGGTGTCTATTCCACCAGCCAGTTTCTCGGCGCCTTTCTTGGCGGCGTGATGGGTGGCTGGCTGTCGCAGGAGTGGGGCCTTGGCGCGGTCTTTATTGGCTGCGCGCTGCTTGGGCTCGTCTGGTTTGTGGTGATGGTCGGCATGACCCCGCCGCGCCATCTGTCCAGTGAAATCGTTGCGCTGGACGAGCGCTGCAAGGACGATAACCTGGATATGCTGATGGAACAGTTTTCCTGTGTCGCGGGCGTTGAGGATGTCATGGTGGTGCCCAGTGAGCGTCTGGCCTATCTCAAGGTCGACCATGAGCATCTCGACAAACAGGCCCTGGCCGCATTAACCGACCCCGACAAGGGCGAGGCCATCTGGCGAGTTTGATAGACTACCGTCAACGCCCAGGGTCGTGCGACCATGGACTGAAACGGCGCTTCTACCTCTCAACTGCTTCACGTGTATTGAAAAGGAGTTAATCATGGCCCGTGGCATCAACAAGGTTATTCTTATCGGCAACCTCGGACAGGATCCGGAAGTGCGCTTTACGCCTTCCGGTACCGCTGTTGCCAACCTCAGTCTTGCGACTTCCGACAGCTGGATGGACCGTCAGACCGGCCAACGCCAGGAGCGTACTGAATGGCACCGGGTGGTGATGTTCAATAAGCTGGCTGAAATCGCCCAGCAGTACCTTAAGAAGGGCTCTAAGCTCTACGTTGAAGGGCGGCTGCAGACTCGCAAGTGGCAGGACCAGAACGGTCAGGACAAATACAGCACCGAGATTGTCGCCAACAACATGGAAATGCTCGATAGCCGCGGTGGATCGGATGGAGGGCAGTACCAGCCACAGCAGGGGGGTAATTACGGTGGTGGGCAGCAGCCCCAGCAGGGCGGCGGCAATTACGGTGGTGGACACCAGCAGCAACAGCCCCAGCAGAGCGGTGGCTATGGCGGTGGGCAGCAGCCACCACAGCAGGGTGGCAGCTTTGGTGGCGGACAGCAGCAGTCTGCGCCCCAACCCCAGCCAGCACCCGCTCAGGGTGGCGGTCAGCAGAGCAGCTACGGCGCACCAGACCCGGACAGCTTCAAGGATTTCGATGACGAAATTCCATTTTAGTGAATAGGTCATAGATAAGGAGTTGCCGTGAAGCTGCTAGTACTTGATGCCGGGCACTGCCTCAGTCTGGCCCTGGTTCGTGAGACGGCGCGTCGTCAGGACCTGGAGCTGGAGCTCGAGTCGGCGCATTCGGTAACGGCCAGGCACCTGGAGGAGTCGACGCCTTATGCGGTGATTATCCCCCCTTTGACACAACCGCTGGATGAGCAGCCGGCAGCGGTGAGAGCCCATGTCGACGATGTCGAAGCTTGTCTGGAAGCCTGTCTAGCTCAGGATGTGCCGCTGGTCTGGTGTGTTTCAGATCAGCTGTATGAAGACGGTTTCGACACGCCGATTGACGAGCATGTGATACCGTCGCCGCGTAATGAAGGGCTGAAACAGTTGATACGGGTGGGCGACCGGATTCGCGCCGAGCTACCGCATCACCTGATGGTGCGGTTGGGGCCGCTGTTTGCGTTGGATGGCAAACATGCCTGGCTGGGCAAGTTGTTGGATACGCTGATTGCCGGCGGCGAGTTGAGGGCGGCATCGGATATCATTTTCTGTCCCACCTCGGCCGACTCGGTGGCCATGGCGTTGATCGGCATGTTGCAGCAGCAGTCGTGCGGGGCGCAGGCATGGGGCAGCTACCATCTGGCAGGTACTGAGCCCGTCAGCGCTTATACCTTTGTGTCGATGGTGCGAACCCAGCTTGAAACGCGCCTCGAGGGGCGGGGAGAGCAGGTCGAGCTGGGCACCGTCAAGGCGCTTAACCATCACCATGAACATCCTTTGCGCCGTGTGCTGAACTGCCGACGGGTGCTGGGTACCTTTGGTGTTCACCAGAAAGCCTGGCGACTGGAAGTGGGTCGCATGTTGGATCTGTGGTGCCTGGCGCGTGATGAGCAGCAAGTTGCTCAGCAAGTATCGCAGGACAAGGTTGGGCAGCAATGAACCGGCTCCGCAGTATTGTGTTCTATTTCGGTTACTTCGCCGCCATGTTGGTATGTGGGGTGCTGTTCCTTCCGCCGTCACCCTTTCTGCCATTGAGGTCGCGCTATCGGCTGTTGAATCTTTATAACCATTTCATCATGAGCTGGTTTAGGGTGGCGTGTGGGGTACGCTATGAGATCTCCGGGCTTGAAAAACTGCCCCAGGGGCCATGTGTGATGCTGTCCAACCACCAGAGTGAGTGGGAAACAGTGTACCTGCAACTGATTAAGCCCCCGGTGTGTACGGTGCTCAAGAAGGAGCTGCTGAATATCCCGATCTTTGGTTGGGCTTTGCGGCTGCTCCGCCCTATTGCACTGGATCGCTCCCGGCCGTCACGCGCCATGCGCCAGGTGTTGACTCAGGGTGTGCAGCGGCTGAATGAAGGCTTGTCAGTACTGATCTTTCCCGAAGGCACTCGCGTTGAGCCAGGTCAGCGGCGGCGCTACAACAAGAGTGGCACGGTGATTGCCTGCCGCGCGGGAGTACCGGTGGTGCCGGTGGCACATAATGCCGGCGAGCGCTGGCCGAGCCGCGACTGGGTCAAGCGACCCGGGCGGCTGAGTTTGGTGGTGGGTGAGCCAATTGATACTGCTGGCCGCAGCCCTGAAGAGGTGCTGATCGAGGTTGAGGCATGGATTGAGGCTCAGCTGGTCAATATTTCCGAGGTGCCGCGTCCTGATCTGGTAGAAGCTCCGGCCAAGCGCCTGCCCGCTTGAGTCGGTATCGAGCAGGTGCTGCAAAGCATATAGCGCAACAAAAAAGGGCGCTCCACAAGGTGCGCCCTTTTTTTGGTCTTGCCTATGGCAGGTTTGTTGCTCAGCTGTCGCGATACTTCTGCAGTACCAAGCAGGCATTGGTGCCGCCAAAGCCAAAGCTGTTGGATAGCACCCGCTCAATCACGCCGTCGCGGCGTTCGGTCACAATATCGAAGCCGTCGGCTTGCTCATCGAGGTTTTCGATATTGGCCGATGCGGCGATGAAGTCATTCTCCAGCATCAGCAGTGAGTAGATCGCTTCCTGTACGCTGGTAGCGCCCAGAGAGTGTCCGGTCAGTGACTTGGTCGAGCTCATCGCTGGTGTCGTGTTGCCAAACACTTCACGAATAGCTTTCAGCTCGGACATATCACCTACCGGCGTTGAGGTGCCGTGTGTGTTGATGTAGTCGATATTGCCATCTACGGTAGCCATGGCCTGTTTCATGCAGCGTACTGCGCCATCGCCGGAAGGGGCGACCATGTCCTGACCGTCCGAGGTAGCACCATAGCCGACCACTTCCGCGTAGATTTTGGCGCCGCGAGCCTTGGCGTGCTCCAGTTCTTCAAGCACCAGCATGCCGCCACCGCCGGCGATGATGAAGCCATCGCGGGCCTGGTCGTAAGGTCGCGAGGCCTTTTCAGGGGTGTCGTTGTAGCGGGTTGACAGCGCACCCATGGCATCGAACAGGCAGGACAGTGTCCAGTGTTCTTCTTCGCCACCACCAGCAAACACCACATCCTGCTTGCCCATCTGAATCTGCTCCATCGCGCTGCCAATACAGTGTGCCGAGGTGGCGCAGGCAGAGGAGATCGAGTAGTTGATG
>NZ_JBQDJZ010000098.1:0-9642 GCF_052095765.1 Halomonas sp.
GACGTATCTTGCTGACATTCTCGCGGTGTGAAAGTTTTCATGCGTTCTCCCTGCCGCCCGAGGTGGTTTCACCACTGATGCTGGCATTGACGACCTCAGCCTTGTCCCCGAGCCGATTCTGTAACAGGCTGACCCAGCCGGCGTCCTGTTCGATACCATAGGCGGCACTCAGACTGTCGCCCATGATTAGAACGGTAGGCTGCGGTGCTGCAGACAGTGGACAGATCACCAGTAATAGTATCAGCAGCAGCCATCCCTGAGTCTGCTTTTTTTTCCGTTGCCCAGTAGAGAACCCCATCATTATGCCAACCTCGTCCGCTGATCCTGTTGAGTACCGTCCCGCTGAAGATTCTGCCCTGATTCTACACGCTCGTGATCTGGAAAAGACCGTTGCTAGCGGCGAGCGGCCGCTGACCATTCTCAAGGACCTAGAGCTGCAGGTATCCGAGGGGCAGAGCGTGGCAATTATCGGACAGAGCGGCACCGGTAAGTCAACACTGCTGGGCCTGCTGGCCGGGCTAGATACGCCAACCAGCGGCGAGCTGGAGCTATTTGGTGAGTCACTGGGCGAAATGGATGAAGATGGTCGGGCACGTTTGCGGGCCGGGCGAGTGGGCTTTGTGTTTCAGAATTTTCAGCTTCTGCCAACGCTAACGGCGCTGGAAAACGTTCAGCTGCCGTTGGAGTTGACGCCGATGGCGGACGACCGCAGTCGTGCCCGGGAATGGCTGCAGCGGGTGGGCTTGGGTGAGCGGCTGGGTCATTTGCCACGCCAGCTTTCCGGTGGTGAGCAGCAGCGTGTGGCGTTGGCGCGCGCTTTTGTGACTGATCCCGTGCTGGTGTTCGCTGATGAGCCTACCGGCAACCTCGACCCGGTGACTGGCGAGCAGGTCATCGAGACGCTGTTTGCCTTGAATCGCGAAGCCGGCACCACCCTGGTGCTGGTGACCCATGACGCACAGCTGGCCGCGCGCTGTGATCGCAGTCTCAGGCTTGAGAATGGCCGCTTGACAGAGCAGGTGCCAGTACCGTTCAGCGAACAGAAGCAGGCCACTGAAAAGCAGGCTGCCGGGACGTTGGAGCAGAGCTCATGATGGCCATGCTCAAGCTGTCGTGGCGTGGGCTGTGGCGGGACTTCCGTGCCAACGACGTTCGTGCGCTGCTGCTGGCGCTGACCTTGGCTGTTGCTGCAGCCACCATGATTGGTTTTTTTCTTGACCGTCTGGAGCGTGGGCTGACACGGGAAGCCGGCCAGTTACTGGGTGGAGACTTGGTGCTGGAGCAGTCGCGCCCGTTTGACGAGCCTTTTCGCACAGCGCTGACCGAGGCCGGTTTTGCGTTGTCTGAGCGCGTGGGCATGGTGTCCATGGTCAGCCAGGGCGACGGATTTTCACCGGCCAGCCTCAAGGCGGTGGATGATGTCTATCCGCATTACGGCGAGTCGCTGGTTGACCGTGGAGAGGGGGCAGTGTCATTGGCGCGTGGGCCGGAGCCCGGCAGCGTGTGGATTGCGCCGCGTCTTGAAGTACTGCTCGGTGTGGGCCCCGGCGATATGCTGCAGGTCGGGCAGGCCAGGCTCAGGATTGACGGTGTGATCGAGAGCGAGGCCGACCCTTCGGCAGGCTTCAGCAGCTTTAACCCACGAGTGATGATGCACGTCGCCGACCTGCCAGCTACCGGGCTGATTCAGCCCGGTTCTCGCATCAACCATGAATTGCTGGCTGCCGGGCCAGTGGCGGCGCTGGATGCTATCGGACCGCGACTCGATCAGTGGCGCACACAGGGTGTTGAAGTCCGGGATGTGCGCCGCGATCGGCCGCGGCTGGGCAGTGCGCTGGCACGTGCCGATCGTTACCTGAGTCTGGCCGGGCTGGCTGCCGTGCTGCTGGCAGGCGTTGCCGTGGCCATGGCCACGCGGCGCTATGTGGAGCGTCATCTGGACACTGCGGCGCTATTAAGAAGCTTTGGCGCTACCCAGCGTGAGTTGGGCGGCATCTTCGCGCTGCAGCTACTATGGCTGGCGCTGATGGCGTCGCTGCTTGGCGCGCTCCTGGGGCTGGCGGGGCAGGCACTGTTGTTGCTGTTATTGAGCGGTATCCTACCGGTTGATCTTCCCGCGCCGGGGCCATTGCCGCTGGTGATGGGTGTGCTCACGGCGCTGGCGGTGCTGGTGGGCTTTGCCGGGCCGACGCTGCTGCGGCTGCGCCGCGTCAGCGCACTCAAGGTGCTGCGTCGTGAGCTTGACCCGCTGCCCGCGTCGGCCTGGCTGGTTCAAGGGGGGGCGGCGGCTGTGTTTGGTGCGCTGCTGTGGATGTACTCTGGTGATCTCAGGCTGGCGCTCGGATTGCTGGTAGGCGGCGGTGTGGCGCTAGTAGTGCTTTGGTGGTTGGGTGATCTGCTGCTCAACGTCTTGCTCAAGGTGTGTGCGGGGCTGCCACGTGCGGCTCTGGGCCGGAGTGAAACCGGCGGTGCCAAAGAGGGTCTGCTGCAGGCGCTACGCATCGGTGGTAGCCAGCTGGCCAGGCGTCGGGAGGCCAGTCTGGGCCAGTTGTTGGCTTTTGCTACCACGCTGTTTGCCATGGCGATGATTGCCATGGTGCGAGGCGACCTGCTCAGCGCCTGGCAGGATCAGTTGCCTGACGACACGCCCAATCATTTTGCGATCAATATTCAACCCCAGGAACGTGAGGCATTCGAAGCTCAGCTCAGTGAGTTGGCGCTATCGCGCAGCGCGCTCTATCCCATGGTGCGCGGACGGATTACTGCGATCAATGGCAACTTGCCGCGCGATGTGGTGCCAACCGAAGCCCAGGGCAGCAATGCTCTCAACCGCGAGCTCAACCTGACTTGGTCAAGCGCGCTGCCCGATGGGAACCGAGTGGTGGCCGGTGAGTGGTCTGCAACAGCTGGGTCTGCCGCTGATACATTCGATAACGGCGCTGGCCAGGACTGGTATGACAGCGTAGATGCTGAGCCCGATGACAATGCGCCTGTGGCAAAGATATCAATGGAGGCTGAGTTGGCCGGAAATCTCGGGCTCACACTTGGCGATGTGCTGACGTTTAGCATTGGCAGCGAGCAGGTAAACGGTGAGATTGCAAGCCTGCGCGAACTCAACTGGGACAGCTTTCAACCCAATTTCTATGTAATTTTCCCGCCTGACAGCCTCGGGCGCTTTGGGCACAGCTTCATCACCGCCTTTCACATGGACGCACAGCGAAACAACGTAAAGACGCTGATAACGCAGTTTCCCGGGGTGACCTTGCTGGATGTGGATTCCATCCTGCTACGCGTGCGCGATGTGCTGAATCAGGTGACGCGGGCGGTGGAGCTGGTACTAATCTTTGTGCTGCTGGCCGGCTGTAGCGTGCTATATGCCGCTTTGACCGCCAGTGCACCGGCGCGGGCTCATGAAGGGGGCGTGCTGCGGGTATTTGGCGCCGGCCAGGCCACTCTGGCGCGCATTCAGGCGGCCGAGTTTGTGTTGCTGGGATTGGCCAGCGGCTTGCTGGCTGCGCTGCTGGCTGAGCTTGCCGCCGCCGGGCTCTATATGGGCTGGCTGGATCTGGCGCCGCGGCTGCATCTATGGCTATGGCTGTGGTTGCCGTTGGGTAGCGCCTTGCTGGTCGGAGGTATCGGTCACTGGCTGTCGCGCGGCTTGCGGCGGCAGGCGCCGATGGCCAGCCTGGGCTTGCTTGGCGAAACTTGACTGTGTGGCGGCATTGCTCATGTATGTTCGGCAGAGTTTTATGCAGATAAGCTGAAGTCGGGCATAATGCCAGCCTGAAACAGTGATGCCGTCCATCGATTCATGGTATCGACACATAGTGAAATAAAGAGGAACAACATCATGCCAATGCCCCGTATGCGCCCTGTGGCCCTGAGTATTGCGCTGCTTGCACTTGTTGGTCAGGCCAATGCGGACAGCGAGCAGCTGGAAGCTGGATTGCGCGCGATGTTCACCAATGAGACAGGTGAGCTGACCATCGACAAGGTCTCCGACAGCTTGTTTGGTGGTAGCAGCACGGCAGAAGGGCTGGTGTATGTAGAGCCCTCTGTTGGCACCTTGCGAATTGATCGCTACGTGGTGAATGGTGATTTTGACAGCCCTGATGATGTGACGATCGAAGGAATGACCTTCAGTGCAGAGGGCAGTGATACCGATGCAGTGAGCGCGAACAAGTTGATTCTTAGCCATCCTGATCGGGCGGTTATTGATCCCTCTGAAGTCGTGAATGGCGAGATGGATTTTAGTGCGGAATCTATTTTGCTTAATAAGCTGGCTGTTGTGGTCAATGATCAGTCCGCAGGAAGTGACTCTGACCTTAGGGAGCTGTTGGAAGATTTTATCGGCCAAGTGGAGCTGGAGAGTCTTGAGTTTCGGCAGGTCACTCAGGAAGGGTTTGATGGCCTAACGCTTGAAGGACTGAGTTCTGAATTTGAACGACTCCAGCAATTTGGTGCGGGCACCATGTCGTTGGATAAACTGATGATGAACGGCATCAGTGTCTCTGGCATGAAGAGCGTCAGCGAGGGAGACGTCGACGAGCGGGATGATGATCCGTTGATGACAGAAATGACGGTAAATGGCTTCGATATTGATGCGGAAGGTCTGGCGGTCAGTTTGGAAAGCTTGGTGTCAGATCAAGACTGGAGCGATGGTGAGACAGGTACCACTATCAGCAATCTGGTCTTTGATGTAGGACGCATGATGGAGCTGATACCGGCCGATGAGCGCACCAATGTGCGAATGATATCGAATATGCTGACGGGTGGCAGCAACATACTTACCCTGAACGCTGAAGGTTCGGGCAGTCTTGAAGAGTTGTCTGACGGTCGAGCAGACTATCAGGTGACGAGTGATATCAGGCTGGCTGATGCGCTGAATATTAAAAGCATGATCGGCCTGGTGTTGCTCACGCCGGAGGGTATGGAGCCCGCTGACTATGTGGTGCAGATTGAGCAGAGCAACTTAGAACTGTTGGACTTTGAGTCAGGAAAAGCTCGCTTGGGACTGGTTAACCAGGGGGTGTTTAACCGCATTCCTGCTGTTGCTGCAACGGTTGAAGGCATCAGCGAAGAGGAGTTTATCCAGCAAGCACGTACCCAAGCTAAGGGAATGGGCAACATGTTTGGGCCGCAGGTATCTAAGGTGTTGGTTGGTCTGGTTGATATGATGGAAGGCAAAGCGAATGAAATGGACGTTTCTGTCACTCTGCCATCTTTGACGACACTGGAAACCAGCGTTAATGATCCTCTGGGTCTGCCTGACAAGCTTTCAATGAAAGTGGAAATCGAATAATCGCTGAACCTTGTCCTGGCCGGAAGGTCGGTTGGAATATCGTCCAGGATGCCGCCCCGTAGAGGGCGGCTTTTTTATACACGTTTATCCGGCTCGTGCTGTGGTTTTAAAATGCTCATCTGAAGGTGAGAAATCATCGGTTTCGGGAAGCGTCCGAGCGTAGGACAGCCGCCATGGGCTGGGGTATGATAGTGCGATTCGATTCAACCCCCAGATGCGAGGTTTTTCGCCGATGTTTAGCCGTGATATGCAGATTGCTGGATTCGATGATGCCCTGTTCGAGGCGATGCAAAAAGAGAGCGCCCGCCAGGAAGCTCACATCGAGCTGATTGCCTCCGAGAATTACGCCAGCCCGCGCGTCATGGAGGCGCAGGGTAGCCAGCTGACCAACAAGTACGCGGAAGGCTATCCCGGTAAGCGCTACTACGGTGGCTGCGAGTACGTCGACATCGTCGAGCAGCTGGCGATTGACTATGCCAAGCAGCTGTTTGGTGCCACCTATGCCAACGTTCAGCCGCACTCGGGTTCCCAAGCGAATGGCGCTGTTTTTCAGGCGCTGGTCAAGCCGGGCGATACCGTGCTTGGTATGAGCCTGGATGCCGGCGGTCACCTGACTCATGGCGCTGCCCCCAATTTTTCCGGCAAGCACTACAATGCCATCCAATACGGTATCAACGAGTCCGGCCGTATCGATTACGACGAGGTGGCTAAGCTGGCCCGTGAGCACAAGCCGAAGATGATCATCGCCGGTTTCTCCGCTTACTCACAGCTCATCGACTGGGCAAAGTTTCGCGAGATTGCCGATGAGGTGGGTGCCTACCTGCTGGTTGATATGGCCCACGTTGCCGGTCTGGTTGCCGCGGGTATCTATCCCAACCCGGTTCCCCACGCCCATGTAGTGACCACCACGACTCACAAGACACTGCGTGGCCCGCGTGGCGGCCTGATTCTGTCTGCCGAGGGTGATGCCGATATCGAGAAAAAGCTGCAGTCTGCGGTGTTTCCGGGCATCCAGGGTGGTCCGCTGGAGCATGTGATTGCTGCCAAGGCGGTCTGCTTCAAAGAAGCCATGGAGCCGGACTTCAAGACCTACCAGCAGCAGGTGGTAAAGAATGCCCAGGCCATGGCTGGCGTCTTCATTGAGCGCGGTTTCGATATTGTCTCCGGCGGCACCGAAGACCACCTCTTCCTGCTGTCGCTGGTCAAGCAGGGCGTGACCGGAAAAGACGCTGATGCGGCACTCGGCCGTGCTTATATCACGGTCAACAAGAACGCGGTGCCCGGTGACCCTCAGAGCCCGTTCATTACCTCTGGTCTGCGTATCGGCACTCCGGCGGTGACCACGCGCGGTTTTGGTGAGAAAGAGTGTCGCGATCTGGCTGGCTGGATCTGTGACATCCTTGATGTCATGGCCAAGGGTGGGGATACGAGCGCTGTTGAAAAAAATGTGAAGGCCAAGGTTGAGGCAGTCTGCGCTGAGCATCCGGTGTATCGCTGATACGTAGAAAAGCCTGATAGCCACATGGCAGGTGTCGTGCTGGCTGACAACGCTCCCGGGTTGAATTCAATCCGGGAGCGTTTTTTATTGCGGTCCGAATAGAGTCGGATGGGTGAAAAAGCAGGCTGACTGCGACGAAAGGACGCGTGTCGCCTGAGCTGGTACAGGGTATTCTTGATGAGGGTTGGTGTTATTACCTTATTCCAAAATAGTATCTCGGAGCACAAGCCATGCGCAGATCTTTTCTTATTCCCGCAGCGGCATCGATTCTCGCTGTAGTGTTGGCAGTCACCCCGGTACTGGCCGAAGAAGAGAAAGCGGCGTCTTACCGCGAAACCGAGCTAGGGCTCTACGTCAGCGCTGCTGAGGCGCACACCCTGATGCAGGATAATCAGCGCGCTGTGCTGATTGACGTGCGTGATCCGGTAGAAATCAAGTTTACTGGTTTTGCTGAAGGTACTGATATTCACGTGCCCTGGGTGTTGGCAGACATCAGCCACTTTGATGAAGAGTCAGGCAGCTGGCCGATGGTTAAAAACACGGATTTTGATGCCCAGATCAAAGCCAAGCTTGTAGCGCTTGGTGTCGCCAAAGATGACCCGGTCATCGTTATGTGCCGCTCCGGTTCAACGCGCAGTGCTCCGGCCGCCGATGTGATTCATCGCATGGGTTACAGTGAAGTCTATTCGGTCACTGATGGTTTCGAAGGTGGCAAGCTCAAGGACGGCGACTCTGAAGGCGTGCGGGCTGTGAACGGCTGGCGTAACTCCGGTCTGCCATGGAGCTATAGCATTGACGCCGATGTGGCATGGACACCAGAGAACGCCGAACAAGCAGAGTAAACGGAGTCCCGTCAGGGGCCGTATGATTTCATTCATCACAGGGAGTAATACATGAAACTAGGTTCCATTATCCTGGCTGCAACACTCGCCATGGCCACACCGGTTATGGCTGATGATCAGGCTCAATCAGGAGAGCAGGCAATGGTGAAAGATTCCGAGCGTGCGCTGGTCATCCTGACCAGTGACTCACCCCAGACTCAGGGTATGGCGATGATTCTCGCCAACGCGATGCAGCAGCAGGGCAGTAAGCTGAACATCCTATTGTGCGACAAGGCCGGTGATCTGGCGCTGAAAAGTCACACCAGCGAGCCGTTGGCGCCCAAAGGTGTCACGCCGGAAGGACTGATGCAGAAGATGATGGATGAGGGTGCTGAAGTACAGGTGTGCGCCATCTACCTGCCCAACAGCGAGCATGGCGAAGATGATCTGCGTGACGGCATCAGTGTTGCTGCACCAGCCCCCATCGGCGAGATGATGCGCGATACTGCACTCCCCACGTTCACTTTCTGAGACTCCCTGCCCGGGAGTGAGACGACAGCTGATGGCTGAGCGTCATGACAGTTTGGCAAGAGGTGCTTTGATCCCGGTCGGGTTTTCCCCGCCGGGATTTTTTGTTGGGTAAGCCGTTTGTTGGATAGGCTGGGGCAGAGATAGGTGCCGAGGCGATAAGCAGCCGGTGGAGAAAGGCACATTATCCTGAACTATCAATGCAATAGCTTCCAGCTATTGGTCATAAATAGGGAAATGGAATATCCTTATAACCATTGTTATATTGATAACTTCCGGCGCCGCGCCAGGTGCCATTAAAAAACCCGAAAGGAGAAGAACATGGACGCGAACAATCCAACTGCCAATGCACCCGTCATGCCTCAGCTCAATCGCCCAGCGCCTGACTTCACTGCCCCGACAACCCATGGGGAGAAGTCGCTTTCTGATTACAAAGGTAAGTGGCTGGTGCTGTTTGCCCACCCGGCGGACTTTACGCCAGTCTGTACTACGGAGTTCATGGCTTTTGCTCAGCGTGCGGATGAATTTAAGGCCCTGAATACCGAGTTGCTGGGGCTTTCCATCGACGGCATTCATGCGCACATCGCCTGGACCCGCAGCATCAAGCAGAACTTCGATGTCGAGATTCCGTTCCCGATCATTGCTGATCTGAGTATGAAGGTGGCCGATGCCTACGGCATGGTGCAGCCTGGTGCCAGCGACACCTCAGCAGTACGCGCTACCTTTGTGATTGATCCGGAAGGTGTGCTGCGTGCGATGATTTACTATCCGATGAGCAATGGCCGCTCGATTGATGAAGTGGTCCGCTTGGTGAAGGCACTGCAGACCAGTGACGAGCATGGTGTTGCAACCCCAGAGGCCTGGCAGCCAGGTGATCAGGTGATTGTGCCGCCGCCGGCCACTGATATGGCCGCTGAAGCCCGTAAGGACGAAGGCTACGATTACGTTGACTGGTATTTCAGCAAAAAGACGCTGTAAGTAGAGCTGACAGTGGGTGATTGGTCTGGCCGAGATTGGCCAGGCCAATCACTTTTTGTTGGGTTCTGGTGTGTATCAGATGTTCATGATTGGGAGCTGTCCCCGTGGAGTCTTGTTTGGCACCATGCTGTTGACTCCAGTCACCTATCCAGGAGAGAAGAGATGGCAAAACATCAAACCAGTCAGGATGAAATAGAGCAGTTCTCTGATGTTGAGGACAACACGCAGATTTTGACGGTGGAAGACAAGGCGTATGATCTTGAAAAGCTGAGTGATGAAGCACGTCAGATGCTGGTGAACGTCCAGGCAGCAGAACACGAGCTAAGAGAGCTGGACCGCAAAGCGGCGATTGCCCAGACAGCTCATGCTGCTTACATGAGCGCCCTCAAGGAAGCTCTGCCCGAGCCGCTGAAAGCCGAGGTGTCCAAGGCCGCTGGTAAAAAGAAGTAACCAATGGGTTTGTTATCAGATGACACCCTGTCGGCCTTGAGCCGGCAGGTTTTTTTATTCTATTG
>NZ_JBQDJZ010000099.1:0-9301 GCF_052095765.1 Halomonas sp.
CCTGCGACCCAATGATTAACAGTCATTTGCTCTACCAACTGAGCTATCGGGGAATGACCTCGAACACGTGGCGTAGTATACGGATAGGATCAGTAAGGTCAACACCTGCAGGCCAGTTTTCCCTTTCCCGCGTTCCGCTCCGACGACTTATGCTGCCAATAAAAAAACGCCTACGACCGAAAGGTTGCAGGCGCTTCATATCTGGTGGCTACGCCCTGATTCGAACAGGGGACCCCATCATTATGAGTGATGTGCTCTAACCAGCTGAGCTACGTAGCCGTATCGGGACGGAATAAGTCACGACCACCCAATGACTATCCATCGGTGCGGGATTATGCACGTCGGTTGTCCCGCTGGCAAGCTCCAGTTTCAGCCTGCAGCGTGCTCGATACCCAGCGCCTGCATAACTGCCGGCAAGGCGGGCTCACCGTCCAGCGTCGTCACGCCGTCAAGCCATACGTTCAATACCTCAGGATTGGCCTTAAGATAGGCGCGCGCTGCATCACGGGGGTCTTCTCCGCCATCCATGATTGCAGCCATCAGCTGGTTTTCCATTTCCAGGGTAAAGCTCAGGTTGTCCAGCAGCGCACCCACATTGGAACACGCCTCAGCGTATCCGGCGCGGGTATTGGTATAAATCGTCGCACCACCGAAGTTCGGGCCGAAGTAGTCATCGGTACCGTCCAGGTAGGCCATATCAAAGTTAGTATTCATGGGGTGTGGCTCCCAACCTAGAAACACCATCCATTGCTCATTCGGCACGCGCGCCTTAAGTTCAGCCAGCATCCCGGCTTCACTAGAGTCGACCAGCTTCCAGTCGCCCAAACCAAAGGCATCGTCGTCAATGATCTGCTGGATCATCTGGTTGCCATCGTTGCCGGCTTCAATACCGTGGATATTCGATTCGAAACGCTCGCTGTGCTCGGCCAGATCGGCCAATGACGTCACGCCCGCGTCGTAAACATACTGCGGCACCGCCAGGGTGTACTTAGCGCCGGCCAGGTTGACCTTCAATCGCTCGACCTGCCCGCGCTCCACATAGGGATCACTGATTGAGGCCATGGTCGGCATCCAGTTACCCAGAAACACATCGAAATCACCGTGCTTCATGCCCGAGTAGGCAATCGGGACTGACACTGTGTCGACCTTTGTCCCATAACCGAGACCTTCAAGCACCTCTGTAGTCAGCGCCGTGGTGGCCGTAATGTCTGTCCAGCCCACTTCGGCAAAATGTACCTGCTCACAACTGTTGTCTGCCGCCATGCTAGCACCGGCAGAAAAGATCAGCGTCAAAGTAGCCAGGCTCAGGGGTATCTTGTTCATCGTCGGTTCTCTCTGTTGGTTTATCAGGATTCACGATCGGCTACAATCTACATTGATTGAACGTTCAATAAAAGAGTGGCAAGCTATCGATCACCCTGCTGCAAATCTGACGGCTGCTGAATCCTGTCTCCGATGCCCAATGAAATGCCAGCTGCGAACAAGCCATAAAAGGAGAGCCACGTTGCCCAAGGTTGGAGTGGAAACTACCAGGCGCCAGCAGCTGATTGCCGCGACGATGAAGGCGATCGACGAAGTTGGCCTAGCGGATGCCACGGTGATTCGTATTGCACGTCATGCAGGTGTGTCAGCTGGGATCATCAGCCATTACTTCGGCGGCAAAGACGGGCTGCTTGAGGCCACCATGCGCCAGATTCTTAGCGACCTGGGCGAAGCGGTGGCTTCACGGCGAGCTGCATTGCGCAGCGCCACACCGCAGAGGCGTTTGGAAGCCATCATTGATGGCAACTTCGATTGCAGCCAGGTCGTTTCCCCCGTCACTAAGACCTGGCTAGCCTTCTGGGCCAGCAGCATGCATAAGCCTCAGCTGCAGCGCTTACAGCGAGTCAACGACCGGCGCCTGCACTCAAACCTGTGTCATGAATTTTGCCAGCTGATGCCGCGAGAGGCTGCCAGGGATGCCGCACGTTCGCTGGCTGCCACCATCGATGGACTATGGCTGCGCGGCGCCCTGAGCGCTGAAGGTCTGGATGGTGACCGTTCACGGCGTCTGGCCAGAGAGCACCTGAGTCGCTTGATCAACGATCAGCCAGCCAGCTAGATCACTGACCCACCAGGCCAGTCGTTTGCTTTACCCCACTAATTTCACTGGAGACCCCATGGCTCAGTTACTGCCCCACTACATTGATGGCCGTCGCGTCGCCGCCACCTCGCAAGAAACCTTTCAGGTCATAAACCCGTTTGACGGCAACCAACTGGCCGAGGTTGCTCACGCCAGCGAAGCTGATGTCGATACGGCAGTCGCAGCCGCACACCGCGGCCAGCGGCAGTGGTCGGCGATGAGCGGCATGCAGCGTGGTCGCATACTGCAACGCGCGGTGGCGCTGCTGCGCGAGCGCAATGACGAGCTGGCAAAGCTGGAAAGCCGCAACACCGGTAAACCGATCAGCGAAACGTCTACCGTCGATATTGCTACTGGTGCCGATGCGCTCGAGTACTACGCCGGCCTGGCTCCCGCCATTGAGGGCAGCCAGATTCCGCTGCGTGAGTCATCTTTTGTGTATACCCGCCGCGAACCGCTGGGTGTGATCGGCGCTATCGGCGCCTGGAATTACCCGCTGCAGATCGCCTGCTGGAAGGCCGCTCCAGCTCTGGCCGCCGGTAACTCAGTGGTGTTCAAGCCCAGTGAAGTCACCCCTCTTTCCGCCGTGCTGCTGGCCGAGATCTTCACCGAGGCCGGCCTGCCCGATGGCGTATTCAACGTGGTGCATGGCGATGCACGTGTCGGCAAGCTGATCACCGGCCATCCGGGCATCAGCAAGATTTCGTTTACCGGCGAAGTCGGCACCGGCAAAAAGGTCATGTCCGCCGCCGCGGCATCAAGCCTCAAGGACGTCACCATGGAGCTTGGCGGTAAGTCTCCGCTGATCGTGTTTGCCGATGCTGATCTAGACCGTGCCGCCGATGCCGCGATGATGGCCAACTTCTATTCCAGCGGGCAGGTCTGCACCAACGGTACCCGAGTATTCGTCGAGAACAGCATCAAGGATGCCTTCGAGACCAAACTGATCGAGCGGGTCGCCCGCATCAAGGCCGGCGACCCACTCGACCCGACGGTCAATTTCGGTCCACTGATCAGCTTCGAGCACCAGCGCAAGGTGCTGTCGTATATCGCCCTAGGTAAGGAAGAAGGTGCGCGGCTTCTAGCCGGCGGTGAGCTCTCCGGCACCGGCCAAAACGTTGACTGGAGTGTCGGCGCCTGGGCAGCACCCACAGTATTTACCGACTGCGCCGATGAGATGCGTATCGTGCGCGAAGAAATCTTTGGTCCAGTGATGTCGATTCTGTCTTTCGCAGACGAAGGGGAGGTAATCCAGCGCGCCAACGACACGCACTATGGCCTGGCCGCAGGCGTGTTCAGTGAAAGTCTGAATCGCGCCCATCGCGTCATCCATCAGCTTGAAGCCGGTATCTGCTGGATCAACACTTGGGGCGATTCGCCTGCCGAAATGCCGGTTGGCGGCTACAAGCAGTCCGGCGTAGGGCGCGAAAACGGCCTTGAGACGCTGGCCTACTACACCCAGACCAAATCAATTCAGATCGAGATGGGGCCGTTCGAGTCCGTGTTCTGAATCGGCCCACTGTGTTTCCAGGGAGCTGTTTGCGGCATTGCTCCCTAATACTCTGTACAAGTCATTTTGTGGAGACCCGCATGTCTCAGACCCGTGAATTCGACTACATCATTATCGGCGCCGGCTCTGCCGGTAACGTGCTGGCCACCCGCCTCACCGAAGATGCCGACGTCAGGGTGCTGCTGCTCGAGGCCGGCGGCCGCGACCACCGCTTCGACTTCCGCACCCAGATGCCCGCCGCACTGGCCTACCCACTGCAGGGCAAGCGCTACAACTGGGCCTTCGAGACCGACCCCGAGCCCAACATGGACGGCCGGCGCATGGAATGCGGACGCGGCAAGGGCTTGGGTGGCTCATCGCTGATCAATGGCATGTGCTATATCCGCGGCAACCCCCTGGACTACGACGGCTGGTCCAAACAGCCAGGGCTTTCTGACTGGCGATATGCCGACTGCCTGCCCTACTTCAAAAAGTTTGAAAACTACGATGCCGGCACATGCGATTACCACGGTGTCGACGGCCCGGTCAGCGTGGCCACCTCATCCACGAGCAAAGATCAGACCAGCAACCCGCTCTACCACACCTTTGTTGAGGCTGCCCAGCAGGCCGGCTATCCGACCACCGAGGACGTCAACGGCTACCAGCAAGAAGGCTTCGGCCCCATGGACCGCTTCGTCACGCCACGTGGACGGCGCTCCTCCACCGCCCGAGGTTATCTGGATCAGGCCAGAAAGCGCCCTAACCTAACCATCGAGACCCGCGCCACCACCGATGTGATTCTCTTTGAGGGCAAACAGGCTGTCGGCGTGCGCTATGAGCGCCGCGGAAAAACCCAAGACGTTCGCGCCACCCGCGAGGTGCTGCTGTGCGGCGGTGCCATTGCCTCGCCGCAGATCCTGCAGCGCTCGGGTATTGGGCCAAAGGACGTGCTCGACGAGCTCGACATCACGCCCGTGCACATCAACGCCAACGTCGGCGCACACCTGCAGGACCATCTGGAGATGTACATTCAGTACCAGTGCAAGCAACCGATCTCGCTGTATCCGGCGCTCAAGTGGTGGAACCAACCAAAAATTGGCGCCGAATGGATGCTGCTTGGCACCGGGATTGGTGCCAGCAACCACTTCGAGGCCGCCGGTTTCATTCGCTCAAACGATGGCGAAGTCTGGCCGAACCTGCAGTATCACTTTCTGCCCATTGCCATCAGCTACAACGGCAAGAGCGCGGTGCAGGCCCACGGCTTTCAGGCCCACGTGGGGTCCATGCGCTCCGAGAGTCGCGGCCGCGTGCGGCTGACCTCCCGCGACCCCAAGGCTGCGCCCAGCATCTTGTTCAACTACATGTCCACCGACAAGGACTGGCAGGAATTTCGCGACGCCATCCGACTGACCCGGGAAATCATCGCCCAGCCGGCCATGGACGCCTATCGGGGCGACGAGATTTCCCCCGGCCCCAAGATTACCAGCGACACTGAACTCGACGCCTTTGTGCGGGCCAATGCCGAAACCGCCTACCACCCCTGTGGCAGCTGCCGCATGGGCGATGGTGACGATGCGGTGGTAGACGGTGCCGGCCGAGTACACGGCGTCAGCGGCCTACGGGTAGTCGATGCTTCGCTGTTCCCGCTGATTCCCACCGGCAACCTCAACGCCCCGACCTTGATGCTGGCGGAAAAAATGGCCGATAAGATTCGCGGTCGCGAGCCGCTGCCGAGCAGCCAGGCAGCCTACTTTGTGGCGGGAATCACACCAGCCCGGGGCACACCCGTACGCCAGCTGGACGCCTAAAACTCCCTATGACAGGGCGGCCCCTCACGCCGCCTAACGCGGGCCGCCGCCTCCCCTACAGTTGCGGCGCCATTTTTGCCGCCGACTACCTTGGTTCTGGTATTTATTATAGTAAGCTGGTTGCAGCGATAGCTTTCAGGACTGGTCACACGCCCGCGCTTGCGCTAGGCTGAGGCCAATTAAAACGTCCGTTCGAATACCTGTTTCACTTTTGCAGATTTACTATCCGCTGAGACACTGGAGGCATCATGCCCACACTTGTACTGATTGTGCTGGCCTTTCTGGGCCTGCTTTACGTTATGCGCAGCGAAGCCGGACCTATCCCGGCCATGCTGGTCACCGGCTTTTTCGGGCTGGTTGGCATTCTGGCTGAAGCCAACGTCATTGGCATCATTCTACTGCTGGTGACAGTTGGGATTGCAATCAGCGGCCTGCCGTCCTTGCGCAGCAAGTGGCTGACACCCCGTCTGTTCAACATGTTCAAGAAGATCGCGCCCAAGGTCTCAGACACCGAGCGCACCGCCCTAGAAGCCGGCACCGTGGCCTGGGACGGTGAGCTGTTTTCCGGCCGTCCCAACTGGGGCAAGTTGCAGGCCTTTACCGATAAGGGCCTCAGCGACGAAGAACGCGCCTTTGTTGATCATCAGTGCGGCGTGGCCGCCGGCATGTGTAACGCCTGGGATATCGCCAAGGAACGTGCCGACTTGCCCCAGGAGCTGTGGGATTACCTGAAGAAAGAGCGCTTCTTCGGCATGATCATTCCCAAGCAGTATGGCGGCCTGGGCTTTTCCGCCAAGGCGCAATCAACAGTACTGCAGAAGCTCTCGGTCAACGAAACGCTGATGGTTACCGTCGGTGTTCCCAACTCGCTTGGCCCGGGCGAGCTGCTGCTGAAGTACGGCACCGAAGAACAGAAAGACCACTACCTACCACGCTTGGCCGATGGCCGCGAGATTCCCTGCTTTGGTCTGACCGGCCCCCGCGCCGGCTCTGATGCCACCTCGATTCCCGACGTGGGCACCGTGGTCAAACGCACAGTCGATGGCAAACAGGTTCTAGGCTTGGAGCTGACCTTCGAGAAGCGCTGGATCACCCTGGCACCCATCGCCAGCGTCGTCGGCCTGGCCTTCCGCCTGTTTGACCCCGAGCACCTGCTTAGCGAAGAAGAAGACCGCGGTATTACCCTGGCACTAGTGCCGCGTGATACCGAGGGCATGGAAATTGGCCGCCGCCACCACCCTATCGGCAGTCCCTTCCTGAACGGCCCCATCAAGGGTGACAAGGTATTCGTGCCGCTTTCGACCATCATCGGCGGCGAAGAAATGATTGGCGAGGGTTGGCGCATGCTGGTGGAGTGCTTATCCGTGGGCCGCTGCATCACCCTGCCCTCCGGCGCCACTGGCACCGGCCGCTATGCCCTCGGCTGGACCGGCGGCTTTGCACGCATCCGCCGCCAGTTCAACGTACCAGTGGCCGAAATGGAAGGTGTCCAGGAGCCGCTGGCCCGTATGGCCGCACTAGGCTATATCGCTCAGGCAGCGGTATACCAGACTGCCAACACCATCGACCATGGTGAGAAGCCCGCGGTCCCTTCAGCGATTCTCAAGAGTCAGCTGACCGAATTCCAGCGTCAAATTCTTGCCGACGCCATGGACATTCACGGCGGTAAGGCGGTCACGCTTGGGCCGCGTAACTATATCGGTATCGGCTACAGCGCCAACCCAGTCGCCATTACGGTGGAGGGTGCCAACATCATGACCCGCAACCTGATGATCTTTGGTCAGGGCGCAATTCGCTGTCACCCCTTTGTACTCAAAGAATTGGCCGCCAAAGACAACAACGATATTGATGCCTTTGATAGCGCTTTCTTTGGCCATGTCGGTCTGATTTTTGGCAACGCAGCCCGGTCTTTCAGCCAGGCCTTTGGCGTAGGTCGCCCCAAGGTGCCCTTCAGCGGTCCGGCAGCTGTCTATGCGCGTGACATCGCCCGCCTATCGGCCGGCTTCAGCCTGTGTGCCGATGCTGCCATGGCCAGCCTGGGCTCCAAGCTCAAGCAGCGTGAAATGTTGTCAGCTCGGTTGGGCGATGTGCTATCTAATCTCTATCTGGCCAGCATGCTGCTTAAGCAGTGGGACGAAAGCGAGCCGGCAGAAGGCGAAGAAGCCCTGCTGCACTATTCTGTCCAGTGGCTGCTAAACCGTGCCGAGCAGGCGTTTGATGAGCTGTTCGACAACCTGCCAAGCCGTGCCCTGGGCCTCATGCTGCGCGTCGTGGTCATGCCGAGAGGCCGTCGCTGGAAGCGCCCGAGTGATGACCTGGCCCGCGATATCGCCAATGCAATCTCCAACGACACTGCGCTGCGCACCAAGCTGCTGCAAAACACCTGGGATCTGCACGACGGCACTCAAGACAATCCGCTGGCCAGCTACAACGACCTGCTGTCGACCCAGAAACGTGCTGAGGACCTTTACCGAAAGGTCAACAAGGCCTACGCCAAAGGTGAGTTGCCCGCCGATGCCCTGCATCCAGAAGAGCGAGTAGAAGCCGCGCTGGCCAAGGGCATTCTCAGCGAGGAAGACGCCAGCTTCATGCGTGAGCGTGAGCACAAAGTGCTGGAGATGCTCACCGTAGACGACTTCGATTACGACGCTTTTGTCATCGACAAAGCCAAGGTGCTGCGCCACCAGCCAGCCTGACAAGGCCTGTCTGTCCATCAGCAATCAGAGTCCTCAACCGCAAAGGCCTGGGCCCGGCAACATGCCGGGCCCAGGCCTTTTAGGTGTGCTGACTTCAGTTGCTCTCACGGGGGCCAGACCAGCAACACCATAGGAACAGCAACCAGCATCACAATAAGTGACAGCGGCAATCCCAGCTTCCAGTAGTCACTAAAACGGTAGCCTCCCGGCCCCATCACCAACGTATTGGACTGGTGACCAATCGGGGTCATGAAAGCGCAGGACGCGCTGATGGCCACAATCATCAGAAACGGGTCCATGGACACCTCGAAGCCCTTGGCCAGGCTTGCGGCAACTGGCGCCATCAGCAGTGCAGCCGCCGCATTGTTCACCACATTGGACAGCAGCATGCCGATCAGGAACAGGCCAAACAGCGTGGCTATAATCGGCCACTGGCTCCCGAGCAGCAACAGCGATTGCGCTATCATCGCCGCCCCGCCACTGGTCTCCAATGCCTGACCGACTGGGATCATTGCCCCCAGCAACACGATCACCGGCCCGTCGAGGGCCTGATAGCCATCGCGCAACGACAACACCCCGACTATCAGCGAAATCAGCGCTGCTGTGGAAAGCGCCACAGCGGCGGGCGCCAACCCCAGTACCATGACAATCACCGCCGCAGCAAAAATACCCAGCGCTAACAGCATACGCCGCGGCTTACCCAACGCCAGGTCGCGGCGCGCCAATGGCAGGCAGCCGAGAGTCGACAGACTTTCTCCAATGCCTTGCTCGTCCCCCTGAAGCAGCAGCACATCACCGGCACGAAAACGGATCTCGCGCAGTCGCTGGTTGAGTCGCGCACCGTCGCGGGCCACTGCAACGAGATGCAGGCCAAACTGGTTACGCAGACGTAACTGACCGGCTGAACGGTACAGCATCATCGAGTCATTGCGGATGACCGCTTCAATTAGCTGCATGTCATCGGTATCCATGGCAGAGTGCCTCGAACCCGACTTGTCGTTCTCCTGTTTTTTTTCCTTCTTGTCTGGTTTTGCGGCGGAGCTGCTCTGACGCGAAGCGTCTACCTTGGGTTGAGCGATGCTGCGTTGCGGCTCTCCAGAAGGCAACACATCAAAATTCGGCCGGTCAGAAACCGGTTTATCAAGAGTCGCTACCGCCCCATTATCCGCGTCATTTTTCTTGTTCT
>NZ_JBQDJZ010000100.1:0-9102 GCF_052095765.1 Halomonas sp.
CCAGTGGGCCGCCTGTTCGATCAGGCCAAATCCACGTGAAGTGACGAAGAACCCAAATTCAGCAATTGCCTTTTCCGCTGCAGCATCCATTATGTGACTATTAATCCCCACTATTGCTCCTTGCTTGGCGAACTCCCATGCTGCCGCAAACCCGATTCCTTTGGTTGAACCAGTAACAAGAATCTTTTTATCTCTCAAATCATTAAACATGCCTGCTCCTTGAGCCCGTTAGATACGCAACAAATGGCGCGGGCGGGGCTAGCGATAGTTCCTCGCAACTGCCAGTTATTCACAACATAGCTGAGGGCCGACGGGCAGTCAAACAACTTTTTACAAATACTTTTTGAGTATACGTCATCCAGCTGATCCAGCAAGGAGCTGGACAACTCAGAGCACGAATGAAAAAACCAAAAAACAATGGATTTTTTATCTTTACTTACAGTAACTTACGAAGAGCCAGCTCATTTGAATATCAGGTGCTATGAGAAACATCACATACTGCCCAACAAAACAATCT
Organism: Halomonas sp.; assembly: GCF_052095765.1. Taxonomy (GTDB): domain Bacteria; phylum Pseudomonadota; class Gammaproteobacteria; order Pseudomonadales; family Halomonadaceae; genus Halomonas. The sequence continues at coordinate 518 of NZ_JBQDJZ010000100.1, forward strand.
CCGAAACCTACAAAACACAACCGAAAAAAGGCCCATGAATTTTTTTTGTAATTACTTGCAAACTTTCATCCCCCCAACGCCCCCCCTCAAGCAAGCGGTCCCTTGAAAAGCTACGCTTGCCAGTGACTTCATACGGCCAAGGCACTTTCTCTTGACTTTCTCTTGTACACACAGCCCGCTACATACCAAACCCTTGACCGCAGAATCCGAGTGCACACCTGCCTATTCCGCTATGGTGTTGCCCTATGTGATACGTCGAACTCAGCATCGAAGAACGCGCCACTATCCAGGTTAGCCCTGCCCAAGGCCTAAGCTTAAGGCACATTGCTCGGGTTCTTGAGTGGGCTCCCTCTACCATTTCTCGTGAAGTGCGCCGCAATCTGAATGATCAGATCGAGCTGGTCTGCAAGGACGAGCTGATTCACGCAGCAGCTGAGGCGCTAAAGGAGGCCCACCCCTATGAGGAGCCGGCCTTTGATGTGTGGCGTATCGAAAAATTTTAAGCTGTAAAGTACGCGTTTCAGAAACGCGCCTCAGCCTGCACCAGAGTGGCGCTCTCGGTCGGGGGTAATGTCACTGAGATGTAGCGGAAACTCTCCGCTCTCCCGGTCTTCGAAGAAGTGGCGCAGGGTGCGCTCAATGGTAGGAAAAGCCAGCTGACTCCAGGGAATCTCATCTTCCTCGAACAGCGCCACCTCCAGGCTTTCGGGCCCTGGTGCAAAACTGCCCTCAAGATCGGCGCGAAAAATCATGAACACCTGATTGATGTGAGGCAGGTTCACTAGCGTATAGAGCCCGTGAAGGCGGGTCTCAGCACAGGCTTCTTCGCGGGTTTCACGCGCCGCGGCCTGAGTGGTGGTTTCGCCGTTTTCCATGAATCCCGCAGGCAGCGTCCAGTACCCCTGACGCGGCGGGATTGCCCGTCGGCACAAGAGCACCCGACTACCGCTGATAGGCAAGGTGCCGGCGACGATGCGCGGATTCTGGTAGTGAATAGTGCTGCACGAATGGCACACATGGCGTGGACGGTCATCGCCCTCAGGAATGATCAGGCGAACCGTATGACCGCAATGGCTGCAATATTTCATGACATTCCCCGAACGACCTGCCGTACGACGCGCCTAACTTGACGGAGCTCACGGCAGTAGTGATAAATGGGTATCAAACTCAACGGAATCCCCATGTTAGAGAAACTCCGCGAGCGCCTGCAAGTCAATACCCCGACACGTCTGACGCTTGCCATGCCGGAAGCAGCGGTATTGATCCCCTTGGTGATGCATCCCGAGCCCACACTGCTGTTCACGCTGCGCGCTGCCCATCTGGCGACCCACAGTGGCCAGGTGGCCTTTCCGGGCGGCAAGCGCGAGACCAGCGACACTGACCTGCTGGCCACGGCGTTGCGCGAAAGCGAAGAGGAATTGCTCTGCCACCCTCTCAGGTTGAGGTACTGGGTCAGCTTTCTGACGTTATTTCACTGCATGGGATCAAGGTCACACCTTATGTCGGCATCGTTCCACCCGACCTTCCGTTACGCCCAGACCCCGGCGAAATCGCCTGTGTTTTCGAGGTGCCGCTCAGGCGCTTTCTGGAAGACCGCCGCGACCACACTGATGTGATATCGGTCAACGGCCGCCGCTATTATGTTCCCAGTTACCGCCAAGACGAGCACGTTATCTGGGGACTCTCTGCGATGATGCTGGTAGAGCTGCTGGCTGAAGGGTTCGATATGCCTATCAGCCTGTTTGAGCGCCCGCCGGGCCTGCTGCGCCATCATGCCGACCGCGGTCTTTTACCGCGATGAACGATACCCCCTTTCTGCTTCCCGAACACCGCCTGAACGAGCTGATCGACGCCTTGGTCGAACAGGGCTGGTACGTGGGCCGCGACTTTATTCCACAGACGCTGCACGCACCGCTGTTTGACGAAGTGATGCGCAAAGCCGAGCACGATGCCTTGACCGCTGCTGGCATCGGTCGCGGGCGTGATCATCACCGCCGGGGCGATATTCGCGGCGATGCCATTCAATGGCTGAATCGTGAGAGTCTGGCCCAGCGCCGCTACCTCGATGCCATGGGCGAGCTGCAGCTGGCGCTCAACAAAGCACTGTTTCTGGGTCTGTTCGAGTACGAGGCGCACTTTGCCTACTATCCCGCCGGGGCCTTCTACAAGCGCCACTTGGACAGCTTTCGTGGCCGCGCCAACCGCGTTATCTCTACCGTCAGTTACCTGAACTCGGACTGGCCCAGCGACGCAGGAGGTGAAATGGTAATCTTCGCTGAAGATACCGCTGATCACGCACCAGAGCGCTCTGGGCAGCCTGAGCGTCCCGAAAGGCAGCTTCAGGAACTTGCCCGAGTACGCCCTGAGGCGGGCACCTTTGCCTGCTTTTTATCCGACCAAGTGCCTCATGAAGTACTGCCCACACGCCAGCCACGGGCCAGCATTGCCGGCTGGTTCCGAGTCAACACCTCACTAGGCAACATCGTAGACCCTGCCCGGTAACACGATAAATAACACGAACAGGTACAACGATGAGCAAGCACTTCCCTGCCCAGCGACATACACTGTCTGTCGAATCCCGACTCCAGAAGATGATATGCCTGAACGTGTAAAAAACTCTGACAAACGTCCTGCAAAACATGTCGTGCTGCTAATTGATGTGCAGAACCTCTACTACACCGCACGCCAGAGCTATGGCAAACACATCGATTACAACGCTCTGTGGGCCATGGCGACCCAGGGGCGGCACGTTTCTAAGGCGCTTGCTTACGCCATCGACCGGGGTGACACGCGCCAGCGGCAGTTCCAGAACATCCTGCGCGGCATCGGCTTCGAGGTGCGTCTCAAGCCCTTCATCCAGCGCGCCGACGGCTCCGCCAAGGGCGACTGGGATGTGGGTATCACCCTTGACGCCATGCGTTACGCCAACAGTGCTGATGTGGTAGTGCTGGCCTCCGGTGACGGAGATTTCGCCATGCTGGCCGACGCCCTGCGCGATGAACATGGCGTAGAGGTTGAAGTCTATGGCGTGCCAGAGCTGACCGCTGGTGCACTGATGCAATCCGCCACCCGCTTCATACCGATTGAAGGCAGACTGCTGATGCGCTGACGGTCATCGCACCGCCAAAACAGATAGCCTGCAACCCACCCAGGTGGCACTCAACTGATAGTCAACGAACTCTCAAACAGATTAAGTGCCCGACGGCGACAGCCGATACTCCAGGATATTTTCCGAATTACGCAAATGAGCGGCCAACCTGGCCAGATTCTTCTTATCATGGGTCTGTATCACCATCTGATAACGAAAGACCGTACCTTTCTCGGTGAGCCGGTAGCTCATCGACTTCACCTCGAAACCATAGCCAGCAATCATCCCAAGCACACTGGCCTCGTCTTCCACCGCGTCGATGGGATAACTCAGCTCGTGATCGGCATACAACTCGCTAGGCAGTAGGTTTTCTATCCAGCGAAATAGTGACAGCGTCATCAAGGTAGCCACCGTGGCAATGACGGCTGGAAAGATAAACCCAACACCAAACAGGATGCCCAACGTTGAGGTCATCCAGATCGACGCCGCCGTGGTCAAGCCGTGCACGGTCAGCCCTTCCTTGAAGATTACCCCCGCCCCCAGAAAGCCGATGCCAGTCATAATGCCCTGGGCCATGCGTGTCGGGTCGGCACGAATCGCCGACTCAGGAAGGCTCATGTCCATCCACTGCGATTGGTGCGTTGACACCAGCATCAACAACGCCGACGCAGCGCATACTAGCGCATGGGTACGAAAGCCTGCCGGGCGCCCGTGAAAGCTACGCTCCAGCCCGATCAGGCTGCCCGCCAACCAGGCTGCTCCTAGGTAAAGCAATATCGTCAAGATATCGTCAGGCATGGCCAGTCTCCTCTACTGTCAATTGACCGCTCTTCTCACAGCAGGAAGGCAGAGCGGTTCACTCAAGTTTTCCCCTCCCCACTCAGAACCCTCGCCCTTTTTATCACGCGTATGGCATCCGGAGTCACAGCAAGTGGGCCAACGCACCCTATATATTCCTGGAGACAAACCGAAAACTTGCGGCATTAGTCGTACGTCTCGCAAGCTAACCTTTACGTTAACGTCAACCTGTTCTAGTCTTGGGTTATTAGCATCACCATCCTTTACTCAATCCGTACGCAGAACCATTCCGGGAGTTCGCCATGCACAGCCTCTACGCCCCCCTCGACTTCGGTCTCGATGAAACCCTCGTCATGCTGCGCGAGCAGGTGAACGCTTTCGCCCGTGACGAGATTGCACCGCGCGCTGCCGAGATCGACGAGAAAAACGAATTCCCCGAAGACCTGTGGCAGAAATTTGGCGATATGGGCCTGCTGGGTATCACTGTGCCAGAAGAAGACGGCGGCAGCGGCATGGGCTACCTCGCCCATTGTATCGCCCTGGAAGAAATCTCCCGCGCCAGTGCATCGGTGGGCCTGTCTTACGGCGCGCACTCCAACCTGTGCGTTAATCAGATCAAGCTCAACGCCACCGCCGAACAGAAAGCCAAGTACCTCCCTAAGCTGATCAGCGGCGAACATGTCGGCGCATTGGCGATGTCCGAGCCGGGCGCAGGCTCTGATGTGGTGTCCATGCGCCTCAAGGCAGAAAAGCGCGGCGACCACTACATCCTCAACGGCAATAAGATGTGGATCACCAACGGCCCAGAAGCCAGCACCCTGGTAGTTTACGCCAAGACCGACCCCGACGCCGGTTCCAAGGGCATCACCGCCTTCATTATCGAGAAAGGCTTCAAAGGTTTTTCTACCGCCCAGAAGCTCGACAAGCTCGGCATGCGCGGCTCCAATACCTGCGAGCTGGTCTTCGAGGATTGCGAAGTGCCGGCAGAAAACGTGCTGGGCGAGGTCAACCGCGGTGTGCGCGTACTGATGAGCGGGCTGGACTTCGAGCGCACTGTGCTGGCTGCTGGCCCCATTGGCATCATGCAGGCCGCTATGGATATCGTGGTGCCCTACGTTCACGAGCGTAAGCAGTTCAACCAGTCGATCGGTGAATTTCAGCTGGTACAGGGCAAGATTGCCGATATGTACACCACCTTGAACGCCTGCCGTGCCTACCTGTATACCGCTGCAGCGGCCTGTGATCGCGGCAATGCCTCGCGCAAGGATGCCGCCGGCGTGATCCTGTACTGCGCTGAAAAAGCCACCCAGGTGGCGCTGGATGCCATCCAACTGCTGGGCGGCAACGGCTATATCAACGAATACCCCACCGGACGCCTGCTGCGCGATGCCAAGCTGTATGAAATCGGTGCTGGCACCAGTGAAGTGCGCCGCATGCTGATTGGCCGCGAAATCTTCAACGAATCAAAATAAGCCTAACGCCTGTGTCCCGGAGGGATAAATGAGCATCCTGCAAACCCAGATCAACCCGCGTGCCGAGGACTTTCAGGCTCGCGATGCGGCCATGCGCAGCGAAGTCGGCAAGCTGCGTGAGCTAACTGCTGCAATCAGCAAGGGCGGCGGCGAGAAGTCCCGCGCGCGTCACGAATCGCGCGGCAAACTGTTCGTGCGCGACCGTATTGACCACCTGCTCGATGAAGGCTCGCCCTTCCTCGAATTTTCCGCCCTGGCTGCCCACGAGATGTACGACGACCCGATCCCCGCTGCCGGCCTGATCACCGGTATTGGCCGGGTATCTGGGGTCGAATGCGTGATCGTCGCCAACGATGCCACCGTCAAGGGCGGCACGTATTTCCCGATGACCGTAAAGAAGCATCTGCGCGCCCAGGAAATCGCCCGCAAGCATCGCTTGCCGTGCATCTACCTGGTCGACTCCGGCGGTGCCTTCCTGCCGCGTCAGGATGAGGTCTTCCCGGATCGCGACCACTTCGGCCGCATCTTCTACAATCAGGCCACGCTGTCTTCCGAGGGCATCCCGCAGATCGCCGTGGTAATGGGTTCCTGCACCGCTGGCGGTGCCTATGTGCCAGCCATGGCCGACGAGTCGATCATCGTCAAGGAACAGGGCACGATATTTCTCGGCGGCCCGCCGCTGGTGAAGGCTGCCACGGGCGAGTCGATCAGCGCTGAGGATTTGGGCGGTGCCGACGTGCACACCAGGATCAGCGGTGTGGCGGACCACTACGCCGAAAACGACGCCCACGCCCTGCAGCTGGCACGCGCCTGTGTATCGCGGCTGAACTGGCAGAAGCGGGGCCAGCTGGCCATGGTCGAGACCAAGCCACCCCGTCTTGATCCCAGCGAGATTTACGGCATCGTCGGCACCGATCTCAAGAAGCCGTTCGATGTGCGCGAAATCATCGGCCGCATCGTCGACGACTCCGCCTTTGACGAGTTCAAGCGCTACTACGGTGACACCCTGGTTACCGGCTTTGCGCACATTCACGGTCATCCGGTGGGCATTATTGCCAACAACGGCGTGCTGTTCTCCGAGTCTGCCGTCAAGGGCGCGCACTTCATCGAGCTGTGCGCCCAACGCAAGATCCCACTGGTATTTCTACAGAACATCACCGGCTTCATGGTCGGTTCCAAATACGAACACGAAGGTATCGCCAAGCACGGTGCCAAACTGGTTACCGCCGTGGCCTGTGCCAAGGTACCCAAGTTCACCGTGCTGATCGGCGGCAGCTTCGGTGCCGGCAACTACGGCATGTGTGGCCGCGCCTTCGATCCCAACCTGCTGTTCATGTGGCCCAACGCCCGCATCTCGGTGATGGGGGGTGAACAGGCTGCCGGTGTGCTGGGGCAGGTCAAGCGCGAACAGATCGAGCGCGACGGCAAGGAGTGGACTGCCGAAGAAGAAGACGCCTTCAAGCAGCCCACCCGCGATCAATACGAGCATCAGGGCCACCCATATTACGCCAGCGCCCGCTTGTGGGACGACGGCGTGATCGACCCCGCTCAGACCCGTTCCGTACTCGGCCTGTCGCTGGCCACCGCCATGAACGCTGAAATCGAAGACACGCGCTTTGGCGTGTTCCGGATGTAAGGGGAGCGCCATGACAACCACAACGTTTTCCCAACTCGACATCGACGCCCGTGGCGTCGCCTGGCTGACCCTCAAGCGCCCTGAAGTCCACAATGCCTTCGATGACAGCCTGATCGCCGAGCTCAATGCCCACCTGGCGCAAGTGCGTGAGGCCGCCGAGCGCGGCAAAGTCCGCGCCATGGTACTGGGCTCCGATGGCAAGAGCTTTTCTGCCGGGGCTGACCTGGGCTGGATGAAGCGCATGGTCGAATACGACTTCGACGGCAACCTGGCCGACTCCCGCGAGCTATCGCGGCTGATGCACCAGCTGGACACCCTGCCCTGCCCAACACTATGCCGCGTGCAAGGTGCTGCCTTTGGTGGCGCCGTGGGCTTGGCGGCCTGCTGCGATATCGTGATTGCCTCAGACAAGGCCAAGTTCTGTCTGTCAGAAGTGCGCATTGGCCTGTCACCCGCGGTGATCAGCTCCTATGTGCAGCGCGCACTTGGCGAGCGCCAGATGCGCCGCTATGCGCTGACCGCCGAAGTGATGAACGCCGCCACCGCAGAAAGACTCGGCCTGGTTCATCAACTGGTCGAAGCGGATACTGAGCATCACGCGCTGAACTCAGCCGTTGATGCCATGCTCGACACCCTGCTGGGCACTTCACCCCAGGCCAGCTTCGCCACCAAGGCGCTGCTTGCCGAGGTCGCCCGCGAGCCAGACAGTGACGCCACTCGCGAACACTGCTGCCAGGTGATCAGCAAGCTGCGCGTCAGCGCCGAAGGCCAGGAAGGCCTTGGCAGCTTCTTTGAAAAACGCCGCCCGGCCTGGGCGCCTTCTACCAACACGGAGCGCAACTCATGACCCGGACGCCTGCTTCCAACGCCCAGCGCTTCGATACGCTGCTGATCGCCAACCGTGGCGAAATCGCCTGTCGCATCATGCGGACCGCCCGCGCCATGGGCCTGCGTACTGTGGCCGTTTATTCTGACGCCGATACCAATGCTCGCCATGTGCGCGAGGCCGACGAAGCCGTGCGCATCGGCCCGGCCGCCGCCCGCGAGAGCTACCTGGATGTATCAGCAGTCATCGATGCTGCTCAGCGCACCGGTGCCGGCGCTGTTCATCCCGGCTATGGTTTCCTGTCAGAAAACGGCGCCTTCGTCGAAGCGCTGGACGCTGCCGGCATCACCTTTGTCGGCCCGCCCGCCTCGGCGATTGCCGCCATGGGCGACAAGTCCGCCGCCAAAGTACGCATGGACAACGCCGGCGTACCGCTGGTGCCGGGCTACCACGGCGACGACCAGAGCGACGACCTGCTGCGCCGCGAGGCTGACAGCATCGGCTACCCGGTGCTGCTCAAGGCCAGCGCCGGCGGTGGCGGCAAGGGCATGCGGGTGGTGGAATCTGCCGACGAGTTTCAGGCCATGCTAGACGGCTGTCGTCGCGAGTCTCGCGCCGCCTTTAACGACGATCGCATGCTGATCGAGAAGTACCTGACCCAGCCGCGCCACGTTGAAGTGCAGGTGTTCTGTGACAGCCATGGCAACGGCGTCTATCTGTTCGAGCGCGACTGCAGCGTGCAGCGCCGCCACCAGAAAGTGCTGG
>NZ_JBQDJZ010000101.1:0-5267 GCF_052095765.1 Halomonas sp.
AGGGTTGGCTGCTGGGCGACTTCTCCAAGATCGTCCAGGGCAACTACGAAATCATCTACCTGATCCTGCCGATCGTTGTGCTCACCTACCTGTACGCGCACCGCTTCACCGTACTGGGCATGGGCGAAGGCATGGCCACCAGCCTAGGGCTGAACTACCAGGCCACGGTGGCGCTGGGCCTGATGTTGGTAGCCGTCACTGTGGCTGCCACGGTCATCACTGTCGGGACCATACCTTTCGTCGGACTGGTCATTCCCAATCTGGTTGCGCTGCACTACGGCGACAACCTGGGGCGCACCCTGCCAGTGGTGGCGCTGGGCGGTGCTTCGCTGCTGGTGGCTTGCGACATTCTTGGGCGCCTGCTCATCTATCCGTTCGAGGTTCCCATTGGTTTGACGGCGGGCGGTGTGGGGGGTGTGCTGTTCCTCGTGCTCATCATCTGGAGGAGCAGATGATGCGCGTGCTCACCCCACAGGTTTCTCGGCACGCCGTCTGGCTAGTGGTCCTTGTATTGGCAATGACCTTCCTGCTCTTCCGTTCCGATTTCGACTTTGATTACGTCATCCCCAGGCGGCTCGCCCGGCTGGCTGCCATGTTCATCGGCGGGATCTGCGTCGCCTGGTCCTCAATTGCGTTCCAGACCATCACAGGTAATCGGATATTGACCCCAGCCATCATGGGCTACGAGGCGGTCTATCTGCTGTTGCAATCGCTACTGGTTCTGGCCATGGGAACGCAGAGTCTGGTCGTGCTCGGCGCGAACGGCAACTTCGCCGTGTCCGTCCTGCTGATGCTCGGCTATTCGTGGGCTATCCACCGCTGGCTGTTCCAGGATGGCAGGAACAACGTGTATTTCCTGCTGCTGGTGGGGCTGGTACTGACGATGGTGATCGGCACCTTCACGCAGTTCGTGCAGTTCAAGGTCAGCCCCGGCGAGTTCTCCGTCCTGCTCGACTTCAGTCAGGCATCGTTCGGCAAGGCAGAGCCCGGGCAGTTGCTCGTTTCATCCACGCTTGTCGCGGCGGTATGTATGGCCGGTATCAAGGCCCTGCCAATACTGGATGTGCTTTCTCTGGGCCGCGACCAGGCCGTATCCTTGGGCGTGGATTATCAGCGCACTGTGCGGCTGTACCTCGCGCTAATCGCTGTACTGGTCGCCGTTTCGACCAGTCTGCTTGGCCCCACGGCCTTCATGGGCATCTTCGTCGCCAACATCACCTACGCGCTGGCCCGAACGTTTCGGCACCGGATCACCTTGCCCACGGGCTGCGCGATTGCCATCGGCATCTTCATCCTCGCCCAGCTTGCGGTCGAACACGTCTTCAACTACCGAGCCACCGTCGGCATCTTGGTCAACCTGGTCTGCGGCGCCTGGTTCCTTGTGCTGATGGTGCGCACACGGGGGGCTGCATGATCACGGTCAACAACCTCTCCAAGACCTATGGCGCCAAAACCGTTCTCTCCAATGTGAGTACGCAGTTTCCGGCAGAACGGCTGACCTCGCTCATCGGCCCCAATGGCGCAGGCAAGACGACGTTACTGATGATGATCGCCCGGTTGCTGGAGCCGAGCCACGGCGACATTCTGATCGAAGGCAGCAAAGCTTCGGAGATTCGCATCGGCGACTACGCCAAACGTGTCGCCACCTTGCGCCAGTCCCCCGATTTCAATCTGCGCCTGACGGTAGAGGAGTTGGTTGCCTTCGGTCGATTCCCCTATAGCCGAGGTGTATTGACTACTGATGATAACCGGGCGATCGATGAGGCCATTGCGTTCCTGACGCTGGAACCGCTGCGCGGCGCCTATCTCGACGAACTTAGCGGCGGCCAGCGTCAGATGGCTTTTCTGGCCATGACCATCGCCCAGCAGACGCAGTGTCTGCTGCTCGATGAGCCGCTGAACAATCTTGATATCAAGCATGCCGTCCAGATCATGCGCGCACTGCGCCGCCTGTGTGATGAGCACGGCCGCACCGTGATCTTGGTGGTGCACGACATCAACTTCGCAGCCAGCTACTCCGATCACATCGTTGCGATGAAAGGCGGTGAGGTGCATTGCGCCGGCCCGGTGGCCAAGGTCGTGACCGAGGAGCGGTTGCGGAAACTGTATGGACTGGATTTCGAGATCACGCACGGCGAACGCGGATATCTGTGCAACTACTTCAACCCATCAGGAGAGCTGGAATGAACCTCAAACACAAACACCGGTATTGGGCGCTGGCCTTGCTGATTGCCGCCACGATCGCTGTGCAGGGTTGCGGCGACACATCGACTGAATCCTCGCAGGCATCCGCGCAAGAAACCTATGAACCCGTCACGGTTCAACACAAGCTGGGAACGACGGTGATCAACAAGCTGCCGCAGCGCGTGGTGGCACTCGACATGAACGAAGTCGATTTCCTCGATCAGCTCGGTGTTCCGGTCGTAGGCATGCCTAAGGACTTCGTGCCGCACTTCCTTTCCAAGTACAAGGACGCCGCAGATGTGCAGGACACGGGCGCCATCGTTCAGCCGAATCTAGAGCGAGTGCATGCGGCCAAGCCTGACTTGATCCTAATCACTTCGCTGCAGGCGAACCACTACAAGGAGTTGAGCCAGATCGCTCCGACCATTCACTTCGATGTGGACTACCGGGACAGTCAGATCCAGCACATCGAGGTCATCAAAGATCACCTCATAACCCTGGGGCGGATCTTCGGCAAGGAAGATCTCGCACGCCAGAAAGCCGCTGATCTGGACGCCAAGGTCAAAGAGGTCAGGCGTGTCACGCAGGATCGACCCGAGAAAGCACTGGTCGTGCTGCACAACAACGGCGCCTTCAGTTCCTTTGGCGTGCAGTCCCGCTATGGCTTCGTCTTCAATGCGTTAGGTGTAAAGCCGGCCAGCCCGACGGTCGAGACTGGTCTGCATGGTCAGCCGATCTCCAGCGAATTTATCCAGCAGGCCAACCCTGATGTCATCTACGTGGTGGACCGCACGGCTGTGATGGAACGTCGACCAGTCATGAATGCAGAGCGTCTTGGCAATCCGCTCCTGCGCCAGACCAATGCCTGGAAGAACGGTCGAGTAGTCTTCGCCGATGCTGAGGCTTGGTACATCACTGCCGCCAGCCCGAACTCTTTGAAGCTCGTCATCGATGACGTTATCCAAGGCTATCAGAACTGATTCAATCCCAAGTCCAACTCGAACTGAAAGGAGCTCGACATGGCCAAGCGCTGCCCCAGCCCTCACATAACACGCTCTGCTCGGCAGGTACTGTACCTTAGCCCTGGCTTTTCTCGCCACTACCTGACAGCCATCCTGTTCGGATTGACGTTAGGTGTTGCTGTGTTGTCAACGCCACCGGCGCTGGCGCAGATGGCGGATGAGACTGTGGGTGCGCCCAGATATTTTAATGTGCCTCCCGGCTCATTGAGTCAGACACTCAATGCCTTTGCCGATGTGGCGGGAGTTGAGCTAAACGTGGGTGCAGGCTTGATTCAGGGTAAGAGCAGCCAGGGATTGTCTGGTAGTTATAGTGTGGCCGATGGATTAGTTGAACTCCTGCGTGGACATAGTTTGCAGGCCGTGCGAGAGGCCGATGGACGCTACGCGCTGAACCGGGCTGCCCAGCAGGCGCAGGACACGCTTGCTGTAGATGGCGTGGTTACCCTAGCTCCGGTGACGGTAACGGGCGAAGCAGCTGGGCCGATTGTTCCCTATGCCGGCGGGCAGGTGAGCAGCGGCGTGCGCATGGGTTTCCTTGGTGACAAGGACTTCATGGAGACACCGTTCTCCACCATTACTTATACGGACAAGTTCATCGAAGATCAGCAAGCTAAGGACATCAGCGAGGTTATCTCCAAGACTGATCCGGCGGTGTTCACCAGCGGCATCGCAGGAGAGGCTTTGGAGAGCTATTCGATTCGTGGTCTGCCATCCGATGTCGGTGATGTGACCATCAACGGCTTGCCCGGCATGGCGGGCTATTACCGCACTTCGCCCGAGATGTTCGAGCGAGTCGAAGTGCTCAAGGGACCTTCGGCTCTGCTCAACGGCATGCCGCCCAAGGGATCTGCGGGCGGTGCGGTCAATCTGGTGACCAAGCGCGCGGGCAATGAGCCATTGACGCGCTTGACGGGAACTTACATGTCCGACTCGTACTTCGGCGGCCATCTCGACCTGGGCCGTCGGTTTGGCGAGGATCAGCAGTTCGGCATCCGTTTCAACGGCGTCTATCGGGATGGTGAGACCGCCGTGAACAACCAGGACAAGAAAGTCAGCCAAGCGTCACTCGGGCTGGATTGGCGTGGCGAAAACACACGTCTATCCGCAGACCTGTACCACAGCGAGGAGCGGGGGGATGGCTTGACCCGGGGCCTCACGTTGGCCCCCGGCGTGCCCTTACCCAAACCACCTAAACCGGATGTCTCGTGGAACCCGCCGTGGGCCTTCTATGACAGCACTGACAAAGGCGCCATAGTGCGTGGCGAGTTCGACCTGACAGACCAATTGACGGCCTATGCCACGGGAGGCATCAGCAAGACAGAACTCGATACCAACATGGGCTTCGGTCAAGTTTTCAACGAAGCGGGCGACTTCAGGATCAACTACAGCGGCGTGTCCGACCGGATGGAGCGGAAATCCGCTGAAGTGGGTCTGATGGGCGAAGCCCTCACGGGCTCCGTGGGTCATCAGTTCGCGCTTAATGCTACGTACTACAACGAGGACTACCTGCTCAGAGGATTCAGAAACCTCCTGCCAGAAGACTGGGTGACCAACATCTATAATCCGGTGTGGGGACCAGAAGTCGCGCGTCCCGGAAATATTCCAGCGCTTACCCAAACGGATACGCGGCTGTCCAGCTTCGGCCTGGCAGACACGCTATCGTTTGCGGAGGACAGGGTGCAGCTGACGCTGGGTGTGCGTCGCCAGCACGTGATCAACGACAGTTTCAACGGCACAACCGGGGCACGCATTGGACAACGCTATAAAGAAAGTGCCACGACACCGGCTGCGGCGATTCTGGTCGAGGTCACCGACCAGGTATCCGTGTATGCCAACTACATTGAAGGGCTGAGTCAGGGTGCCATAGCCCCCAGCACTGCAGAAAACGCGGGTGAAGTCTTCGCGCCCTACAAGACCAAGCAAAAGGAGGCCGGCATCAAGTTCGACCTTGGCGAATTCGCGCACACGCTCAGCGTGTATGAAATAACGCGTCCGAGCAGCTACACCGATCCTTTCACCAACGCTTTTTCGTTCGGCGGCGAACAGCGCAACCGGGGTGTG